>NZ_JBHSZO010000007.1:0-189191 GCF_042663125.1 Streptomyces polyrhachis | reverse complement strand
GGGCCCCCCGCGCCCGCCACGGTGCCCGCGGAGGGCCCCTGGGCGCCGCCGGAGCCAGGCCGGCCCCCCGCAACCGCGGCCCCGGGGGCCGCGGCCGCCAGCAGCGCCGCCGCGCGCCGGCGGCCGTCCGCCGTGTACGCCGCGAGGCAGGCGCGCAGGCCGAGCCGCAGCGCCGCGGCGACCAGCGCCGCGGGCTCGGCCCGGGCGGCCTCACCGCCCACGTGCAGCACGAGACCGCTCTGCGAGGCGGCCCGGACCAGCTCGGCCGCCGAGGGACCGGGCGCCGCCTCCGCCACCCGCTCCCAGGCCGCGGCGCCGCCGTCCGCCGGATCTTCCCGCTCCCCGAACGTCGTACGCAGCCGGGCGACGCCCTCCGCCAGGCTCTCCTCCGCCAGGGCGTAGCGCTCCAGCCCCAGCAGGACCCGCACCGGCGGCTCCTCGCCCTCCGCCGCCGGCGGACCCAGCGGCTCGTGGAAGACCAGCGCCGCGCCCTCGCCGACCGCGGCCTCCAACGCGGCGTCGGCGTCCGCCACCCCGTACTGGGCCAGGGCCTTGGCCAGCACCGCGCTCTCCAGCACGGTGTGCCCCCGGCGGGCCGCCTGCTCCAGCAGCCAACCCGCCAGCGCCAGCGTGCGGCGCGGGTCCTCGGGGCCGCACCCGGCGCCCAGCAGCGCGCGGGCGAAGCCGTCGGCCTGGGCCGGCATGACGCCGGGCACGGCGAGCAGCTGCCAGGGGTCGGCGCGCAGGGCGTCCGCCGCGCCCTCGCCCAGCACCTCGACCGCCCGCGCCGCCAGCGCCTCCGGGGCGCCCCCGGCCGCCAGCACCTCGCGGACCGCTGCCACCGCCGCGGCGTCCGGCTCACCCGGCGCGACGGCCCCGGCGACGGGTGAGCCGCCGGATGGGGGAGGGGCAGTCCGGGGCGCCGGGGCGCGCCGCGCGGGCCTGGGCGCCTGCGCGTAGAACGAGGAGGCCGGGCGCTCGCCCTTCTCCACCGCCCGCACAGCGGCGAGCAGTTGGGCCGCGTCGCCGCTCAGCGCCTGCCCCGCCTCGACCGGCACCGCCGCCCGGGCCTTCCCCGCGACCGCGCCGGCACCCGGCTCCACGCGCTCCGGCTCCGCGCGCTCCTCCACCGCCTCCGAGTCCTGAGCCGCCCCGGCGGCCGCGTCACCGGCAGCCTCCACGGCCCCCCGGGCGGGCTCCGCGGCCCGCTCCTCGGGCACGGCGGCATCGGCGCCCCCGGCAGTCCCGGGGTCGCTGTCGGCGAGGGCGCCTGCGTCACTCACAAGGTGCTCCAGTCATGGTCCGGATAGCGGTGCAGCGGCGCCGAGACATCGTCCAGCGCGCGGCGGATCTCGTCTGGAAGCGTAAGGGCCTCCACTGACAACGCCTCCGCCAGCTGGTCGGCTGTGCGCGCGCCGACCACCGGCGCGGCCACCCCCGGTCTGTCGCGCACCCAGGCCAGCGCCACCTGCAGCGGCGAGACCGCCAGCCCGTCGGCCGCCGTCGCCACCGCGTCCACCACCCGGCTCGCCGGCTCGTCCAGGTACGGCGCCACGAACGGCGCCAGATGCTCCGTCGCCCCGCGCGAACCGGCCGGGACCGCGTCGCGGTACTTGCCGGTGAGCACTCCGCGCCCCAGCGGCGAGGAGGGCAGCAGCCCCAGCCCCAGATCCAGCACGGCCGGCAGCACCTCGCGCTCGACCCCCCGCTGCAGCAGCGAGTACTCCAGCTGCGTCCCGGCCAGCCGGGTGCGCCCCACCGGCTGGGCCAGCTGCCAGGTCGCCGCCTTGGCCAGCTGCCAGCCGCAGAAGCCGCTGACCCCCGCATAGCGGGCCCGCCCGCTGCTCACCGCGAGGTCCAGCGCCTGCATCGTCTCGTCCAGCGGGGTGTACGGATCGAAGGCGTGGACCTGCCAGAGGTCCACGTACTCCGTCCCCAGCCGCTCCAGGGAGGCGTCCAGCGCCGCGAGGAGATGGCCGCGCGAGCAGTCGACGCGCCGCTCCGGGTCCGCGACGCTGCCCGCCTTCGTGCAGACCACCACATCCCGCCGCGGCACCAGGGAGCCGAGCAGCCGCCCCAGCACGTACTCCGCGCCGCCGTCCGCGTAGACGTCGGCGGTGTCGACCAGGGTGCCGCCGCTCTCCCAGAAGGTCTTCAACTGCGCGGCGGCGTCATCCTCCCCCGTATCGCGGCCCCAGGTGAGGGTGCCGAGCCCGATACGGGAGACGCGAAGGCCACTGCGGCCGAGATGCCTGAGCTCCATGCCCCGTGAGATTAGTGGTGCGCGGCGGCCCGCCGCGTCCCCCTGTGGACAACCCCGGCCGCCGGGCCCGCGAAGGCGCCCTTGGCAGCCCGTCCCGCCTCGCACTGCCGTACGTGCGATCCGAACGCTAGAGTCCGACCCAGGACGACATTACCCACTGGTAAGGGGAGCGGGATGCGGCTCGGAATCAACCTCGGCTACTGGGGCGCCGGGATGGACGCGGACAACCTCGCCGTCGCCCAGGAGGCCGACCGGCTCGGCTACGACGTCTGCTGGGCGGCGGAGGCCTACGGCTCCGACGCCGCGACCGTCCTGGCCTGGGTCGGCGCCCGGACCGAGCGGATCGACGTCGGCTCCGCGATCTTCCAGATCCCGGCCCGCACCCCGGCGATGACGGCGATGACCGCCGCCACCCTCGACACCCTCACCGGCGGCCGCTTCCGCCTGGGCCTGGGCGTCTCCGGACCGCAGGTCTCCGAGGGCTGGTACGGGGTGCGCTTCGACCGGCCGCTCGCCCGTACCCGCGAGTACGTCGAGATCGTCTACAAGGCGCTGGCCCGCGAGCGCCTCAGCCACCAGGGCGAGCACTGGACGCTGCCGCTGCCCGACGGCCCCGGCAAGCCCATCAAGCTCACCGTGCACCCCGTCCGCGAGCGCATCCCGCTCTACATCGCCGCCATCGGCCCGAAGAACCTGGAGCAGACCGGCGAGATCGCCGACGGCGCCCTGGTCCTCTTCTTCGACCCCGCGCACGCCGAGGAGACCACCCTCACCCCGCTGCGCACCGGCCGCGCCCTCGCCGGCAAGACCCTCGCCGGCTTCGACGTCGTCCCCACCGTGTCGCTGGCCGTGGGCGACGACCCGGCGGCGCTGGCCGACATGTTCCGCCCGTACACCGCGCTGTACGTCGGCGGGATGGGCAGCCGCAAGCAGAACTTCTACAACAGGCTCGCGCAGCGCATGGGCTACGAGAAGGAGGCCGCCGAGATCCAGGAGCGCTACCTGGCCGGCGACAAGGACGGCGCCGCGGCCGCCGTGCCGCGCGAGCTGATCGACTCCACCTCGCTGCTCGGCCCCGTCGAGCGGATCGCCGACCGCATGCAGGCCTACGCCCAGGTCGGGGTGACCACGCTGTCGCTGGCGCCCGCGGGCTTCACCCTGGAGGAGCGCCTGGCCGGGGTCCGGGCGGGCGCCGAGGCGCTGGAGCGCGCCGGGCTGGCGTGAACCGGCGGCGCCGGGCGGCTTGCGCAGGCCCGGCGCGCCTCCTGTTGCGGGACGCCGCGCCGCGTCATTGACTCGAACGCGAATGTCACCGCAGCGGAGGTGGACCGATGCTCTCACCCAAGTCCCTGTACGGGGAGATCCTCGACAACGACGAGTCCTTCCGGCTGTTCTGCTCCATCGCCGCCGCCGGCGAGGCGCAGGGCGGCTGGGAGAACGCCCGGATCGCGGCACTGGTGCCGGACTCCTACCGGGAACTGGCGCCGAAGGTGGCCCGGCACGGCGCGGACGAGGACAAGCACGGCCGGATCTTCACCGCGCTGCTGAAGAAGCGCGGACTGGAGCCCGTGACGGTGCCCAAGGAGACCGACTATACGATGATCCTGGAGGGCATCGGCATCGGGCTGCCGCACACCAGGCTGCGGGGCAGCGACCGCCTCACCGAGCGGGACGTCATCGTCTACCTGGCGCACAGCCGGGTCACCGAGCAGCGCGCCTCCGAGCAGATGGGGATGCTGCTGAAGCACTTCGGCGACCATCCCGAGGTGGGCCGCGCGGTACGGATGATCTCGGCCGACGAGGACAACCACCTCGCCTACTGCAACGAGGAGCTGCTGCGCCTGGCGCGGGCGGGCCACGGCCGTACGATCCAGCGGGTGCTGCGCGAGGCGGCGCTCGCGGAGATCGCCGTCTACCGCGACGTCAGCCACGCGGTGACCGCGCGCATGGGGCGGCTGCTGGGCTGGCCCCGGCAGAAGGCGGCGGTGCTCGCCGCCGGGGTCAACGGCGTCTACGCGTACGAGCGGTCGCTGGGCTGGCGGCGGATGGTGACCCTGCGGATGCCCGAGCGGCTCGACGCCCTGGGCGGCGCGGTCCCGCCGGCGGCGCACGCGGCCTGAGTGCCTGCCGGGGCGTACGGCCCCGCGGGGAGCGGCCGGCGCCGGATCAGAGCCACTTGTTGCGCTTGAAGAGCCGGTAGAGGCCGAACACCGCCAGCCCCATCACCAGCAGCACCAGCGGATAGCCGAACTCCCAGTGCAGCTCCGGCATGTGGTCGAAGTTCATCCCGTACACCGCGCCGATCAGCGTCGGCACCGCCGCCATGGCCGCGTACGCGGAGATCTTGCGCATGTCGTCGTTCTGCTGGACACCCATCTGGGCCAGCTGCGCGCTGAGGATGTCGCTGAGCAGCCGGTCGATGCCCTCCACGTGCTCGATGACCCGGGTGAGGTGGTCGCTGACGTCGCGGAAGAAGGGCTGGTCGTCCTCGTGGACGAACGGCACGCCGCCGTTCGCCAGCCGCCGCATGGGATCGGCCAGCGGGGCGGCGGCGCGCCGGAACTCCAGGGTCTGGCGCTTGAAGTGGTAGATCCGCGTGACCGTCCGGCGCGACTTGGGGGAGTCCGGGTCGAAGACCTCCGCCTCCAGCTCCTCCAGGTCGATGTGCATGTCGTCGGCGACCGCGAGGTAGTTGTCGACGACCGCGTCGCAGACCGCGTACATCACCGCGGTGGGGCCGTGCCGCAGGACCGGCGGCGCCTGCTCCAGCCGCCGGCGCACCTCGCCGAGCGGGTTGGCGGCGCCGTGGCGGACGGTGAGCACGTAGGAGTCGCCGAGGAAGACCGCGATCTCGTACGTGCTCAGGTCGTCGGTCGCGTGGTCGTACAGCACGGGCTTGAGGACGAGGAAGAGCATCCCCGGGTAGGACTCCAGCTTGGGCCGTTCGTGTGCGGAGACGGCGTCCTCCGCGGCGAGCGGATGGAGCCCCAGCTCGTGGGTGACGGTGGCGAACTCCTTCTCGTCGGGCTCGTGGAGGCCCAGCCAGACGAAACTGTCCTTGTCCGCCCGGGCCCGGGCGAGCAGCGAGGGGAAGGCTTCCGCCGACTCCTGCCTGCGGCCGTCCGTGTAGAGCGCGCAGTCGACGATCACGGTGCCATTCTTTCCGACGGGGACCGGGCTGTCCTTGCGTACGCTGCCCCGTACGCTGAGGGACATGCCCACCCTGCTGCTGATCAGGCACGGCCGCTCGACCGCCAACACCGCCGGCGTGCTGGCCGGGCGCACCCCCGGCGTCACCCTCGACGAGCGCGGACTGGCGCAGGCCCTCGCGCTCCCCGGCCGGCTGGCGGGCGTCGGGCTGGCCGCCGCCGTCAGCAGCCCGCTGGAGCGCTGCCGCGAGACCCTGGCCCCGCTCCTCGCCGCCCGCCCGGAGCTCCCCTCCTACGAGGACGAGCGCATCACCGAGTGCGACTACGGGCAGTGGAGCGGGCGCAAACTGGCGGAGCTGTCCGACGAGCCGCTGATGGCCACCGTCCAGGCCCACCCCTGCGCCGCCGTCTTCCCCGGCGGGGAGTCCATGCGCGCCATGCAGGCACGGGCGGTGGAGGCCGTCCGGGACTGGAACACGCGGATCGCCGCCGAGCACGGCGAGGACGCGGTGTACGCGATGTGCACGCACGGCGACATCGTCAAGGCCGTCGTCGCGGACGCCCTGGGCATGCACCTCGACCTCTTCCAGCGCCTCGCCGCCGACCCGGCCTCCGTCACCGCCGTGCGCTACACGCCGCTGCGGCCCTTCCTGCTGCGGCTGGGGGACACGGGCGACCTGGCGTCCCTGGCGGGCCCTCCGCCGCCCGTACCGGCAGCGCAGGCCCCCGCCCGCGTGCAGGACGCCGAGGTGGGCGGCGGCGCCGGGGCGCCGTGAGACCCCCCGCAGTAGGGTTGACCCGCAATCACGTCGAGTCATCGGAGCAGGACGTGCCTCGAGAGGTGTACCTCTATGATCCGCCGGACCGCTTCGTCGCGGGCACGGTAGGTCTGCCCGGCCGCCGGTCGTTCTATCTGCAGGCGTCCCGCGCCGGCCGTACGACCAGCGTGGCGCTGGAGAAGGCCCAGGTCGAGGCGCTCGCCCAGCGGATGGACGAGCTGCTCGACGAGGTGGTGCGGCGCACCGGCGGCAACGCCGCCGTCCCCGCCGTCGCCCCGGGCGAACTCACCGACACCGCCCCGCTGGACGCCCCGGTGGACGAGGAGTTCCGCGTCGGCACCATGGCGCTCGCCTGGGACGGCGAGGGCGAGCGGCTCGTGGTGGAGGCGCAGGCCCTCGTCGAGCTGGAGGCGGAGTCCGAGGAGGACCTGGCGGCGGCCGAGGAGGCACTGCTGCAGGACGACGAGCACGGCCCCCCGATGCTCCGTGTGCGCCTCACCGGCCCGATGGCCCGCGCCTTCGCCAAACGCGCCCTGGAGGTCGTCAACGCCGGCCGTCCGCCGTGCCCGCTGTGCAGCCTGCCGCTCGACCCGGAGGGACACGTATGCCCGCGTCAGAACGGCTACCGCCGGGGCGAGTGACACCCTCCGGCGACGGGGCGGAGGGCCCGCCGCCCGGCGAGGTGCTCAGCCGGGGCGAGCTGACGGTGCTGGGGCGCATCCGCGAGTCCTCCAACTCCGCGCTGCTGTGCCGCGCCGAGCTGGACGGGCACGCCGTGCGGTGCGTCTACAAGCCGGTGGCGGGGGAGCGCCCGCTCTGGGACTTCCCCGACGGCACCCTCGCGCAGCGGGAGGTCGCCGCCTACGAGGTCTCCGAGGCCACCGGCTGGCGGCTCGTCCCGCCGACCGTCCTGCGCGAGGAGGGGCCGTACGGGCGGGGGATGTGCCAGCTGTGGGTCGAGCCGGCCCCCGGCGGGGCGGACGGTACGAGCCTGCTCGCCCTCGTGGACGCCCCCGAGCCGGGCCCCGGCTGGAAGGCGGTCGGCCTCGCGGACACCGGCGGGGGGCGCACCGCCCTGCTCGTCCACGCCGACGACGAGCGGCTGCGCCGGCTGGCGGTGCTCGACGCGGTCATCAACAACGCCGACCGCAAGGGCGGCCATCTGCTGCCGGTCGGCGACGGCCGGCTGTACGCCATCGACCACGGCATCACCTTCAACGCCGACGACAAGCTGCGCACCCTGCTGTGGGGCTGGGCGGGCGAGCCCCTCACCGGGGAGGCCCGCACCGTGCTGGCGGACCTGTCGGCCGCCCTGGCGGGGGACGGCCCCCTCGCCGTACGGCTGGCGGAGCTGATCACCCCCGCCGAGCTGACGGCGCTGCGGGCGCGCGTCGACGCCCTGCTGGCCACCGGCCGCCATCCGCGACCCGGCGGCGGCGGACCGGCGATCCCGTGGCCGCCGATCTGAGAGACGGGCCCGGGGCGCCCCCGAAGAGCCCCCGAACAGCGCCGCCCCGGGCCGCCGGTGTGGAGAACATCCCGGCCGGTTACGCTCAAGGCATGTACGCCTGGCCCGCCTCCGACGTCCCCGCCCTGCCCGGCACCGGCCGTGACCTCCGGATTCACGACACCGCGACCGGCGAGTCGATCACCCTCCGACCGGAGGGGACCGCCCGTCTCTACGTCTGCGGGATCACCCCGTACGACGCCACCCACATCGGTCACGCGGCGACCTACAACGCCTTCGACCTCGTCCAGCGCGTGTGGCTCGACAACAAGCGCCAGGTCCACTACGTCCAGAACGTCACCGACGTCGACGACCCGCTCCTGGAGCGCGCCGCCCGCGACGGCGAGGACTGGACGCACCTCGCGGAGCGCGAGACGGCCCTCTTCCGCGAGGACATGACGGCGCTGCGGATGCTCCCGCCCCGGCAGTACGTGGGCGCCGTCGAGTCGATACCGCTGATCGTCCCCCTGGTCGAGCGGCTGCGCGACGCCGGCGCCGCCTACGAGCTGGAGGGCGACGTCTACTTCTCCGTCGAGGCCGACCCGCACTTCGGCACCGTCTCCCACCTGGACGCCGAGGCGATGCGGCTGCTGTCGGCCGAGCGCGGCGGCGACCCCGAGCGCCCCGGCAAGAAGAACCCCCTGGACCCGATGCTGTGGATGGCCGCCCGCGCGGGCGAGCCGAGTTGGGACGGCGCCTCCCTCGGCAGCGGGCGCCCCGGCTGGCACATCGAGTGCGTGGCCATCGCGCTCGAACACCTCGGCATGGGCTTCGACATCCAGGGCGGCGGCAGCGATCTCGCCTTCCCGCACCACGAGATGGGCGCCTCGCACGGCCAGGCCCTCACCGGTGAGTACCCGTTCGCGAAGGCGTACGTGCACGCCGGACTGGTGGCGCTGGACGGCGAGAAGATGTCCAAGTCCCGCGGCAACCTGGTCTTCGTCTCCCAGCTGCGCCGCTCGGGCGTCGACCCCGCCGCCATCCGCCTCGCCCTCCTCGCCCACCACTACCGCACCGACTGGGAGTGGACCGACGCGGTGCTGGAGCGGGCGCAGGAGCGGCTGGCCGTCTGGCGCGACGCTGTCTCCCGCCCCGACGGCCCCGCCGCCGAGGCGACCGTGGAGGCCCTGCGCGCCGCCCTCGCGGACGACCTCGACGCCCCCGCCGCCCTGGCGGCCGTCGACCGCTGGGCGGCCCTGCAGCGCACCGAGGGGGGTACGGACCAGGGCGCGCCGGGCGTCATCTCCCGCGCGGTGGACGCCCTGTTGGGCGTCGCGCTCTAGCGCATCCCCCTCCCGTACGTGGCCCTCCCGTACGTGACGACAGGCGTCCGCTTCCGGCCGGAAGCGGACGCCTGTTGCGTTTCGGTGAAGGTCGCCACGAGCCGGGTACGGGCCGCGGCCCGATGTGCTGCCCTGTGAGGGCCGTGTCAGCCGATGGTTCGCAGACGGAAGGACCACCCGATGCCCGCACCGCTTCCCCGCCGCCGCTTCCTCGCCACCGCCGCCGCGCTCACCGGCGCCGCCGCGGTAGGAGCACTCGCCCCCGCCGCCCGGGCCGCGCAGCCCTGGCCGGACACGATCCACCTCCCCGCGGGCTTCCAGCCCGAGGGCATCGCGATCGGCCCCGGCCCGGTCGCCTACACCGGCTCCCTGATCGACGGCTCCCTCTACCGGGCCGACCTGGCCACCGGCCGGGGGCGGCTCGTCACCCCGGCGGCGCCGGACACCATGTCCGTCGGGCTGAAGACCGACCCGTACGGGCGGCTGCTGGTCGCCGGCGGCGCGTACGGCGAGATCCGCCTCGTGCACAGCGCGAGCGGCGCCGTCCTGGGCCGCTACCAGGCCGCCACCGGCACCTCCTTCGTCAACGACGTGGTGGTCGCCGACGGCGAGGCCTGGTTCACCGACTCCTTCAACGACGTCCTCTACCGCCTCCCCGTCACCGCGCAGGCCCCGCCCGCCGCCGCGCTCACCGCGCTGCCCCTGGGCGGCGACTGGCAGCCCACCCCGCCCGGCGGCGAGTACTGGGGCGCCAACGGACTGTGCCGCACCCCCGACGGCCGCGCCCTGCTCGTCGTCAGCGGCAACGCCGCCACGCTCTACCGCGTCGACCCCGCGAGCGGCCACGCCACCGCCGTCGCGCTCAGCGGCGGCACCCCGCCCGCCAACGGCGACGGCCTGCTGCTGCGCGGGCGCACCCTGTACGTCGTTCTCAACTGGCAGTACGCCGTCGAGGTCTACCACCTCGACGAGACCGGCACGGCGGGCACGTTCGTCAAGCGGATCGAGGACCCCCGCTTCGACGAGCCGACGACGGCCGCCGCCTGGGGCGGACGGCTGTACGTGGCCAACGCGGCCTTCGACTCCGACTGGTCGAACCCCGCGACCGCTTCCACACTCGTCGCCGTTCCCCTGTAGTACGCCCCAACGGCCGCGGTACGCCGCGCCGTTGCCGCAGGTGGGCCACAGAAGTCCACCCGCCGCGCACACGCGTCCATGGCTCCACCGCGCCGCCGCGCGGTAATCACTGTGTCCATGACACGACTTGGACGAGCAAGAACACCGCGCTCCCCACGCAGGCCCAGGGGCCTGCGCGCCGTCGCCGCCACCGTGCTGCTCGCACTGGCGGCGGCGACGGCCGGCCTCGGCACGCCCGCCCAGGCGGCCCCGTCCCCCACCGAGCAGACGGTGGGCGCCGTCACGGACTTCAGCGCCGCCGGACCCGTCTTCCAGCTCACGGCGGGCCGCGCGAAGGCCCGGGTCAGCTTCGTCACGCAGAGCGCGCTGCGGGTGGAGTTCGCCCCCCGCGGCAAGTTCACCGACCCCGTCGGCGGCGACATCGTGCTGCCGCAGTCCGCGCCGCCCACCGCCACCTGGCGCGACGCGGGCGACCGCTACGAGATGAGCACCGGCGCGGTCACCCTGCGCGCGTACAAGGCGCCCCTGCGCTTCGCCCTCCACCGCGCCGACGGCAGCCTCGTCTGGGCCGAGAGCAAGGGCCTGAGCTGGACGGCGGAGCAGACCACCCAGACCCTGGCGCGCGGCACCGAGGAGCAGTTCTACGGCGCCGGCATGCAGATCGGCCGGGGCAACACCTCGCACCGCGGCAAGACG
The DNA here is from genome assembly GCF_042663125.1 of Streptomyces polyrhachis. Lineage (NCBI taxonomy): Bacteria > Bacillati > Actinomycetota > Actinomycetes > Kitasatosporales > Streptomycetaceae > Streptomyces > Streptomyces polyrhachis. The sequence continues at coordinate 178,377 of NZ_JBHSZO010000007.1, read as the reverse complement.
GTCGAGGTCGGGGTCTCCTACGACTGGGAGGACGGCGGCCACCCCAACTCGGTGCCGTTCTACCTCTCCACGGCCGGCTACGGCGTCTACCGCAACACCTACGCCCCCAACACCTACGCCTTCACCGACCCGGTGACCGCCACCGCCAAGGAGTCCCGCTTCGACGCCTACTACGTCGTCGGGCCCAAGGACGACACCAAGGACCTGATCGGCCAGTACACCCAGCTCACCGGCAAGCCCTTCCTGCCGCCCGTCTACGGCCTGGAGATCGGCGACGCCGACTGCTACCTGCACAACGCCAACCGGGGCGAGCGCCGTACCCTCGACTCCCTCACGATCGCCGACAGTTACCTGGAGCACGACCTGCCGCTCGGCTGGATGCTCGTCAACGACGGCTACGGCTGCGGCTACGAGGACCTCGCCGCCACCGCCCAGGGCATGCAGGAGCGCAAGGCGCAGCTCGGCCTGTGGACGGAGGACGGCCTCAGCGGACTCGCCGAGCAGGTCCGCGCCGGACAGCGGGTGGCGAAGCTGGACGTGGCCTGGGTGGGCCCGGGCTACAAGATGGCCCTGGACGGCTGCAAGGCGGCGTACCAGGGCATCGAGGACAACAGCGACGCCCGCGGCTTCACCTGGGCCCCCGAGGCATGGGCGGGCGCCCAGCGCTGCGGCGTGCAGTGGTCGGGCGACCAGAGCGGCAGCTGGGAGAACATCCGCTACCAGATCCCCACCTACGCCGGCGCCACCATGTCCGGCCTCGCCTACACCACCGGCGACGTGGACGGCATCTACGGCGGCAGCCCCCGCACGTACGTCCGCGACCTGCAGTGGAAGTCCTTCCTCCCCACGATCATGACGATGGACGGCTGGGCGGCGAGCGACAAGCAGCCCTTCCGCCAGGGCGAGCCCTACACCTCGATCAACCGCCGCTACCTGAAGCTGAAGGAGTCGCTGCTGCCGTACATGTACTCCCACGCGGCCCAGGCCACCCGCACCGGCGTCGGCCCGGTGCGCCCGCTCGCCCTGCAGTACCCGGGCGACGCGACGGCCGCCACGGACGCGGCGACGTACGAGTTCATGACGGGCGACTCCTTCCTGGTCGCCCCCGTCTACAGCGACACCTCCGTCCGCGACGGCATCTACCTGCCCGAGGGCACCTGGGTCGACTACTGGAGCGGACGCCGCTACGAGGGCCCCGCCACGGTCGACAACTACAGCGCCCCCCTCGACACCCTCCCGCTCTTCGTGAAGGCGGGCGCCGCCGTCCCGATGTGGCCGGGCATCCGCTCCTACCGCGACCGCACCGCCGACTCCCCGCTCGCCTGGGACGTCTACCCGCAGGGGCAGTCCTCCTTCACGCTGTACGAGGACGACGGCGTCACCCGCGAGCACCGCACCGGCGCCTTCGCCGAGCAGACGGTACGGGTCGGGGCACCGCAGTCGGGCCCCGGCGACGTGCGGATCTCCCTCGGCGCGCTGGAGGGCTCCTACGACGGCAAGCAGACCAGCCGCCCGTACCACTTCACCGTCCACACGGGCGACGCCCCGGCCGCCGTACGGGCGGCGGGCGCCGAGCTGCCCCGGCTGGATTCCCAGGCCGCCTACGAGGCCGCCGGGCAGGGCTGGTGGTACGACGTGGACGACCGCGGCGGCGTTGTCCGGGTCAAGGTGCCCGCCACCTCCACCGCGCAGTCCTTCGACGTCCTGCTGGAGGACGCCAGCGCACTGGGCGGGCGGAACCCCGGTAGCACCGCCTCCGTTTCGGCCGCCCCCGGCCAGCAGGTGGCGCGCTCCGCCGCGACGCCCGTACAGGTCGGCGTGACGGCGGGCACGGCGCAGGCGGAGGACGTCTCCGTGACGGTCCAGGCGCCCGAGGGCTGGCAGGTCGAGGGCCCCGCCTCACTCGGCACTCTGGCCCCCGGAGCGGACGGGCAGGCGCAGGTGAAGGTCACCGCGCCCGCCGGCACGGCCCTCTCCGACCCCGTCACGCTGACGGCGGTCGCGCGCTACCGCTCGGCCGGCGCGGACCGTACCACCACCCAGCGCTTCGCGGTCCAGGTGCTGCCCGAGGCGCCCGCCGCGGACGTCTGGGCGAGTGATCTGGAGTGGCTGGCGCAGACCAACGGCTGGGGACCGGCGGAACGCGACCGCAGCAACGGCGAGTCCGGCCCCGACGACGGCGCCGTCCTCACCCTCGCCGGCCGCACCTACGCCAAGGGCGTCGGCGCGCACGCGGACTCCGACCTCGCGTTCTACCTCGGCGGCCGCTGCACGTCCCTCACCGCGGACGTGGGGATCGACGACGAGATCGCCACGGGCGGGGGAGTGGCCTTCTCCGTCGAGGCGGACGGCGCGGAGGTGTGGCGCTCACCGAAGCTCACCGGTGCCTCGGAGACCGTCGCGGTGGACGTACCGCTGGCGGGCGCGCGGCACGTACGGCTGAAGGTCACCGACGCGGACGGCAGCAAGTCCGGCGACCACGGGGACTGGGCGGCGGCCCGCTTCCACTGCGCCTGACGCCTGACGCCTGAACGGCGAAAACAAAACAGGGGGCCCTTCCAGTACCGGAAGGGCCCCCTGCCTCACTCGTCCTCGTCCTCCTCCTTGCCGCCCCCCGTGATATCGCGGAAGTGCGGCGGCGACGTCCCGTCACGCCGGCGCAGATAGCGCTCGAACTCCTTGGCGATGGCCTCGCCCGACGCCTCCGGCAGCTCCGCGGTGTCGCGGGCCTCCTCCAGCGACTGCACGTACTCGGCGACCTCGCTGTCCTCGGCGGCCAGCTGGTCCACCCCGCGCTGCCAGGCGCGCGCGTCCTCCGGCAGGTCGCCCAGCGGGATGCGGATGCCCAGCAGGTCCTCCAGCCGGTTCAGCAGGGAGAGCGCCGCCTTGGGGTTGGGCGGCTGCGAGACGTAGTGCGGAACGGCCGCCCACAGGCTCACGCCCGGCACCCCCGCGTGCGTACACGCCTCCTGCAGCACCCCGACGATCCCCGTCGGCCCCTCGTAGCGCGACTCCTCCACCTCCAGGCGCTGCGCCAGATCGGCGTCGGAGGTGACCGCGGTGACGGGGACGGGCCGGGTGTGCGGGGTGTCCCCGAGCAGCGCGCCCAGCAGGACCACCATCTCCACGCCCAACTCGTGGGCGAAGGAGAGGATCTCACCGCAGTACGAACGCCAGCGCATGCTCGGCTCGATGCCCCGCACCAGCACCAGGTCGCGCGGGCGCCCCTTGCCGTCGGCGTCCGCGATCCGCACGAACGACAGCCGCGTGGTGGGCCACGTGATCGCACGGGTCCCGCCCTCCACGGCCACGGTGGGGCGGTTGACCTGGAAGTCGTAGTACTCCTCGGCGTCCAGCTCCGCGAAGGACTCGCCCTTCCACTCGCGGTCCAGATGCCCCACGGACATGGAGGCGGCGTCCCCGGCGTCGTTCCAGCCCTCGAAGGCGCAGATCATCACCGGGTCGACGAGGTCGGGAACCCCTTCCAGCTCGATCACTCAGAGCCTCCTTCCCATCCGTCCTCCACCTGTCGCCGCATCAGCCTAGGGCCTGGCGGCCCCTTCGCGCGGGGCGGGTGCGCGTACCGTACGCGAACCCCTGCGCGGAGGGGGCCCGGACCCGTGCCAACTCCCTCCCTACCCCGATCGGCGCGCCAGCAACTCCCCGACCCGGACCCGCACCTGCTCGGTGTCCAGGCCGCGGACCGTCAGCGTGGTCCGGCGGCGCAGCACGTCGTCGGGCGTCTGGGCCCACTCGTGGTCGCGGGCGTAGACGACCTGGGCCCAGATCTCCGGCCCCTCGGGGTGGACCCGCTCGCCCAGCGCCGGGTCCTCGTTGACCAGCCGCGCGATGTCGAAGGCCAGCGAGCCGTAGTGGGTGGCCAGGTGGCGGGCCGTCAGCGGATCCATCCGCTGCCCCGGCTCGCGGTCCACCAGCAGCCGGTGCGCCACCGCGTTGGGGTTGGCGACACCTGGCAGCGGGCTGCGCCGCACCAGCGACCCCACCGGCTCCATGTCCCGCGCCAGCGGGCTGCCCGGCAGCGTGGCGAGCTTCTCCATCACCACGCGCCCGATGTGCCGGTACGTCGTCCACTTGCCGCCCGCGACGGAGAGCATCCCGCCGCTGCCCTCGGTGACGACCGTCTCGCGCTTGGCCTTCTCCACGCCCCCCGGGCCGCCGGGCAGCACCCGCAGCCCCGCGAAGGCGTACGTCATCAGCGAGCGGTCGAGGTCCGCGCCGCGCACCGAGAACGCCGCCTCGTCCAGGATCTGCGCGATGTCCGCCCCGGTGGCCCGTACGTCCGCCGGATCGCCCTCGTAGACCTCGTCGGTGGTGCCCAGCAGCAGCATGTCCTCCCACGGCAGGGCGAAGGTGATGCGGTACTTGTCGATCGGGGTGGCCATCGCCGCCCGCCAGGGCGAGTTGCGCCGCAGCACCAGGTGCGCGCCCTTGGAGAGGCGGATGGACGGCGCCGCGTGCCGGTCCTCCATCCGCCGCAGGTGGTCCACCCACGGGCCGGTCGCGTTGAGCACGACGCGGGCACTGACGCCGAACTCGGTGCCGTCCAGCCGGTCGCGCAGCTCGGCGCCCACCACCCGGCCGCCCACCGTGCGCAGCCCGGTCACCTCGGCGTGGTTGAGCACCACGGCACCGGACTCGACGGCCGCGCGGACCGTCATCACGGCCATCCGGGAGTCGTTCATCTGGTGGTCGTGGTAGACCGCGACCGCCTTGAGGCCCTCGGTGCGCAGCGCCGGGTTGGCGGCCAGCGCCCGGGCCGGGGAGATCACCTTGCCGACGCCGTCGCCGAAGGCGGAGAGCGCCGAGTACGCGAAGACGCCCGCGCCGAGCTTGGCGGCGCCCACCGGGCCGCCCTTGTAGACGGGCAGGTGGAAGGTGAGCGGGTTGACCAGGTGCGGGGCGACGTCCCTGGCCAGCACGCGGCGCTCGTGGTGGTTCTCCGCGACCAGCCGGACCGCGCCGGTCTGCAGATAGCGCAGACCGCCGTGGACCAGCTTGGAGGAGGCGGAGGAGGTGGCGCCGGCGAAGTCGCCGGCGTCCACCATCGCGACCCGCAGACCCGACTGCGCGGCGTGCCAGGCCACCGAGGTCCCCAGGATGCCGCCACCGATGACCAGCAGGTCGTAGGTGGCCCTGGCGAGCTGTTCTCGGGTCTCGCCGCGGCCTGCGTTCACACCGGCGGTCGGGTTCGTGCCCAGCGACGGGGCACTGTGCGGGCTGCTCATGACTACTCCTTGTCGTCCTCTTCGACCCAGCCCATGGTCCGCTCGACGGCCTTGAGCCAGTTCTTGTACTCGCGCTTGCGCGCTTCGTCCTCCATGCGGGGCGTCCACTCCGCCGCCCGGCGCCAGTTGGCGCGCAGCGTGTCGGTGTCCGGCCAGAAGCCGACCGCGAGGCCGGCGGCGTAGGCCGCGCCGAGGCAGGTGGTCTCGGCGACCAGCGGGCGCACCACGGGGGCGTCCAGGAAGTCCGAGAGGTTCTGCATCAGCAGGTTGTTGGAGGTCATGCCGCCGTCGACCTTCAGGGCCGCCAGCTCCACACCGGAGTCCTTGGTCATCGCGTCGCAGATCTCACGGGTCTGCCAGGCCGTGGCCTCCAGCACCGCGCGGGCGATGTGCGCCTTGGTGACGTAGCGGGTCAGACCCGTGACCACACCGCGGGCGTCGTCGCGCCAGTACGGGGCGAACAGGCCCGAGAAGGCGGGCACGATGTAGCAGCCGCCGTTGTCCTCCACGCTCAGCGCCAGCGTCTCGATCTCCGCCGCGGTGGAGATCAGGCCCATCTGGTCGCGCATCCACTGCACCAGCGAGCCGGTGACCGCGATCGAGCCCTCCAGGGCGTAGACCGGGGCCTCGTCGCCGATGCGGTAGCCGACCGTGGTGAGCAGCCCGTTGTACGAGTTGACGATCTTGTCGCCGGTGTTCATCAGCAGGAACGTGCCGGTGCCGTAGGTCGACTTGGCCTCGCCCTCGGCGTAGCAGGTCTGGCCGAAGAGCGCCGCCTGCTGGTCGCCCAGCGCCGAGGCGACCGGGATGCCGGCCAGCGCGCCGGCGGCGGCGTGCCCGTAGACCTCGGCGGAGGAGCGGATCTCCGGCAGCACCGCGCGCGGCACGCCGATGGACTCCAGCAGCTTGTCGTCCCAGTCCAGGGTGTGCAGGTTCATCAGCATGGTGCGCGAGGCGTTGGTGACGTCCGTGACGTGCACACCGCCGTCCGTACCGCCCGTGAGGTTCCAGATGACCCAGGAGTCCATGGTGCCGAAGAGGATGTCGCCCGCCTCGGCGCGCTCGCGCAGCCCCTCGACGTTGTCGAGCAGCCAGCGCACCTTGGGACCGGCGAAGTACGAGGCGAGCGGCAGGCCCGTCTCGCGGCGGAAGCGGTCCTGGCCGACGTTGCGGCCCAGCTCGCGGCAGAGCTCCGCGGTGCGGGTGTCCTGCCAGACCAGGGCGTTGTGCACCGGCTCGCCGGTGTTCTTGTCCCACAGCACGGTGGTCTCGCGCTGGTTGGTGATGCCGATGGCCTTCACGTCGGCGGCGGTGATGCCGGCCTTCGCGACGGCCCCGTCGACGACCTCCTGGACGTTGGTCCAGATCTCCGAGGCGTCGTGCTCCACCCAGCCCGGCCTGGGGAAGATCTGCTCGTGCTCCTTCTGGTCGACCGAGACGATCCGGCCGTCCTTGTCGAAGACGATGCAGCGGGAGGAGGTGGTGCCCTGGTCGATGGCCGCGATGAACGGGCCGGCGGTGTGTGCGTCAGTCACAGTGGCTCCGGAGACTTCGTACGGTCGGTGGTCGGTCAGGGTCAGGGGTGGAAGGCCAGCTCGTAGATACCCGAGGCGAGCAGCGCACCCAGCAGGGGGCCGACCACGGGGATCCACGCGTAGGACCAGTCTGAGCTCCCCTTGTTCGGCATCGGCAGTACGGCGTGCGCGATTCGGGGGCCGAGGTCGCGGGCCGGGTTGACGGCGTAGCCGGTGGGGCCGCCGAGCGAGAAGCCGATGGAGACCACGACGAGGGCGGTGATCAGGCCGCCGAGGATGCCCAGGCCGTCGCCGTCGGCGTTGAGGCCCTGGGTGAGCACCGCGAGGATGAGCACGGCGGTGGCGATGATCTCGGTGGCCAGGTTCTGCCAGGGCTTGCGGATCTCCGGGGCGGTGGAGAAGACGCCGAGCACGGGACCGGGGCCCGAGGCGGGCGCCTCGCCGTCCTTCGTCCCCGGGCCGCCGAGCACCTCGCGATCGGTGGTGAGGTGCGACATGAACTGGCCGTAGTAGGCGACGTAGACCAGTACGGCGCCGATGAACGCGCCGAGCATCTGGCCCGAGATGAAAGCCAGGAACTCGCCCAGGCTCATGCTGCCGGTGAGGGCCAGCGCTGTGGTCACGGCCGGGTTCAGGTGCGCGCCCGACAGGCCGCCCACCATGTAGACGGCCGTCAGCACCGCGAAGCCCCACCCGAAGGCGATGGCGACCCAGCCGGCGTTGAACGCCTTGGACTTCTTGAAGGTGACCGCGGCGCAGACGCCGCCGCCGAGAAGGATCAGGACGGCGGTTCCGATGACCTCGCCGAAGAAGATGTCGGAGCAGGTGCCCACCCGCGACTCCTTTGTCGTTTCGTTCCAGTGGGAAACGGTCCGCGGATGCCACCCTAACCCGAATGCCGTCAGGTGTTCGACAATGCCGACCGGTGAACGGCAGTTTTCCCCCAGGTCACACGGGTGGTCAAGGGGTTGGTGGCGTAAAACGTCCGCGAGGTGCGGCCCGGGAGCGTCAGAAGCGCCCGGCGCCCAGGTCCCGGGCCACCGCGCGGGCGCAGTCCCGTACCGCCGCGACCAGCTCCGGGCGCGGCTCCCCGGCGGCGCAGACCCGCTCCACGGCGCCGGTGATCCCGACCGCGCCGACCGGCAGCCTGCGGCGGTCGTGCACGGGCGCGGCGATGCCCGCGACCCCCTCCCAGGTCTCCTCGACGTCGGCCGCCCAGCCCCGGGCGCGGACGAGGTCGAGGGCCTCCTCCAGCCCGGCGGGGTCCGTCACCGTCGCGGGGGTGAGCCGCTCGTAGGCGAGATCGGCGAGGTCGGCGTGCGCCACCGGGTCGTAGGCGGCGAGGGTCTTGCCCAGGGCGGTGGAGTACAGCGGGTGCATGGCGCCGATCTCCAGCACCTGGCGGCTGTCGTCGGGCCGGAAGACGTGGTGCACGATCAGTGCGCCCTGCTTGTGCAGCACCCCCAGGTAGACGGCCTCGCCGCTGGAGCGGGCCAGGTCGTCGGTCCACGGCAGGGCGCGCGCCCGCAGCTCGTGGACGTCGAGGTAGCTGTTGCCCAGCCGCAGCAGTTCGGCGCCGAGCTGGTAGCGGCCGGAGGCCGGGTCCTGTTCGACGAAGCCCTCGTGCTGCAAAGTGCGCAGCAGGCCGTGGGCGGTGCCCTTGGCCAGGTCGAGCGTGGAGGCGATGTCCGACAGGCCCAGACGCCGCTCGCCGCCGGCGAGGAGCCGGAGCACCGCAGCCGCGCGCTCGAGCGACTGGATGTTGCGTGCCATCGAAGGGGCCTCCCGGGGTGCGGTCGAGGGTCGACCGGGTTCGACAATGCCAAACAGTATCGGGCATTGCCGTGAGAAGGCTGCGCCACCGCTCTCCTGAGGGGTATTCCGCTCCGAGCCGGTACGGCCCGGTCCGCCGTGTGGACCGGTGCCCGCCTGCGGGAAGTCTGCCAGTGATCGGACGCCCGCGGCACCCGTCCGGAGGGTGGACACCAGGTGGGCCTGTCAAAGGGGCGGGCTAGGCTGATCCGGTGCGCTGCCGTACGCGGGCGCCGCATAGCCGACAGCCGTCGCATCCGAGGGAGCTCCTCCATGGCCTCGCAGCCGCAGTCCCAGCCGCAGTCCCCGTCGTCCCTTCCGGGCGGGGGAGCCGCCTCCGCCGCCGAGCGCGCGGCCGCCCTGCGCCACGCCCTGGCCACCCGGGTGGTGGTGGCCGACGGCGCGATGGGCACGATGCTCCAGGCGCAGGACCCCACGCTGGAGGACTTCGAGCAGCTGGAGGGCTGCAACGAGATCCTGAACCTCACCCGCCCCGACATCGTCCGCTCCGTCCACGAGGCGTACTTCGAGGTGGGCGTCGACTGCGTCGAGACGAACACCTTCGGGGCGAACCACTCGGCGATGGCCGAGTACGACATCGCCGACCGCGTCTTCGAACTGTCCGAGGCGGGTGCCCGCCTCGCCCGTGAGACCGCGGACGGGTTCGGCGCCCGCGACGGCCGCCAGCGCTGGGTGCTGGGCTCCATCGGCCCCGGTACGAAGCTGCCGACCCTCGGCCACGTCTCGTACACCACCCTGCGCGACGGCTTCCAGACGAACGCCGAGGGCCTGCTCGCCGGCGGCGTGGACGCCCTGATCGTGGAGACCACCCAGGACCTGCTCCAGACCAAGTCCTCGATCCTGGGGGCGCGGCGCGCGATGGAGGCGACCGGCACCGAGGTGCCCCTGCTGGTCTCGATGGCCTTCGAGACCACCGGCACCATGCTGCTCGGCTCGGAGATCGGCGCCGCGCTGACCGCTCTCGAACCGCTGGGCGTCGACATGATCGGCCTGAACTGCTCGACGGGTCCCGCGGAGATGAGCGAGCACCTGCGCTACCTCACCCGCCACTCCCGCATCCCGCTGCTGTGCATGCCGAACGCCGGCCTGCCGGTCCTCACCAAGGACGGCGCCCACTTCCCGCTCGGCCCCGAGGGACTGGCCGACGCCCAGGAGGACTTCGTACGCGACTACGGCCTGTCCCTCGTCGGCGGCTGCTGCGGTACGACGCCGGAGCACCTGCGCCGACTGGTGGAGCGGGTCCGCGGGCTCACGCCCGCCGAGCGCGACCCGCAGCCCGAGCCCGGCGCCGCCTCCCTCTACCAGAGCGTCCCCTTCCGCCAGGACACCGCGTACATGGCGATCGGCGAGCGGACGAACGCCAACGGGTCGAAGAAGTTCCGCGAGGCCATGCTGGACGGCCGCTGGGACGACTGCGTGGAGATGGCCCGCGACCAGATCCGCGAGGGCGCGCACATGCTCGACCTGTGCGTCGACTACGTGGGCCGCGACGGCGTCGCCGACATGGCGGAGCTGGCCGGCCGCTTCGCCACCGCCTCCACGCTGCCGATCGTCCTGGACTCCACCGAGGTCGACGTCATCCGCGCCGGACTGGAGAAGCTCGGCGGCCGCGCCGTCATCAACTCCGTCAACTACGAGGACGGGGACGGCCCCGAGTCCCGCTTCGCCAAGGTCACCCGCCTCGCGCAGGAGCACGGCGCCGCGCTGATCGCGCTGACCATCGACGAGGAGGGCCAGGCCCGCACCGTCGAGACGAAGGTCGCGATCGCCGAGCGGCTCATCAGGGACCTGACGCGGAACTGGGGCATCCACGAGGCGGACATCCTCATCGACTGCCTCACCTTCACCATCTGCACCGGCCAGGAGGAGTCCCGCAAGGACGGCGTCGCCACCATCGAGGCCATCCGCGAACTCAAGCGCCGCCACCCGGACGTCCAGACCACCCTGGGCCTGTCGAACATCTCCTTCGGCCTCAACCCCGCCGCGCGCATCCTGCTCAACTCGGTCTTCCTCGACGAGTGCGTCCGGGCCGGCCTCGACTCGGCCATCGTGCACGCCTCCAAGATCCTGCCGATCGCCCGCTTCGACGAGGAGCAGGTCAAGGTCGCCCTCGACCTCATCCACGACCGCCGCGCCGAGGGCTACGACCCGCTGCAGCGGCTGATGGAGCTCTTCGAGGGCGCCACCGCCACCTCGCTGAAGGCCGGCCGGGCGCAGGAGCTGGCCGCGCTGCCGCTGGAGGAGCGCCTCAAGCGCCGCATCGTCGACGGCGAGCGCAAGGGCCTGGAAGCCGACCTCGACGAGGCCCTGGAGAGCCGCCCGGCGCTGGACATCGTCAACGACACCCTGCTGGACGGCATGAAGACCGTCGGCGAGCTGTTCGGCTCCGGCCAGATGCAGCTGCCCTTCGTCCTGCAGTCGGCGGAGGTCATGAAGGCCGCCGTCGCCCATCTCGAGCCGCACATGGAGAAGTCGGACACGGAGGGCAAGGGCACCATCGTGCTGGCCACCGTCCGCGGCGACGTCCACGACATCGGCAAGAACCTGGTCGACATCATCCTCTCCAACAACGGCTACACCGTGGTCAACCTGGGCATCAAGCAGCCCGTCTCCGCCATCCTGGAGGCCGCCGCCGAGCACCGCGCCGACGTCATCGGCATGTCGGGCCTGCTGGTGAAGTCCACGGTGATCATGAAGGAGAACCTGCAGGAGCTCAACCAGCGCGGCCTGGCCGCCAGTTATCCGGTCATCCTCGGCGGCGCCGCGCTGACCCGCGCCTACGTCGAGCAGGACCTGCACGAGATCTACCAGGGCGAGGTGCGCTACGCCCGCGACGCCTTCGAGGGCCTGCGCCTGATGGACGCCCTCATCGGCGTCAAGCGCGGCGTCCCCGGCGCCGTACTCCCCGAGCTCAGGAAGCGCCGCGTCGCGCAGCGCGCGGGCGCTGACACCGAGGAGCGCCTTGAGGAGGGCCCGGCCCGCTCCGACGTGGCCGTCGACAACCCGGTCCCCGTCCCGCCGTTCTGGGGCACCCGGGTGGTCAAGGGCATCCCGCTCAAGGACTACGCCTCCTGGCTGGACGAGGACGCCCTCTTCAAGGGGCAGTGGGGCCTCAAGCAGGCCCGCACCGGCCCCACGTACGAGGAGCTGGTCGAGACCGAGGGCCGCCCGCGGCTGCGCGCCCTGCTGGAGAGGCTCCAGACCGAGCGGCTGCTGGAGGCGGCCGTCGTCCACGGCTACTTCCCCTGCGTCTCCAAGGGCGACGACCTCATCCTGCTGCACGAGGACGGCAGCGAGCGCACCCGCTTCACCTTCCCCCGCCAGCGCCGCGGCCGGCGCCTGTGCCTCGCCGACTTCTTCCGCCCCGAGGAGTCCGGCGAGCGCGACGTGATCGGGCTGCAGGTCGTCACGGTCGGCTCGAAGGTCGGCGGGGCGACGGCGGAGCTGTTCGCCGCCGACTCCTACCGCGACTACCTGGAGCTGCACGGCCTGTCCGTCCAGCTCGCCGAGGCACTCGCGGAGTACTGGCACGCCCGCGTCCGCGCCGAGCTGGGCTTCGCGGCGGAGGACCCGGCGGACGCCGCCGGCATGTTCGCCCTGAAGTACCGCGGCGCCCGCTTCTCCCTCGGCTACGGGGCCTGCCCCGACCTGGAGGACCGCGCCAAGATCGCCGAGCTGCTGGAGCCGGAGCGCATCGGCGTGAAGCTCTCCGAGGAGTTCCAGCTGCACCCGGAGCAGTCCACCGACGCCTTCGTGATCCACCACCCCGAGGCGAAGTACTTCAACGCACGCTGAAGAGGCCGCCGGGTGATCCCCGCCGTACACTGGTCGGTCCCGAGTCGGCCGGTCGCCTCCCAGGCGGCCGGCCGCCGTATCCCCGGGGCGACCCTCCAGGAGGTGGCTGGATGACAAGCGGCACTCCCGCCCTCGGCACCCTGACGGCCGAAGGCTCGGCCCTGCAGGCGGTCCTGCTCGACATGGACGGCACCCTGGTGGACACCGAGGACTCCTGGTGGCGGGCCGAGGTGGAGGTCTTCGCCGAGCTGGGCCACGCGCTGGGGGAGGAGCACCGCGCGGTGGTCGTCGGCGGCCCGATGACCCGCAGTGCCACCCACCTCATCAACGCCACCGGCGCCGACATCACCCTCCCCGAGCTGACCGTCCTCCTCAACGAACGCTTCGAGGCACTCCTGGACGGCGGGGTGGCGCTGATGCCCGGTGCCCACCGCCTCCTCGCGGAGCTGGCCGCACACGGCGTCCCCACCGCGCTGGTCTCCGCCTCGCACCGCCGCATCATCGACCGGATGCTGCACTCCCTCGGCCACCGGCACTTCGCACTGACCGTGGCGGGCGACGAGATCGAGCGCACCAAACCGCACCCGGACCCCTACCTCGCCGCCGCCGCGGCCCTGGGCGCCGCCCCCGCCCGCTGCGCAGTCGTCGAGGACACCCCGACCGGCGTCGCGGCGGCGGAGGCCGCCGGCTGCCGGGTCGTCGCCGTGCCGTCGATCGTCCCCATCGCGCCCGCCCCCGGCCGCACGGTGGTCTCCTCGCTCGAAGAGGTCGACCTGGCTTTCCTGCGCTCTGTGATCAACTGACGGCGTTATCGCGCGAGATGACCGAAACACCCCACCCGACGGCCGGGTCGCGGACGTGAGTTTCGTCACTCCGCGTTCCTCCGGCGGCCCGGCGGGCCCCGTGCCGCCGCCGATCCGGAGCGCCTCCTTCCAGCCGTAATGCCCGCATTGCCCGCGAGCCTGCGGGGGCGGCGCGCACCGGTGCGCGGTCGCCCGAATCCGGGGAGTGATTCCCCGCCGGCCGCCCCGCCCGGACCCCCGATCGAGCGGGTCGAGCCGGCCGGGAGGAGCGCACTAGGGTCTGCGGGGACGCGGGGGCGCCGACAAGGGATCGACGAGGGAGAGAAGCCGACGATGACCCGTACGAGGCTGGTACTGCCGTCGGCCCTGCTCCTTCTCGCCCCCGCCCTGGGCGCGTGCGGCATGGGGGGCGACTCCGCCGACGACGCCGCCCCCATCGTCGTCGGTACGACGGACGTCATCGCGGTCGGCAAGGACGCCCCGGCCCCCCTCGACCCGGCCTTCGCGTACGACATCAACAGCTGGAACGTCCTGCAGAACACCATGCAGGGCCTCCTGCGCCTGCCCCGCACCGGCAGCGAGCCCGAGCCCGACGCCGCCGAGCGGTGCGCCTTCGCCGACCGGCGCAGCACCCAGTTCCGCTGCACCGTGCGCGAGGGGCTGACGTTCTCCAACGGGCACCCGCTGACGGCCGAGGACGTGAAGTACTCCATCGACCGGATGCTGCGCATCGACAACGCCGAAGGCCCGGTCGGCCTCCTCACCGGCATCGACCGGGTGGAGACACCCGGCAACCGGGAGGTCGTCTTCCACCTCAAGGCGCCCGACGCCACCTTCCCGATGAAGCTGGCGACCCCCGCGGCGGCCATCGTCGACAAGGCGGAGTACGCGCCGAAGGAACTGCACAAGGGCTTCGACATCGTCGGCTCGGGCCCGTACACGCTGCGGGTCGAGGAGCGCGACGGCAGCGCCGAGAAGCTGGTCTTCACCCGCAACGAGTCCTACCGGGGCAGCGTCGAGCCCAAGAACGACAAGGTCGAGCTGCGGGTCTTCGCCGCACCCGGCGCCGACAACGCCCAGGCGATGGAGAAGGCGCTCAAGGCCGGCGAGATCGACGTGGTGAACCGGACGCTGGAGCCCGACCAGATCGACCGGCTGCGCAGCGGAGACGACCCGGACCTGCAGTTCGTCGAGACGCCCGGCATGGGCATCCGCTACCTCGTGTTCAACATGAACCTGCCCGTCTCCAGGGAACGGGCCGTCCGCCGGGCGGTCGCGCAGGTGGTCGACCGCGAGAAGCTGGTCCGCGACGTCTACCAGCGGGCCGCCACCCCGCTGTACTCCATGATCCCGCAGGGTGTCCTCGGCCACAGCACCGCCTTCTTCGACACCTACGGCGCCCCCGACGCGGGCAGGGCCGAGGACCTGCTGAGGGAGGCGGGCGTGCCCGTCCCCGTACCGCTGACCCTGAACTACACCACCGACCACTACGGTGCGGCCACCAAGGACGAGTTCGAGGAGCTGAAGGCCCAACTGGAGGGCTCCGGGCTCTTCGACGTGACCCTCAAGGGCACCGGGTGGACGAAGTACGCCCGCGCCCTGCAGGCCGACAAGTACGCGGTCTACGGCCTCGGCTGGTACCCCGACTTCCCCGACGCGGAGACCTTCGTCGCCCCCTTCGTCGGCCCCGACAACCAGAACTCCACCGGCAACCACTACCGCGACCCCGGCATCGAGGACCGGCTCCGCGCCAGCAGGCAGCAGGCGCGGCGCGCGCGGGTGATCGACTCCTTCGAGCGCATCCAGGACGTCACCGCCCGGGACGTGCCCGTACTCCCGCTCTGGCAGGGCAAGGAGGTCATCGCGGCCCGCGACGCCATCAGCGGTGTCGAGTGGGCGCTCAACTCCTCCTCCACGCTGCAGATGTGGGAGTTCGAGCGCGGACTCGACGAATGACCCCGACCGTGCCCGCCCCCACTCACCCGGTACGAGCAGAGCAAGGACCACAGGACGTGAACAACCGTACCCGTCGGCTTACCGCCGCCTCCCTCGGCGCGGGGATGGCCGCCGCCCTCCTGACCGGATGCGGCTCGGACTCCGGCGGGGAGGCGGGCAGCGGTGGAAAGGTCGTCATGGGGATGAGCGACGCGGTCACCTCCCTCGACCCCGCCTCCGGCTACGACGTGGGCTCCTGGCTGGTGTTCAACAACGTCTTCCAGTCCCTGATCAGCTTCCCCCGCGGCGGCACCGTGCCGCAGCCGGAGGCGGCCAAGAGCTGCACCTTCCAGGACAGCCGCAGCAGGCTCTACGTCTGCGAGCTCAAGCCCGGACTAGAGTTCAGCAACGGCAACGCGCTCACCTCCGAGGACGTCAGGTTCTCCTTCGAGCGCACCGTCAAGATCAACGACGAGAACGGCCCGGCGTTCTTCTTCGACGCGATCGACACGATGGAGACGCCCGACGAGCAGACCATCGTCTTCAAGCTCAAGTACCCCGACGCGACCTTCCCGTTGAAGATCGCCTCGGGTGCCGGCTCGATTGTGGACCACACCGAGTACCCGGCCGACCGGCTGCGCGCGGACGGCGCCGTGGGCTCGGGCCCGTACAAGCTGGAGAAGTACAGCAAGGACGAGGAAGCGGTCTTCGCGCCGAACCCCGGCTACCAGGGCCCCGCCGAGTTGAAGAACTCCGGCATGACGCTGAAGCTCTTCGACGGTGACACGGCCAAGCTGAAGCAGGCGCTGGAGGCCGGCGACATCGACCTGGCCTACCGGGGCCTGGCCGCCAACGACATCGCCGAGCTGGAGAAGCAGTCGGTGAGCAGCGACCACCCGATCCGGGTGGTCGAGGGCACCAGTGCCGAGGTCCAGCACCTGGTGTTCAACATGGCCGACCCCACCGCCGGCAACGCCGCGATCCGCAAGGCCATCGCCTACAGCATCGACCGCTCCGCGCTCGTCCGCGACGTCTACCGCCGCACCGCCGAGCCGCTGTACTCGATCATCCCCTCGGGCATCGTGGGCCACAACACCGCCTTCTACGACGCCTACGGGGAGCGCCCCGACGCGGCGAAGGCCGCCGAGGTGCTGCGCGGCGCCGGGATCACCGGCAAGCCGCAGATCAAGCTCTACGTCACCCCCGAGCGCTACGGCCCCGGCACCGTCCCGGGCTTCGAACTGATCGCCGAGCAGCTCAACTCCACCGGGCTCTTCCAGGCCGAGGTCGTCAGCATCAAGGACGCCGACGAGTACCAGAAGGGCATGGAGGCCGGCGACTACGGCTTCTACGTCAAGGGCTGGGTGCCGGACTACCCGGACCCCGACAACTTCACGCTGCCGTTCTTCGGCAAGGGCAACGTCCTGTCGAACAACTACCAGGCCGGGAAGATCACCGACGAGCTGCTGCCGCAGACGGCGTCGGAGGCCGACCGCGGGGCGACCGTGCCGGAGTTCGTGAAGGTCCAGGACCTCGTCGCCGAGGAGCTGCCCGTGCTGCCGCTGTGGCAGGGCAAGCAGTACGCGGTGGCCAAGGAGAACATGCTCGGCCTCGAAGGCGTGCTGGACGCCTCCACGGTCTTCCGCTTCTGGGAGATCGAGAAGGGCGCCGGCGAGTAGCCCCGAGCCGGCCGCGGACACGCCGATGCCCGCGGCCTTCGCGCCCGTACGGCTCCCGGTCAGGACGCCCCGGGGCGCACCAGCCCGCTCTCGTAGGCGTAGACCGCGGCCTGCACCCGGTCCCGCAGCCCCAACTTCGTGAGCACATGCCCCACATGGGTCTTGACCGTCGTCTCACTCACGAACAGGTCCGCCGCGATCTCCGCGTTCGACAGCCCCCGCGCCACCAGCTTCAGCACCTCGACCTCGCGGTCCGTGAGCGTGCCGAGGGTGTCGGGCACCGTCTCCTCGCCGGAGGGCAGCTTCGTCGCGTACTTGTCGAGCAGCCGGCGCGTGATGCTCGGCGCCAGCATCGCCTCACCGGACGCCACCACCCGGATGGCCTGCACCAGCTCGGCCGCCGGCACGTCCTTCAGCAGGAAGCCGCTGGCACCGGCGCGCAGCGCGTCCACCACGTACTCGTCGAGATCGAAGGTGGTCAGCACCAGCACCTTCGCCGGACCGTCCCGGCCCGGCCCACTGATCTGCCGGGTCGCCTCCACGCCGTCCATCCGCGGCATCCGGATGTCCATCAGCACCACGTCGGGCTGCAGTGCGCGGACCTGGTCCAGGGCCTGGACCCCGTCACCCGCCTCACCCACCACGGCGATGTCCTGCTCGGCCTCCAGGATCATGCGGAAACCCGTACGCAGCAGCGGCTGGTCGTCGACGAGCAGGACGCGGATCGCCACGAGAGAACTCCTTCGCTAGACGCCGCCCATTGTGCCTGCCGACCCGTCAGCAGCCGCGGCCGGGCGCCCCTTGCCGCCGCCCTCCCCGCCCACCTGCGCCTTCACCGACTCCGGCGCCTCCCCCCGCGTCCGCGCGGCGACGGCGAGCGGATACGGCGGGGGAGTGCCCCCGTAGGCCGGGCACAGCTCCTGGAAACTGCAGTAGGCGCACAGCGGACCCGTGCTGGGCCGCCAGTCCCCGCTCGCCGTCGCCTGCTCGATGGCCCGCCACAGCGCGTGCAGCTTGCGCTCCACACCGAGCAGATCCGCCTCGTCCGGGTCGTACGTCAGCACGTCCCCGCTGCCCAGGTAGACCAGCTGCAGCCGGCGCGGCACCGCACCGCGCAGCCGCCACAGCACCAGGGCGTAGAACTTCATCTGGAAGAGCGCCCCCGCCGCGTACTGCGGCCGTGGCGCCTTGCCCGTCTTGTAGTCGACGATCCGCACCTCGCCGCCCGGCGCCACGTCCACCCGGTCGATGACCCCGCGCAGCCGCAGCCCCGACTCCAGCTCCGTCTCCACGAACAGCTCCCGCTCGGCCGGCTCCAGCCGCGTCGGGTCCTCCAGCGTGAACCAGCGCTCCACCAGCGCCTCCGCCTCCGCCAGCCAGGCGGCGAGCCCGCCCCCCGCCCCGGGCTCCCCGGCCCCCTCGGAGGCGAACAGCTCCGCCAGCTCCGGCCGCTCGGCCAGCAGCCGCTCCCAGGCGGGCACCACCATCGACCGGGCCCGCGCCGTCGTCCGCTCCCCGGCCGGATCGTCGAAGAGCCGCTCCAGCACCGCGTGCACCAGCGTGCCCTTCGTGGCGGCGGCGTTCGGCCGCTCCGGCAGCCGGTCGATCACCCGGAAGCGGTAGAGCAGCGGACACGTCTGGAAATCACCCGCCCGCGAGGGGGAGAGCGAGGCAGGCCCACCGGGGACCCGCCCCGACCGCCCCTGGACAGGGCGCTGCGGCCCGGCGGCCCCCGGGACGGAGGCAGGCCGCTCGGCGTTGGTGTCGGTGCCGCTCGGGGTACTCATGTGTACGACCCTACGGCCCACCACCGACAGCCCGCGGCATACGATCGGGGACAGGCGCCGGCAGGAGCCTCGACAAGGGGAACAAGGGGACAAGCGTGGACCGAGACGGCAAGGAGAGGCCCCTCAGGGAACGCGGGGGCGGTCTGCTCATGGGCCGCCCGTTCGGCGTCCCCGTCTACGTGGCCCCCAGCTGGTTCCTCATCGCCGCCCTGATCACCTGGGTGTTCGGCGGCCTGGTGGACCGCGTCCTGCCGGAACTGGGCGCCCTGCGCTATCTGGTGGCGCTCTTCTTCGCGGTGGCCTTCTACGCCTCCGTCCTGGTCCACGAGCTGGCCCACACCCTGGTGGCGCTCCACTACAAGCTGCCCGTCCGCCGTATCCAACTGCAGTTCTTCGGCGGCGTCTCGGAGATCGAGAAGGAGGCCGAGACCCCCGGCCGCGAGTTCTGGCTCTCCTTCGCCGGCCCGCTGCTGTCGCTGCTGCTGGGCGGCGTCTTCTACGGCGCCCTGCAGCTCGTACAGGAGCGCACGGTCCCCGCGGTGCTGCTCGCCGGGCTGATGACCTCCAACCTCATCGTCGCGGCCTTCAACCTGCTGCCCGGCCTCCCGCTGGACGGCGGCCGGATGCTGCGCGCGGCCGTCTGGAAGTTCAGCGGCAACCCCATGGCCGGCACCGTCGCCGCCGCCTGGGTGGGCCGCGCGCTCGCCGTGGTCGTCCTGATCGGACTGCCGATGCTCACCTACGCCCGCGCCGGCGACGACGCCGAACTCAGCGGCTTCGACACCCTCACCGACGCCCTGCTCGCCGCGATCCTCGCCGCGATCATGTGGACCGGCGCCGGCAACAGCCTGCGCATGGCGCGGCTGCGCGAACGCCTCCCCGACCTGCGCGCCCGCGTCCTGACCCGCCGCGCGGCGCCGGTCACCCCCGACACCCCCCTGTCGGAGGCGCTGCGCCGGGCCGACGAGGCCGGCGCCCGCGCCCTGGTCGTGGTCGACACCGCCGGCGCCCCCACCGGCATCGTCCGCGAATCGGCGGTCGTCGCCGTCCCCGAGCACCGCCGCCCCTGGGAGCAGGTCGGCGGCTACGCCCAGGAACTGCGCGTCGGCATGCTGGTCTCCGCCGAACTGACGGGCGAGGAACTGCTGGAGCACATGCGCTCCACCCCCGCCACGGAGTACCTGGTGCTGGAGGAGACCGGCGAGATCTACGGCGTCCTGTCCGCGGCCGACGTGGAGCAGGCCTTCGTCACGGCGATGGCCCGCCCCGCCACCTGACGCCACCTGACGCCGCCCGCGGCGCGGCGGCCGCGAAGAGGCAGGTAGGCTGGCACCCATGTCCGAACCGACCGGTGCCGCCCGCCGACGCGGGCCCTTCCAGGTCGGGGACCAGGTCCAGCTCACCGACCCCAAGGGTCGCCACTACACCTTCACGCTCGAAGCCGGGAAGAGCTTCCACACCCACAAGGGTGCCTTCCCGCACGACGAGCTGATCGGCGCTCCCGAGGGCACTGTGGTGCGTACCACCGGGAACGTCGCGTATCTCGCGCTGCGCCCGCTGCTCCCCGACTACGTCCTGTCCATGCCCCGCGGCGCCGCCGTGGTCTACCCCAAGGACGCGGGGCAGATCCTGGCGATGGCCGACATCTTCCCCGGCGCCCGCGTCGTCGAAGCCGGAGTGGGCTCCGGCTCACTCAGCTGCTTCCTGCTGCGCGCCGTCGGAGACGACGGCATGCTCCACTCCTACGAGCGCCGCGACGACTTCGCCCGTATCGCCAGGGAGAACGTCGAGCGCTACTTCGGCGGCCCGCACCCCGCCTGGCAGCTCACCGTCGGCGACCTGCAGGACAACCTCAGCGACACCGAGGTCGACCGCGTCATCCTCGACATGCTCGCCCCCTGGGAGTGCCTGGACGCCGTCTCCAAGGCCCTGGTCCCCGGCGGCATGCTCTGCGCCTACGTCGCCACCACCACCCAGCTGGCCCGCACCGTGGAGTCCCTGCGCGAGCACGGCACGTTCAACGAGCCCTCCGCCTGGGAGACCATGGTCCGCACCTGGCACATCGAGGGCCTGGCCGTACGCCCGGACCACCGCATGATCGGCCACACCGGCTTCCTGCTCACCGCCCGCCGCCTCGCGGACGGCGTGGAGCCGCCGCTGCGCCGCCGCCGCCCGGCCCCGGGCGCGTACGGCGAGGACTACTCCGGCCCCGGCGGCCGCGCGTAGCCGAGAACGCTGAGCCGAACGGGGGTGGCGGTGACGCCACCCCCGTGATCATGTGGCAGCATTCCAGCCACCCCCACGGCACCAGCGATCCCAGGAGCCATCAGCGTGCAGCCCCTGCCAGGCGCAGCAGACCTCCCGCACACCCGCACCAGCCCGCTGCACTGGCTGGCCACCACCGCCGCGATCGCCGCGCTCATCGGCGCGGGCGCCCTCCTGCAGCCCGACGGCGCCGCGGCCCAGCCCGGACCCGCCGACGCCAAGAACTCCGGCGCCCCCGACGCCGAGGCGGCCCGCTACCCGCTGCAGTGCGGCTCCAGGAAGCCCGTCATCACCCACCGCGGCGCCGCCGACCTCGACCGCGACGGCCGGCTGGAGACCGTCGTCGCGGTCCGCTGCGAGACCGGCCTGGGCACCGCGCCCAGCGCGCTGTACGTCCTCGCGCAGCCGGTGGCCGAGGGCGGCCCCCCGCGCATCGCCGAGACCCTCCTCGACGCCCGCGAGAACATGAACGTCGGCGCGTTCGCCCTGGACCGCCAGGGCGTCTCCGTCACCCTGCTGGGCTACTCCGAGAACGCCCCCCGCTGCTGCCCCGACAGGCAGCGCGACGTCGAATGGCACTGGGAGGACGGCAGGTTCGTCCTGGAGGCGCAGCCCGTCCGCACGCCGACCGCGCAGGCCTGAACGCCCGCCGACCGACCCGTGGCGCAGGAAACATAATCACCCCTGACGGGTGTTGACCGTATCGACCCTGCAACCGCCCGCTTTCCGATGTTGCGGGATGGGTATTCCCCTGGCGTAAGGACGCGCGCAAGGGTGAAGATCGGACTCACCCCGACCGTCTTTGGTGATCTAGGGGTTTCAACTGGGGCCTGTCCAGGTAGGGTCAGGAAGCGTCCAGCTCCCCTTGGAGGAGGTGAGGACCGTGGCAGCCCACGACGACGAAATGAACCGCGGCAACCGTACGGGCCGGAGCGATGACTCCGCCGGCACGATTGCCTACCTTGAGCAGGAAATCGCCGTCCTGCGCCGCAAGCTCGCCGACTCGCCGCGGCACACGAGAATTCTCGAAGAGCGCATCGTCGAGTTGCAGACCAACCTGGCAGGCGTGTCCGCGCAGAACGAGCGGCTCGCCAACACGCTCCGCGAGGCCCGCGACCAGATCGTGGCCCTCAAGGAGGAGGTCGACCGGCTCGCACAGCCGCCCGCCGGCTTCGGTGTCTTCCTGCAGGCCAACGAGGACGGCACGGCGGACATCTTCACCGGAGGCAGGAAACTCCGGGTCAACGTCAGCCCCGGAGTGGACCTCGACGATCTCAGGCGCGGCCAGGAGCTGATGCTCAACGAAGCGCTCAACGTGGTCGAGGCCATGGCGTTCGAGCGCGCCGGCGACATCGTCACCCTCAAGGAGATCCTGGAGGACGGCGAGCGCGCCCTGGTGGTCGGACACACCGACGAGGAGCGGGTGGTGCGGCTCGCCGAGCCGCTGCTGGACACCGTCATCCGCCCCGGCGACGCCCTGCTGCTGGAGTCGCGCTCCGGCTATGTCTACGAGGTCATCCCCAAGAGCGAGGTCGAGGACCTCGTCCTGGAGGAGGTCCCCGACATCGACTACCGCAAGATCGGCGGTCTGGGGAACCAGATCGAGATGATCCGCGACGCGGTCGAGCTCCCCTACCTCCACCCCGACCTCTTCAAGGAGCACGAGCTGCGGCCGCCCAAGGGCATCCTGCTCTACGGCCCCCCCGGCTGCGGCAAGACGCTCATCGCCAAGGCCGTCGCCAACTCCCTGGCCAAGAAGGTCGCCGAGGTCACCGGCAAGCCCACGGGGAAGTCCTACTTCCTCAACATCAAGGGCCCCGAGCTGCTCAACAAGTACGTCGGCGAGACCGAGCGCCACATCCGCCTGGTCTTCCAGCGCGCCCGGGAGAAGGCCTCCGAGGGCACCCCCGTCATCGTCTTCTTCGACGAGATGGAGTCCCTCTTCCGCACCCGCGGCTCCGGTGTCAGCTCCGACGTGGAGAACACCATCGTCCCGCAGCTCCTCGCCGAGATCGACGGCGTGGAGGGGCTGGAGAACGTCATCGTCATCGGCGCCTCCAACCGCGAGGACATGATCGACCCCGCGATCCTGCGCCCCGGCCGGCTCGACGTGAAGATCAAGATCGAGCGTCCCGACGCCGAGGCGGCCAAGGACATCTTCTCCAAGTACCTCACCTCCACCCTCCCGCTGCACCGCGACGACCTCGCCGAGCACGCCGGGAACAAGGGGGACACGGTCACCGGCATGATCCAGTCGGTGGTCGAGCAGATGTACGCGGAGTCCGACGACAACCGCTTCCTCGAAGTCACCTACGCCAACGGAGACAAGGAAGTCCTCTACTTCAAGGACTTCAACTCCGGCGCGATGATCCAGAACATCGTCGACCGGGCCAAGAAGATGGCCATCAAGGCCTTCCTCGACCACGACCAGAAGGGCCTGCGCGTCTCCCACCTCCTCCAGGCATGCGTGGACGAGTTCAAGGAGAACGAGGACCTCCCCAACACCACCAACCCCGACGACTGGGCCCGCATCTCCGGCAAGAAGGGCGAGCGGATCGTCTTCATCCGCACCCTCGTCACCGGCAAGCAGGGCGCCGACACCGGACGGTCCATCGACACCGTGGCCAACACCGGCCAGTACCTGTAAGCACCACGACGGCCGACCGGTACAGATCCGACAGCAGGCAGGTATCCGGCTGCGCAGGCCCGCGCACGGGCTCGCGCGGCCGGACCCTGTTTGCGACTGCGGCGCGCAGCGCCGAAGCAAAGACCGTAATGATCTCCCCACCACCGCAAAGGCGCTCTAGGCTCTTCGGTACCGGCGCGCCGACCGGGAACGTGCCGGACACGCAGCGGTACTTGAGCGCCGCCCAGAGCTGAGGGCGGCGCCGGGCAAGGAGGGCCGCATGACCGTACGGCGAGTAATGGGCATCGAGACGGAGTACGGGATCTCCGTCCCGGGCCACCCGAACGCCAATGCCATGCTCACCTCGTCCCAGATCGTCAACGCCTATGCGGCGGCGATGCACCGGGCGCGCCGTGCCCGCTGGGACTTCGAGGAGGAGAACCCGCTGCGGGACGCCCGCGGCTTCGACCTGACCCGGGAAGCCGCGGACGCCAGCCAGCTCACCGACGAGGACATCGGCCTCGCCAACGTGATCCTCACCAACGGCGCCCGGCTCTACGTCGACCACGCCCACCCCGAGTACTCCTCCCCCGAGGTGACCAACCCCCGCGACGCCGTCCTCTGGGACAAGGCCGGCGAGCGCGTCATGGCCGAGGCGGCCCAGCGCGCCGCCCAGCTCCCCGGGGCCCAGCCCATCCACCTCTACAAGAACAACACCGACAACAAGGGCGCCTCCTACGGCACGCACGAGAACTACCTGATGAAGCGGGAGACCCCCTTCTCGGACATCGTGCGCCACCTGACACCGTTCTTCGTCTCCCGCCAGGTCGTCACCGGTGCCGGCCGCGTCGGAATCGGCCAGGACGGCACCAGGCACGGCTTCCAGCTCAGCCAGCGCGCCGACTACTTCGAGGTCGAGGTCGGCCTGGAGACCACCCTGAAGCGGCCCATCATCAACACCCGCGACGAGCCGCACGCCGACGCGGAGAAGTACCGCAGACTGCACGTCATCATCGGCGACGCGAACCTCTCCGAGATCTCCACCTACCTCAAGCTCGGCACCACCGCCCTGGTCCTGTCCATGATCGAGGACGACTTCATCGCGCAGGACCTCGCCGTGGACCAGCCGGTGCGCACCCTGCACCAGGTCTCCCACGATCCGAAGCTCGCCCAGCTCATCACGCTGCGCAGCGGCCGTACGCTCACCGCCGTACAGCTCCAGATGGAGTACTGCGAGCTGGCCCGCAAATACGTCGAGGACCGCTTCGGCACCGACGCCGACGAGCAGACCGTGGACGTCCTCGCCCGCTGGGAGGACACCCTCAACCGGCTCGAACGCGACCCCATGAGCCTCGCCGACGAACTGGACTGGGTCGCCAAGCTCAAGCTCCTGGAGGGCTACCGGCGCCGCGACGGCCTCGACTGGGACGCGGCGCGCCTGCAGCTCGTCGACCTCCAGTACGCCGACGTACGCCCCGACAAGGGCCTCTACAACCGCCTGGTGGCCCGCGGCAGCATCAAGCGGCTGCTGGCCGAGGGCGAGGTGGAGCGGGCCCGTACCGCGCCGCCGGAGGACACCCGCGCCTACTTCCGCGGCCGCTGCCTGGAGCAGTACGCCGACGACGTGGCGGCCGCCTCCTGGGACTCCGTGATCTTCGACCTCCCCGGCCGGGACTCCCTGCAGCGCGTCCCCACGCTGGAGCCGCTGCGCGGGACGCGCAACCACGTGAAGGAACTCCTGGACCGCTGCCGCACGGCGGAGGAGCTGGTGCGGATGCTCTCGGGCGGCTGACCGCAACCTCTGGGGCGCGAGTGGGCTGAAATCCACGGAAGCGGGAATCACCACGGTGGTACTCGCGCGTTGTAGTAACCGCAGGGCCGATGTCGGACCCGGCTTGTAGGGTCTACAGCACTGATCTTGTACGCGGACTGACCGAGCGGGGTGAGGGACATGGCGACCAAGGACACCGACGGCGGACAGAAGAAGGCGACGAAGACCTCGGAGGAGGTCGAGGAGACGCAGGCGGAGGAGCAGTCCGACCTGAAGGAACGGCAGGAGAAGCTGTCGGACGACGTGGACTCCGTCCTGGACGAAATCGATGATGTGCTCGAAGAGAACGCAGAGGAGTTCGTGCGCAGCTTCGTCCAAAAGGGCGGGGAATAGTTCAAATCAGACATCGATCCCATGGGCACGAAGAGATGCTCGGCCTGCCGGCGGATGCTGCCACTGGAAGCTTTCGCGTTGAACTACGCCAGGCCCGACGGCTTGCAGGCGGCATGTCGCGTGACGATCCAGCAGGCCGCGCATCTCAAAAGCAAGTACGGCATCACCGTGGCCGAGCGCGAGGGGCTCATCGCCGCCCAAGGCGGGGTGTGCGTCATCTGTCCTTCCGCACGACCAGAACACGTTGATCACGACCACGGGACGGGTAGGGTCCGTGGCGTACTGTGCTTCGGCTGCGACGCGGCCCTGGGGCAGTTCAAGGACCGGCCGGACGCCATCGGGCGTGCGGCCGCTTACGTGGAAGGAAACCCGTGGAAGCCAACCCTCGCAGCACCGGGTGTCTACCGGCTGCCTTCCTGACCCCCGGATCGTCGTCGTTCCTCGACTTCCTCGGGCGGCACGCCCCCGAGGTGCTGCCGGGCGGCCGGGTGCTCCCGCAGGGCCAGGGTGTCATCGAGGCCCCGCACGGCACGACGATCGTGGCGCTGACGTTCCCCGGCGGCGTGGTCCTGGCCGGTGACCGCCGCGCCACCATGGGCAACATGATCGCCCAGCGGGACATCGAGAAGGTGTTCCCGGCCGACGAGTACTCGGCGATCGGTATCGCCGGCACCGCGGGCCTCGCGGTGGAGATGGTCCGGCTCTTCCAGCTGGAGCTGGAGCACTTCGAGAAGGTCGAGGGAGCCGTCCTTTCCTTGGAGGGCAAGGCCAACCGCCTCACCACGATGATCCGTTCCAACCTCGGCATGGCGATGCAGGGCCTCGCGGTCGTGCCGCTCTTCGCGGGCTGGGACTTCAACCGCGGCAAGGGCCGCATCTTCTCGTACGACGTGACGGGCGGCCGCTCGGAGGAGCTGGGCTTCACCGCCGTGGGCTCGGGCTCCATCTTCGCCCGGGGCAGCCTCAAGAAGCTCTTCCGCGAGGACCTCACGGAGGAGGAGGCCGTCACGGTCGCCGTCCAGGCGCTCTACGACGCCGCGGACGACGACTCGGCCACCGGCGGCCCGGACATGGCCCGGCGGATCTTCCCGATCCTCACGGTCATCACGGACGAGGGCTACCGCCGCCTGTCGGAGTCGGAGGCGATGGAGATCGCCCGCTCGGTGATCGACCGCCGCCACGAGAACCCGGACGGCCCGCGCGCCGCGGTGCTCTAGCCCGATGGACGGACCCAGGCGGCGCGAGCCGCGTATCGGACGCAGTGAAAGGGACGGATAGCCGGTGTCGACCCCGTTCTATGTCTCACCCCAGCAGGCGATGCAGGATCGCGCCGAGTACGCCCGCAAGGGCATCGCGCGCGGTCGCAGCGTGGTCGTCCTGCAGTACGCGGACGGCATCCTCTTCGTCGCCGAGAACCCCTCCCGCGCGCTGCACAAGATCAGCGAGATCTACGACCGGATCGCCTTCGCGGCGGTCGGCAAGTACAACGAGTTCGAGAACCTGCGCATCGGCGGGGTGCGCTACGCCGATCTGCGGGGGTACACCTACGACCGCGACGACGTCACGGCCCGCGGTCTGGCGAACGTCTACGCCCAGACGCTGGGCACGATCTTCTCCTCCGTGGCCGAGAAGCCCTACGAGGTGGAGCTGATCGTCGCCGAGGTCGGGGAGGGGCCGGCGGACGACCAGATCTACCGGCTGCCGCACGACGGCTCGATCGTCGACGAGCACGGCTCGGTGGCGGTCGGCGGCAACGCGGACCAGATCAGCAGCTATCTCGACCAGCGCCACCGCGAGGGCATGACGCTCGCGGAGGCGCTGAAGCTGGCCGTGGAGTCGCTGACGCGGGACAGCAACGGCGGTGAGCGCACGCTGACGGCCGATCAGCTGGAGGTGGCCGTGCTGGACCGCCGGCGCCCCCAGCAGCGCAAGTTCAAGCGGATCCTGGGCCCGCAGCTGACACGGCTGCTGGATGGCGCCAAGGAGCCCGAGGCGCCAGTGGCGGCAGAGGACGGGCCGCCGGAGAGCGAGGGCGCCCAGGACGGCGCCCAGGACACCGCCGAGGACCCGGCGGACACCGTGGGCGATCTGCCGGATGCCCCGGAGGACGGCAAGTAGCCGCGAGCGGCCTGGCGCACGGCGGCACGTGCCGCTTCCGGCATCCGACCGAGGTCGGTGCCGGGAGCGGCTTCGCCGTGCCCGGGGGGCGCGGCCTCCCCCTTGCCGCCGCGTGCCGCCCGGGCGCCGGAATTGGCGAAAAGATCGAATCGCCGTCGCCCAACCCGGTTTCATAAGAGGCCATCAGGCGTAATGTTCAGTCATGGACCGCCGAATCTTCGGGCTGGAGAACGAGTACGGCGTCACGTGCACGTTCAGGGGGCAGCGTCGTCTGTCCCCTGATGAGGTGGCGCGGTACCTCTTCCGCCGAGTTGTCTCCTGGGGCCGAAGCAGCAACGTCTTCCTGCGCAACGGAGCCCGCCTGTACCTCGATGTGGGCTCACACCCGGAATACGCAACTCCGGAATGCGACAACCTGATTGAACTGGTCACCCACGACAAGGCGGGCGAGCGTATTCTCGAGGGCCTCCTCGTGGACGCCGAACGCCGGCTGCACGAGGAGGGGATCGCAGGCGACGTCTACCTCTTCAAGAACAACACCGACTCCGCCGGCAACTCCTACGGCTGCCACGAGAACTACCTGGTCGCCCGGCACGGGGAGTTCTCCCGCCTGGCCGACATCCTCATCCCCTTCCTGGTCACCCGGCAGCTGATCTGCGGCGCGGGCAAGGTGCTGCAGACGCCCCGCGGGGCCGTCTACTGCGTCAGCCAGCGCGCCGAGCACATCTGGGAGGGCGTCAGCTCCGCGACGACCCGCTCGCGCCCCATCATCAACACCCGCGACGAGCCGCACGCCGACGCCGAGCGCTACCGCAGGCTCCACGTGATCGTCGGCGACTCGAACATGTCGGAGACGACGATGCTGCTCAAGGTCGGCGCGACCGACCTGGTGCTGCGGATGATCGAGGCCGGCACGGTGATGCGCGACCTCACCCTGGAGAACCCGATCCGGGCGATCCGCGAGGTCAGCCACGACATGACGGGCCAGCGCAAGGTGCGCCTGGCCAGCGGACGCGAGGCCTCCGCGCTGGAGGTGCAGCAGGAGTACTACGAGAAGGCGGTCGACTTCTGCGAGCGGCGCGGCATCCGCACCGGCGTCACCGAGCAGGTGCTGGAGCTGTGGGGGCGCACGCTGGACGCGATCCGCACCGAGCAGCTGGACAAGATCTCCACGGAGATCGACTGGGTGATGAAGCACCATCTGATCGAGCGCTACCGCGCGAAGAACAACATCACCCTCTCGCATCCGCGGATCGCGCAGATAGACCTCGCGTACCACGACATCCACCGCCGGCGGGGGCTGTACTACCTGCTGGAGAAGCGGGGCCAGGCGGCGCGGGTCTGCAACGACCTGAAGATCTTCGAGGGCAAGTCCGTGCCGCCGCAGACCACCCGGGCGCGGCTGCGCGGCGACTTCATCCGCCGGGCCCAGGAGCAGCGCCGTGACTTCACGGTGGACTGGGTGCATCTGAAGCTGAACGACCAGGCGCAGCGCACGGTGCTGTGCAAGGACCCGTTCCGCTCGGTGGACGACCGGGTCGAAAAGCTGATCGCCGGGATGTGATCGTGCTCCACCCAGGTGGACCCCCGCGCATCGGCACGTGAGCCGGAGGGGCGGGCGGCCCAGGCCGTAGAGTGGCCGGGACTGCCCGCCCCCTACTCGCGAGTTGGTTTCATGAAGCTCAGCAACAAGACGCGTGTCGTCGCGGCTCTGGCCGTGCCGACCCTGCTGTTCACCGCCGCCTGCGGATCCGATGACTCCTCCGGCTCCGACAAGGGGACCAACGCCTCCGCCGCGGTGTCGACGGTGTCGGGCTCCTTCGGCAAGAAGCCGACGATCAAGGTCCCCTCGGACGCGACCGCTCCGTCGAAGGTCGTGGTCAAGCCGGTGGTGGAGGGCTCGGGCACGGAGGTGAAGAAGGGCGACTACGTGCGCCTGGACTTCTCCGGCGTGGCGATGAAGGACAGCCGCAATCTGGGCGGTACCTGGGATCAGGCCAAGGGCAGCGGCCCGCACGCGCAGGTCGTCGCCAAGACCGGTGAGCAGAACCCGATGCTGCCGCCGAAGGTCCTCGACGCCGTGATCGGCCAGAAGGTCGGCACCCGGCTGCTGGTGGAGGGCAGTGCCAAGGACCTGGTGGGGGAGAACCTGAACCCGCAGTCCGGCATCAAGGGGACCGACGGCCTGGTGTGGGCGATCGACGTGGCGGGCGCCGCCTCCGCCGACGCGAAGGCCGAGGCCAAGGGCACGATGGCCACCCCCGAGCTGGGGATCAAGGTGAACGTCCCGAGCCAGAAGCCCGCGGAGATCACCATTCCCAAGGGCGAGAAGCCGCCGGCCACTCTGCAGGAGCAGGTCCTCATCAAGGGCGACGGGCCGAAGGTCAAGGCCGGTGAGGGCCTGATCGCCCAGTACACCGGTGTCGCGTGGGAGGACGGCAAGAAGTTCGACTCGTCCTGGGACCACGGCGGCGCCTCCGCCTTCCAGATCGGCACCGGTTCCGTCGTCAAGGGCTGGGACCAGGCGCTCGTCGGCAAGAACGTGGGCGACCGGGTGCTGCTGGTGATTCCGCCGAAGCTGGCCTACGGCGAGTCGCAGGGCCACGAGCTGGCGAAGAAGACGCTGGTCTTCGTCGTGGACATCGTCGGCACCGTCTGACACCGGCCCGATACCGGGTGGTCGGTCCACCGGCTGCCCGCGGGTGTCTGGAAGACTGTGCCTTTTGAAGTGGATTGAAGCTGTATCCCCTGAGGAGCAAGTGACGTGAGCATCGAGAAGCCCGAAATCGACTTCCCGGGTGGCGAGCCGCCGGCCGAGCTGGAGATCAAGGACGTCTGGGAGGGCGACGGCCCGGAGGCCAAGGCCGGCGACATGGTGGAGGTCCACTACGTCGGTGTCGCCTACGGCACGGGCGAGGAGTTCGACGCCAGCTGGAACCGGGGCACCCCGCTGCGCTTCCAGCTCGGTGTCGGCCAGGTCATCCCGGGCTGGGACCAGGGTGTCCAGGGCATGAAGGTCGGCGGGCGCCGCCAGCTGGTCATCCCGCCGCACCTGGCCTACGGCGACCGCGGCGCCGGCGGCAAGATCGCGCCCGGCGAGACGCTGATCTTCGTCTGCGACCTGGTCTCCGTCTGAGGGACCGCGCGGTGAAGGGCCCGGGGGCGCCGCCCCCGGGCCCTTTCGCGTCCCTACCACGGGGAAGGCCCGGGGAGGCCGGGGCGGGGGAGAAGACGACGGCGCTTTGGTGCGGGCTGTGCGGCACGGTAACGTCGTGCGGTGGAGCCGCGTACGCGGCCGGATGCGAAGGGGGCGGGGACAGCGATGGCGATCGCCAAGGCCGAGCGGCTGATGAACCTGGCGCTGTGCCTGCTCAGCACGCGGCGCCCGCTGAGCAAGCGTGAGCTGCGCGGGTCCATCGAGGCGTACATCGAGGCCGCTCCCACCCAGCCGGGTGACACCTCCGGCGACGAGGCCTTCAACCGCATGTTCGAGCGGGACAAGGACGATCTGCGGGAGCTGGGCCTGGTCATCGAGACCGTCGAGGGCTTCGACGGCGACACGGGCTATCTCGCGCGCCGCGACAGCAACCGGCTGCCCCCCATCGCGCTGGACGCCGAGGAGGCCGCCGCGCTCGGGGTGGCGGCGAAGGTGTGGCAGCACGCCCGGCTGGCCGGGGCGGCCAGCGGCGCGCTGCAGAAGCTGCGGGCGGCCGGGATGCCGGTCACCGACGAGCCGTGGGGCGAGCACAGCGCCATCGAGCCGCGCATCCCCGCGCGGGAGGCGGCCTTCGAGCCGCTGATGCTGGCCTGCCGGGACCGCCGGCCGGTCGCCTTCGACTACCGCAAGGCCGCCGCGGTACGGCCGGAGTCGCGCCATGTGGAGCCCTGGCAGCTGGAGTGCTGGCGCGGGCAGTGGTATCTGGCCGGCTGGGACCGCGAGCGGCTGGCCGAGCGGGTCTTCCGCCTCTCGCGTATCACCGGCCGGGTCCGCAGCAGGGGGCAGGACTTCACCCGCGAGGTGCCCGACCGGGTCGAGATCCGCGAGACCGTGGAGCGCTGGGCCGGCGAGATCGCCGACCGCACCGCGCTGATCCGGCTGCGCGCCGGCGCCGGCTATCCGCTGCGCGCGCGGGCCGTGGGAAGCCGGGAGGCCGCCGAGCCCGGCTGGGACGAGCTGGAGATTCCCTACGGGCACGGGCTCGACGCCTGGCTGGTGGAGTTCGGGCCCGATGTGGTGGTGCTGGAGCCGGCCGATCTGCGGGCCGACGTGGTGGACCGGCTGCGTGCCGTGGCGAAGGGCTGAGCTGTGGCCAACGCGATCGACCAGACGCGGCGGATGCTGTCGCTGGTGACCTATCTGCGCGAGCGCGACGGCTCGTACGTCGCCGACGTCGCCCGCGCCTTCGGCATCACCGAGGCCGAGCTGATCCGCGATCTGAACGTACTGCCCATGTGCGGGACGAGCTTCCGCGGCGGGGACCTGCTGGACATCGACACCGACGGTGAGCGGGTCTGGTTCCGCAACCCGGAGGCGACGTCCACGGGCGAGCCGCTGCGGCTGGCCGCCGACGAGGCCACCGCGCTGCTGGTGGCGGCCCGCGCGGTGGCGACACTGCCGGGGCTGCGCGAGGGCGACCGGCAGGCGCTGCTGCGGGCCACCGCGAAGCTGGAGGCGGCGGCCGGGGAGATGGCGGACGCCAGTGCGAGCCTCACGGTGACCTTCGAGTCCGAGGGCGGCGTCTTCGCCGAGGTCGACCGGGCCATCGCCCAGCGGCGCCGGCTGCGGCTGACGTACTACTCGCCCGCGCGCGACGAGCTGACCGAGCGCGAGGTCGACCCGATCCGGCTGTTCACCGTGGGCCGGACGTACCTGGAGGCCTGGTGCCGGCTCTCCGAGGCGCGGCGCACCTTCCGGCTGGACCGGGTCGCCGAGATCCGGATGCTGGACCTGCCGGCCGACCCGCCGCAGGTGGAGCCGCGGGACCTGGGCGAGAGCCTGGTGCGTACGACCGAGGACGACCCCGAGGTCGTGGTCGAGGTCGGGCCGGGCGGGCGCTGGGTCGCGGAGTACTACCCGCACGAGGGTGCGCAGGAGCTGCCCGACGGGGGCCTGCGCATCACCCTGCGGGCGCCCGACCCCTCCTCGCTGCGGCGCCTGGCGCTGCGGCTGGGGCGCGACGGGCGCATCGTGTCGCCGGGAGAGCTGGCCGAGAGCGCGAGGCGGGCGGCCGTACAGGCCCTCGAAGCCTATGTGGAGGAGTGAGCCGAGGTGCTGTGGCCGATGACGGCGATCGCGCTGAGTGCGATCGGACTGGCGGTGCTCGCGGTGGCGGCCGCGCGGGTCTGGCTGGAGGTCGGCAGGCTCTCCCAGCGGGTCGAGGCGGCCTCCCGGGCCGTCGCCCAGGCCGCCGCCGAGGTCGAAAAAGCGGCAACACCCCTGGTGAAGGACGCCGGCCCCGGCAGGTGACCTGTTATACCGGCGGGCCGGGAGGTACGCTTCATCCGGTTGCGCCCAGCAGTGAGGCGGGGGCCGCAACCCGGTGCACGCCGGAGCATTGCCTGACGTTCACCCACGCGGGTTACGATCGCAGCCAGACCCTTCCCCAGGCTCGTTGAGCAGGGGATACCCCAGCCGCCTCGGTGAGAAGGTAGAAGCTTATGTTCGGACGGCTCGGCCCGACGGAGATCATCCTCATCCTCGTCGTCATCATCCTGCTCTTCGGCGCGAAGAAGCTTCCCGAGATGGCCCGCTCCCTCGGCAAGTCCGCCCGCATCCTCAAGAGCGAGGCCAAGGCGATGAAGTCCGAGGGCAGCGACACCGCGGCGGCTCCGGCGGACCCGCCGCAGCCCGCCCCCAAGACCATCCAGGCCGCGCCCGGCGACGTGACCAGCTCGCGACCCGTCGCCGAGCCGACCGACACCCAGGCGCAGCGCTGACCGTCGGCTCCGCCGGGGCGCGGGGCCGTACGCAGGACCGGCGGCCGGGGACGGCTCGCCGCACGAGATGAGGACGTGGGTTGCTCAAGTCCGCCCGCAGCAACGAGGGCACAGACAAGGATCCCGAGGGGCGGATGCCCCTCGCGGAGCACCTTCGGGAGCTTCGGGACCGGCTGATCCGGGCGGTCGGCGCGATCCTGGTCGTGACGATCGTCGCGCTCTTCTTCTACCGGGACATCGTCGACTTCCTGATGGCGCCCGTGCTGGACGCGGTGGGCTGTCCGGACGGGCTGAAGGTCTCCGACATCGGGGCCAAGAAGCAGTGCGCCGACTTCACCATGAACGGCCTCATCTCCCCGTTCACGACCATGCTGAAGGTCTCCTTCATGACCGGCCTGGTCGCCTCCACGCCGGTCTGGCTCTTCCAGCTGTGGGCCTTCCTCGCGCCGGGGCTGCACCGGCACGAGAAGAAGTACTCGATGTGGTTCGTGGCCGCGGGCGTGCCGCTGTTCCTCTGCGGCGCCTACTTCGCCTACGCGATCCTGCCGACCACGGCCGAGGTGCTGCTGGAGTTCACACCGGACGACACCAAGAACCTCCTGCCGCTGCCGGAGTTCCTGGACCTGCTGACCCGGATGGTCGTGGTCTTCGGCCTCTCCTTCGAACTGCCGCTCGTGCTGGTGCTGCTGAACCTGGGCGGCGCGGTCAGCGGCCGGAGGATGCTCGGCTGGTGGCGTTGGATGATCATGGGCATCGTCACCTTCGGTGCGGTCGCCACGCCCAGCACCGACCCCGTGGGCATGTTCGGGCTGGCCGGCCCGGTGATCGTCCTGTACTTCGCCGCCTGCGGCTTCTCCCTGCTCAACGACCGCCGCCGGGCCCGGCGCGAGGCGCTGGAGCCCGACGACGACGAGGCCTCCGACCTCGACCTCACCCCGGAGGCGATCGGCGGGGTCGAGCCCGTCTCCGCCGCCGCCCACCTGCCCGAGCAGGCGGCCGGGGACGCCGACGGCGCCGGAGTGGCGCGGCGCGGTGGCTACGACGACGTGACCTGAGGGCGGCCGGGGCCCGGCTCTTGGCCGCGGCGCCGCCCGTGAAAAGATCGGGTGCGCTGTCGGTGCGGACGGGTAGGCTCGAAGGCATATGACCGACGAGCTCTCACCCGCCGAGGCCTACGCCGCCTCGCGGCTTCGCGCCGCAGACCAGGCCACCTCGCTCGCCTCCTTCCGCGAGCTCTACGACTTCGACCTCGACGACTTCCAGGTGGAGGCCTGCGAGGCGATGGAGTCCGGAAAGGGCGTGCTCGTCGCGGCGCCCACCGGCTCCGGGAAGACGATCGTCGGCGAGTTCGCCGTGCACCAGGCGCTCGCCGAGGGCCGCAAGTGCTTCTACACCACGCCCATCAAGGCCCTGTCGAACCAGAAGTACGGCGACCTGGTCAAGCGCTACGGCGCCGACAAGGTCGGCCTGCTCACCGGCGACAACTCCGTCAACGCCGACGCCCCGATCATCGTGATGACCACCGAGGTCCTGCGCAACATGCTCTACGCGGGCTCGCGCGCCCTCGACGGCCTCGGCTACGTCGTGATGGACGAGGTCCACTACCTCTCCGACCGCTTCCGCGGCGCGGTCTGGGAGGAGGTCATCATCCATCTGCCGGAGTCCGTCACCCTCGTCTCGCTCTCCGCGACCGTCTCCAACGCCGAGGAGTTCGGCGCCTGGCTCGACACCGTGCGCGGCGACACCGAGGTGATCGTCTCCGAGCACCGGCCGGTGCCGCTCTGGCAGCACGTGATGGCCGGCCGGAAGATGTACGACCTGTACGAGGAGAAGCAGGGCGCCACCGCGCCCTCCTCCCGCGAGGTCAACCCCGATCTGCTGAAGCTGGCGCGGATGGACACCCCGCGTCCCACGTACGGCCGCTCGCGGCGTGCCATGCGCGAGGCCGACCGCGAGCGCGAGCGCCGCTCGCGCAGCCGGGTCTGGACGCCCAGCCGCGCGGAGGTCATCGAGCGCCTCGACGCGGAGGGGCT
The DNA here is from genome assembly GCF_042663125.1 of Streptomyces polyrhachis. NCBI lineage: Bacteria > Bacillati > Actinomycetota > Actinomycetes > Kitasatosporales > Streptomycetaceae > Streptomyces > Streptomyces polyrhachis. The sequence goes on along the minus strand of NZ_JBHSZO010000007.1, from coordinate 142,621 downwards.
GCTGCCGGCGATCACGTTCATCTTCAGCCGGGCCGGCTGCGAGGCCGCCGTGCAGCAGTGCCTCTACTCGGGGCTGCGGCTCAACGACGACGCCGCCCGGCTGCGGGTCCGCGAGATCGTCGAGGCGCGTACCGCCGCGATCCCGCGCGAGGACCTCAACGTCCTGGGCTACTTCGAGTGGCTGGAGGGGCTGGAGCGGGGCATCGCCGCGCACCACGCGGGCATGCTGCCCACCTTCAAGGAGATCGTCGAGGAGCTCTTCGTCAAGGGCCTGGTCAAGGCCGTCTTCGCCACCGAGACCCTCGCGCTGGGCATCAACATGCCGGCGCGCTCCGTGGTGCTGGAGAAGCTCGTCAAGTGGAACGGCGAGACGCACGCCGACATCACCCCGGGTGAGTTCACGCAGCTCACCGGGCGGGCCGGGCGGCGCGGCATCGACGTCGAGGGCCACGCGGTGGTGCTCTGGCAGCGCGACATGAGCCCCGAGCACCTCGCGGGCCTGGCCAGTACGCGGACCTATCCGCTGCGCTCCTCCTTCCGCCCCTCGTACAACATGGCGGTCAACCTGGTCTCCCAGTTCGGGCGCCACCGCTCGCGCGAGCTGCTGGAGACCTCCTTCGCGCAGTTCCAGGCCGACCGCTCGGTGGTCGGGATCTCCCGGCAGGTGCAGAAGAACGAGGAGGGGCTGGAGGGCTACCAGGAGGCCATGACCTGCCACCTCGGCGACTTCGACGAGTACGCCGCGCTGCGCAGGAAGCTGAAGGACCGGGAGAACGAGCTGGCCAGGCAGGGCGCCGCCCAGCGCCGCGCCGCCGCGCACACCGCGCTGGAGCGGCTGAAGCCGGGCGACGTGATCCACGTGCCGACGGGGAGGTTCGCGGGGCTGGCGCTGGTGCTGGACCCGGGGCTGGTGCCGGGGCGGACCGCCGGGCAGCGCGGCGCCGACCACTTCGACGGGCCGCGCCCGCTGGTGCTCACCGCCGACCGGCAGGTCAAGCGGCTCAACGCCGCCGACTTCCCCGTGCCGGTGGAGCCGCTGGAGCGGATGCGCATCCCCAAGTCCTTCAACGCCAGGAGCCCCCAGTCGCGCCGCGACCTGGCCTCCGCGCTGCGTACCAAGGTCGGCCACTTCGAGCCCGAGCGCCAGCGCAAGCGGCGCGCGCCGGCCGCCGACGACTCCGAACTGGCGAGCCTGCGCGAGGAGTTGCGCCGCCACCCCTGCCACGGCTGCGACGACCGCGAGGACCACGCCCGCTGGGCGGAGCGCTTCGACCGGCTGCGGCGCGACACCCGGCAGCTGGAGCGCCGCATCGAGGGGCGGACGAACACCATCGCGCGGACCTTCGACCGGGTCTACGCCATGCTCGCCGAGCTGGGCTACCTGCACGGCGACGAGGTCACCGACCACGGGCGCCGACTCGCCCGCCTCTACGGCGAGTTGGACCTGCTGGCCGCCGAGTGCCTGCGCGAGGGCGTCTGGGAGGGCCTGGGCCCGGCCGAGCTGGCCGCCTGCGCCTCCGCGCTGGTGTACGAGGCGCGGCAGTCCGACGACGCGGTCCCGCCGAAGCTGCCCGGTGGCGCCGCGCGCGCGGCGCTCGGCGAGATGGTGCGGATCTGGGGGCGCCTGGACGCCCTGGAGGAGCAGCACCGCATCGACCAGGCGGACGGCGTGGGCCAGCGCGAGCCGGACTTCGGCTTCGCCTGGGCCGCCCACCAGTGGGCGTCGGGGAAGTCCCTGGATGCCGTGCTGAACGAGGCGGAGATGCCGGCCGGCGACTTCGTGCGGTGGAACAAGCAGCTCATCGACGTGCTGGGGCAGATCGCCCAGGCCGCGCCCGAAGGCTCCACCGTGGCGACGAACGCGCGCAAGGCCGTGGACGGACTGCGGCGCGGAGTGGTGGCGTACAGCTCGGTCGGCTGATCGGGCGGGTGCGCGGGCGGCGGCCAGTGCGCCGCCCGCGTGCCGGCTGCTACGCCGCTGCCGCCGGCGGGGTTTCCTGTTCGGCTTCGATGCGGGCGTTCCAGTCCTGCTTGACCGCGCGCCAGCCCTCCTCGGTGTGGCCGAGGCGCCAGTAGCCGGAGATCGACAGGTCCTCGCGCGGGATGCCGCGCTCCAGGCGCAGCAGGTGGCGCAGCTCCTTGACCATGGCCGCCTCGCCGTGGACGAAGGCGTGCACCCGGCCGGCGGGGAAGGCGAACTCCCGTACCGCGTCGACCAGTCGGGAGCCCACCCGCTCGGCGCCCCGGTGCAGCCAGGTCACCTCGACGCCCTCGGGGGCTGCCAGCGGCAGCTGCTCGCCGGGGCCGGTGACCTCCAGGAAGGCGTACGCGCGGGCGCCCGGCGGGAGGTGCTCCAGGGAGGCGGCGATGGCGGGCAGCGCGCTCTCGTCGCCGGCCAGCAGGTGCCAGTCGGCCGCGGGGTCGGGGGCGTAGGCGCCGCCCGGGCCGAGGAAGTGCACCCGCTCGCCGGGCCGGGCGCGCAGTGCCCAGGGGCCGGCCCGTCCCTCGTCGCCGTGGACCACGAAGTCGATCGTCAGCTCCAGGGCCCGCGGGTCCCAGCGGCGCACGGTGTACGTGCGGGTGACGGGCCACTGCTGGCGGGGCAGTTCGCGGCGCAGCGCCTCCAGGTCGAAGGGCTCGGGGGAGTCGGGGAGCGTCGTGCCCTCGGCCGGGAAGAGCAGTTTGACGTAGTGGTCCGTGAACTCGCCCACACCGAGCCCGCGCAAGGTCTCACCGCCCAGGACCACCCGCATCAGATGCGGGGTCAGGCGCTCGGTCCGTACCACCTCGGCGGTGTTGACCTGGGCCTTCTTGCGGGCCGGACGCTGCGCCACCTCGGGGCTCCCCTCACACGATCACTTAGGCTTGCCTAAGCTAACACCTCCTGGGGGTGTGAGGGGAGCCGGAAGGCCGTCGATTGGGCCACTCGGGGTTGGGGAGGCGACCGGCTGGGCAGCCCCCGTCAGTCCTCCCACCGCAGTGCCTGGCGCACCCGGGTCAGCGAGCCGCCCAGGCCCCAGCGCTCCGACAGCTCCGCCAGCCGCTCGGGCCGCGCCGGGGCGGTGGGCAGCGCCGGATCGTAGGCCGGGAGGGGGACGTCCGGGGCCACGGTGACGACCGTCGGCGCCACCGCGAGGTACGGGCGCGCCTCGTCCAGCCGCCGGCGCTGCGCGGGGGTCAGCGCGGACGCCGGGTCGGCCACGGCCGCCAGGATCCCGGCGAGGTCGCCGTAGGCGTCGACGAGCTTGGCCGCCGTCTTCTCCCCGACGCCCACCACGCCCGGCAGGCCGTCGCTGGGGTCGCCGCGCAGCAGCGCGAAGTCCACGTAACCCGGGCCGTCCACCCCGTACTTGGCGCGCAGCGCCGCCTCGTCCATCAGCGTGGCGTTGCCCACGCCCTTCACCGGGTAGACCACGCGCACGCCGCGGGCGTCGTCGATGAGCTGGAAGAGGTCGCGGTCGCCCGTGACGATGTCCACCGGGCCCTTCGCCCGCCCGGTCAGCGTGCCGATCACGTCGTCCGCCTCGTAGGGCGCGACACCGACGCGGGCGATGCCGAGGGCGTCCAGGACCTCCTCGATGATCGGGACCTGGGGCGAGAGGGTGTCGGGGACCTCCTCCACATCGGCCGCGCCCGATCGCTCCTCCACCACCCGGTGCGCCTTGTAGGAGGGGATGAGGTCCACCCGCCACTGGGGGCGCCAGTCGGCGTCCATGCAGGCGACGAGGTCGTCGGGGCGGTGGTCCTGGACCAGTCGGGCGATGAAGTCCAGGAGGCCGCGGACGGCGTTGACCGGGGTACCGTCGGGGGCCCGGATCGACTCGGGCACGCCGAAGTAGGCGCGGAAGTAGAGACTTGCGGTGTCGAGGAGCATGAGGCGTCGGGTCACGTTGGCATGATGCCGCACGGGTGTGACAGGGGGCCGGGGCGCGTGGGCGCGTACGGCGTACGGGGGGAGTGGGCGATGGACGGCTGGCCGCGGACCGAGGCCGAGGCGCTGGCGGTGCAGGCGGGGATCCGGGAGCGGGCCGATGCGGTGGGGCCGGGGCCCGAAGGGGTGCGGCTGATCGCCGGGGTCGACGTGGCCTACCAGGTGGAGGGCGAGCGGGTCGCGGCCGCGGTGGTGGTGCTGGACGCGGGCACGCTGGAGGTGGTGGAGCAGGCGACCGCGGTGGGGGAGGCCAAGTTCCCCTATGTGCCGGGGCTGTTGGCGTTCCGGGAGATCCCGCCGGTGCTGGACGCGATGGCGGGTCTCTCCCGCCGGCCCGACCTGCTCGTCTGCGACGGGTACGGGTACGCCCATCCGCGGCGGGTGGGGCTGGCGGTGCATCTCGGGGTGCTGCTCGACCTGCCGTGCTTCGGGGTGGCCAAGTCGCCGTTCCTCTACCGGCACGGCGAGTTGGGGCCGGAGCGGGGCGCGACGGCCGCGCTGACGGACGGCGAAGAGGTCGTGGGGCGGGCGGTGCGGACGCGGGCCGGGGTCAAGCCCGTCTACGTGTCCGTGGGGCACCGGGTGGGGCTGGCGGAGGCGTGCGCGTACACGCTGGCGCTCACCGCGGGGGGCTTCCGGCTGCCGGAGAGCACACGGCGGGCGGACCGGGCGTGCCGGGACGCGCTGTCGCGCGGATGAACGCCTCCGCCAGCCGGGTGTCCGCGCCCATCTCCGGATGCCACTGGACGCCGAGCGTGAAGACGGGGCCCGCCAGCTCCACCGCCTCCACCGTGCCGTCCTGGGCGCGGGCCGAGGCCGTCAGCCGGGGGGCGAGGACGTCCACCGCCTGGTGGTGGTAGGTCGGGACGGCCGTGGGGGCGGGGAAGATCTCCGCCAGGCGGGTGCCCGCCAGCGGGGTCACCACGTGCTCGCCCATCCGGCCCGCGGGGCCCCGGTGGCCGTCCAGGTGCTGGAGCAGCGTGCCGCCGCAGGCCACGTTCAGCAGCTGCATGCCCCGGCAGATGCCCAGCAGCGGCAGCCCGTACGCCAACGCGCCCTCGACCAGCGCCAGTTCCCACGCGTCGCGCTGCGGGTCCGCCGGGCCCGTACGCGGATCGCGGCGGGCGCCGTAGCGCTCGGGGGCCACGTCGCCGCCGCCCGCGACGATGACGCCGTCCAGCCCCGCCAGCACCTCCGCGGCGGCCTCGGGGACGTCGGCGGGGAGCAGCACCGCCCGGCCCCCGGCCTGCTGGACCAGATGGACGTACGCGGCCGGCAGCAGCACCGCCGGCATCTCCCAGTCACCCCAACGGGCCGACTGCTCCAGGTACATGCTGATGCCGATGACGGGAGTGACCATGGCCGCTAGCTTAAGACCACGACACTGCCCAGCAGGAGGTCATCGACGTGGCAGACCGCACGCCCCCGCTCCCGATCCACGAACTGCGCGCGCTGGTCGAGCGCGGCGAGGTCGACACCGTCGTCCTGGCCTTCACCGACATGCAGGGCCGCCTGCAGGGCAAGCGGTTCGCCGCCCGCTTCTTCCTCGACGAGGTCTACGACCACGGCACCGAGGGCTGCAACTACCTCCTCGCCGTCGACGCCGACATGAACACCGTCGACGGCTTCGCCATGACGTCCTGGGAGAGCGGCTACGGCGACTTCGCCATGCACGGCGACCCCGCCACCCTGCGCCGCATCCCCTGGCACCCCGGCACCGCCCTCATCACCGCCGACCTCGCCTGGCACGACGGCTCGCCCGTCCAGCCCTCCCCGCGCCAGATCCTCAAACGCCAGCTGGAGCGCCTCGCGGAGCGCGGCTGGACCGCCTACGCCGGCACCGAGCTGGAGTTCATGGTCTTCAACAACACCTACGAGGAGGCGTGGAGTTCGGGCTACCGGGGCCTCACCCCGGCCAACCAGTACAACATCGACTACTCCGTCCTGGGCACCGGCCGCATCGAGCCGCTGCTGCGCCGCATCCGCAACGAGATGGGCGCGGCCGGCATGGTCGTGGAGTCCGCCAAGGGCGAGTGCAACCTCGGCCAGCACGAGATCGCCTTCCGCTACGACGAGGCCCTCACCACCTGCGACCAGCACGCCGTCTACAAGACGGGCGCCAAGGAGATCGCCGCCCAGGAGGGCCGCGCGCTCACCTTCATGGCCAAGTACGACGAGCGCGAAGGCAACTCCTGCCACATCCACCTGTCCGTACGCGACGAGGACGGCGCCCCCGTCTTCGCCGACCCCGCCGCCGAGCACGGCATGTCCGCCACCATGCGGCACTTCCTCGCCGGCCAGCTCGCCTCCCTGCGCGAGCTGACCCTCCTGTACGCCCCCAACATCAACTCCTACAAGCGCTTCCGGGCCGGCTCCTTCGCCCCCACCGCCGTCGCCTGGGGACTGGACAACCGCACCTGCGCCCTGCGCATCGTCGGCCACGGCCCCTCCCTGCGCCTGGAGAACCGCCTCCCCGGCGGCGACGTCAACCCCTACCTCGCCCTCGCCGGGATGATCGCCGCGGGCCTGCACGGCATCGACGAGAAGCTGCCCCTGCCCGACCCCGAGACGGGCAACGCCTACGCCGGCGAGGCTCGCCACGTCCCCGGCTCGCTGCGCGAGGCCGCCGACCTGTGGAGCACCTCCCCCCTCGCCCGCGCCGCCTTCGGCGACGCCGTCGTGCAGCACTACCGCAACATGGCCGAGGTGGAGCAGACCGCCTACGACGGCGCGGTCACCGACTGGGAGCGCTTCCGCTCCTTCGAACGGATGTGACAACACCGCCTGGGACAACGGCACCTGGTCCGCCCTCAGCCACCTAGGAGCGTCTTGCACGAGCACCACGTCCTCAATCCGGCCACCGGCGAGCGGATCGCCACCGTCGCCGGGACCGAACCGCACGAGGTGGACGCCGCCGTCCGCAGGGCCGCCTGTGCGCAGGCCCGTTGGGCCGCCCTCGCCCCCGGCGACCGCGCCCGGCTGCTGCGGCGCTTCGCCGGCGCCGTGGACGCGCACCTGGAGGAGCTGGCGCAGATCGAGGTGCGCGAGGCCGGGCACCCCGTCGGCAACGCGCGGTGGGAGGCCGGCAACGTACGCGATCTGCTGGAGTACGCCGCCGGGGGAGTCGAGCGGCTCTGCGGGCGGCAGATCCCCGTCCCCGGCGGGGTGAACCTCACCTTCGCCGAACCCCTGGGCGTCGTCGCGGTCATCGTCCCCTGGAACTTCCCGCTGCCCATCGCCGCCTGGGGCGCCGCTCCCGCGCTCGCCGCCGGCAACGCCGTCCTCCTCAAGCCCGCCGAGACCACCCCGCTGGGCGCCCTGCGCCTGGCCGAACTGGCCCTGGAGTCCGGACTGCCCGACGGGCTCCTCCAGGTCCTCCCCGGCGCCGGACCCGTCACCGGGGCCGCGCTGGTGGAGCATCCGGGCGTGGCCAAGGTGGTGTTCACCGGATCGACCGCCGTGGGGCGCGAGGTCATGGCCACGTGCGCCGCCGGACTCAAGCGCGTCACCCTGGAGTTGGGCGGCAAGAGCCCCAACCTCGTGTTCGCCGACGCCGACGTGGAGCGCGCCGCCGCCGCGGCCCCGGCCTCCTTCCTGGACAACACCGGCCAGGACTGCTGCGCCCGTACCCGCATCCTCGTCCAACGCGGCGTCTACGAGCGCTTCCTGGAGCTGCTGGAGCCCGCCGTCCACGCCTTCACCGTCGGCGACCCCGCCGACGAGGCCACGCTCATGGGCCCGCTGATCTCCGCCCGCCAGCGCGAGCGGGTGCGCTCCTACGTCCCCGAGGACGCCCCCGCCGCCATCCGCGGCAGGGCGCCGGGCGGCGACGGGTTCTGGTATCCGGCGACCGTCCTCACCGGCGTGCCCGCCGACGATCCGCGGGCGATGGAGGAGATCTTCGGCCCCGTCGCCGTCGTGCTGCCCTTCACCGACGAGGAGGAGGCCGTACGACTCGCCAACGCCACGCCGTACGGGCTCGCCGGCTCGATCTGGACGCGCGACGGCGCCCGCGCGCTGCGGGTGTCGCGGGCCGTCGCGGCGGGCAACCTCTCCGTCAACTCGCACAGCAGCGTGCGCTACTGGACCCCGTTCGGCGGCTTCAAGCACTCCGGCCTCGGCCGCGAACTGGGGCCCGACGCGCTCGCCGCCTTCACCGAGACCAAGAACGTCTTCCTCAGCACCGAGTGACCCACCCGGTCCGTACCAGCCCCACCCACCGACTCCAAGGAGCGACCTTGCAGCACGACACCCCCGTCTGCCGCCGCCTCCCCGGCCGCACCGCCGTCGTCACCGGCGCCGGCAGCGGCATCGGACTGGCCACCGCGCGGCGGCTGGCCGCCGAGGGCGCGCACGTGGTGTGCGCCGACATCGACGAGGCGGCGGGCAAGGCCGCCGCGCAGGAGACCGGGGGCCTGTTCGTACGGACCGACGTCACCGACCCCGAGCAGGTCGAGGCACTCTTCGCCACCGCCCACGACACCTACGGATCGGTCGACATCGCCTTCAACAACGCCGGCATCTCACCGCCCGACGACGACTCCATCCTCACCACCGGACTGGAGGCCTGGAAGCGCGTCCAGGACGTCAACCTCACCTCCGTCTACCTCTGCTGCAAGGCCGCCATCCCCTACATGCGCCGCCAGGGGAAGGGCTCCATCATCAACACCGCCTCCTTCGTCGCCGTGATGGGCGCCGCCACCTCGCAGATCAGCTACACCGCCTCCAAGGGCGGCGTGCTGGCCATGTCGCGCGAACTGGGCGTGCAGTTCGCCCGCGAGGGCATCCGCGTCAACGCCCTGTGCCCCGGACCGGTCAACACCCCGCTGCTGCGGGAGCTGTTCGCCGCCGACCCCGAGCGCGCCGCGCGCCGCCTCGTGCACATCCCGCCGGGCCGCTTCGCCGAGGCGGAGGAGATCGCCGCCGCCGTGGCCTTCCTGGCCAGCGACGACGCCTCCTTCGTCAACGCGGCGGAGTTCCTGGTGGACGGCGGCCTCTCGGGGGCGTACGTCACCGCGCTGTAGGGATACGGGCTCTAGCGGGGGGCGGCCGAAGCAGCCGCCCCCGCTAGGGACTTGGGACCGTTCCTCAGAGAAACGTCCGCCCCTCCCCGCGATACGTCGCCACCGTCTCCACCACCGCGTCGCCGCGCACCAGGTGCAGCTCCGCGAAGCGCTCGCACAGCTCGCCCGCCTTCGCGTGGCGGAACCACACCCGGTCGCCCACCGCCAGGTCGTCCGCCGCCGCGCCCAGCAGCGGCGTCTGCACCTCGCCGGCGCCCTCCAGCGGGTCGTAGCGCAGTCCGGCCGGCAGCCACGGCTCGGGGAGGCGGTCGCCGCCCGCCGCGCCCGAGGCCGGATAGCCGCCGCCCAGCACCGTGACCACCCCGGGGCCGGGACGGCGTACCACCGGCAGGGCGAAGAGGGCGGCCGGACGGCCCGCGAAGGACGTGTAGTTGTCGAAGAGCCGCGGATGGTAGAGCCCCGAGCCCGCCGCGATCTCCGTCACCGCCTCCTCGGCGGCGGTGTGCTGCACGCTGCCCGTGCCGCCGCCGTTGACGAACTCCAGCTCCGGCGCCACCGCCCGCACCGCCCGTACCGCCTCGGCGCGGCGCGCGGCCAGTTCCCGGCGCGCCGCCGCCTGCATCAGCCGGATCGCCGCCGAGCGCCCCGGGCGGCCCCGCAGCGCGTCGCCGACCCCGGCGACGTGGCCCTCGTACGCCATGACCCCCACCAGCCGGAAGCCCGGCCGGCGCACCACCGCGCGCGCCAGCTCCGCCAGCGCGGCCGGGCTGGCGTGGGGTGAGCGGCGCGAGCCGATCCGGATGCGGCCGTTCAACATCCGCAGCGAGGTGTCCAGTTCGACGCAGACGCGGATCTCCTCCCGGCCGCCCGCGCGCGCCGCCTCGGCGAGGTCGAGCTGCTCGGGGGAGTCGACCATCACCGTCACCGCGGCTGCCGCCTTCGCGTCGGCCGCCAGCTCGGCGAAGGACGCCCGGTCGGCCGAGGGGTAGGCCAGCAGTACGTCCCCGAAGCCGTCCCGCGCCAGCCACAGCGACTCCGCCAGGGTGAAGCCCATGACCCCGGCGAAGCCCGGCCGCTCCAGCGCCCGCCGCAGCAGCGCCCGGCAGCGCACCGACTTGCTCGCCACCCGGATCGGCTTGCCGCCGGCCCGGCGCACGAGGTCGTCGGCGTTGGCGTCGAAGGCGTCGAGGTCCACGACGGCGAGCGGGGCGTCGAGGCCGGCGGTGGCGCGGTCGTAGCGGGCGCGTTCGGCGGCGGACTGCGCGAGGGCGCCGACGGGCGGGCCGGAGTGGGGAGCGGAGTGGGGACCGGAGTGGGGAGGAGCCATGGCGGGCAGCCTGCCAGAGGGATCCGCTCCCGGGGTAGGGGGTGCCCGCGGACAGCTCCGGCACGTACTCTCAAGGGCACGTGTGAAGCAGGGGCTCGCGCGCGCTCGCGGGCACACGCCCGCGCGTGACGGCCAGTAGAGTGTGCGCTCGCTGGACCGCCGGAGGAAAAGGGGGAGCGCGCCGGTGAGCACCGAGGCCGACCGCGTACCCGCGGACCACGCGCAGCAGTCGCGCCCCGCCCCCGCGATCCCCGCCCCGCCCCCCGCTCCCGACGAGGGCGTCCACTCCGCCGCCCTGCCCCCGCGCCGCCCCGGCCGCGCGGCCGCCGCCCTGTGCCTGCTGCTCGGCCTCGCCGCGCTGACCGCCGCCGCGCTGGACACCTGGGCCGAGCGCGGGCCGCGCGTCCCGGCCGACGTCGCCGCGTACGACCGCGTCCGCGAGCTCTGGCACAGCGAGCCCGTCGACACCCTCCTCCCGCCCGTCCTGCACGGCAAGGGCAGCGGACCGGGCCGCTCGGACCGTACGTGGGTACGCGTCGCCCTCGCCCCCGACAGCCCCTGCGCCGCCGGCCTCGACGCCCCCCTGGCCCGGGAGCTGGCGCCCGCCGGCTGCGCCCGGCTGCTGCGCGCCACGTACAGCGACGCCAGCGGCAGCAGCGTCATCACCGTCGGACTCCTCTTCGCCGAAGCCGGCCCGGCGCCCCTGCGCAGACTGGCCGCCCGCTTCGAGCGCGAGCACCTCGGCGAGCGGCCCGGCCTGCTGCCGCGCCCCTACGCCGCCCCGGGCACCCCCGCCGCCCGCTTCGGCGACCGCCAGCGGGCCGGCTGGACCGTCGGCGTCCTGGCCGGCGCACCCGTCGTCGTCTACGCCGTCTCCGGCTTCGCCGACGGCCGCGTGGTCGCCCACCCGCAGCCCGCCGCCCGCGCGGCGCAGGCCAAGCAGACCACCGCCGTCGCCCAGTCCGGACTCGGCCACGAGGCCCTGGGCCTCGCCGCCGCCGTCGAGGCCCGGCTGCGCGCCCGTATCGAGGCCACCGCGCCCGAGGAGGAGAAGTGAAGCGCCGCCTGGCGACGGTGGCGGCGGCACTCGCCCTCGCCCTGTCCGCCGCGGGCCCCCTCACCGGTACCGCCGCCGGCGCCGCCCGCGCCGACGCCATCCGCGACCTGGAATGGGGCGTCGACGGCGTGCGCGCACCCCAGGCCTGGGGCGTCACCCAGGGCCGCGGCGTCACCGTCGCCGTGCTCGACACCGGCGTCGACGCCCAGCACCCCGACCTGACCGGGCAGGTCCTCGGCGGCCGGGACCTCATCGGCTTCGGCGCCGGCCGGGGCGACGGGGAGTGGGCCCGCCACGGCACCGCCATGGCCGGCATCATCGCCGCCCACGGCCACGGCCCGGGCGGCGGCGACGGGGTGCGCGGCGTCGCCCCCGCGGCGCGGATCCTGCCCGTACGCGTGATCCTCGAAGAGGCCGACCCCAGCCGCAAACGCGCCCGCGCCAAGCGCGGCGGCGCCCTGGCCGAGGGCATCCGCTGGGCCGCCGACCACGGCGCCGACGTCATCAACCTCTCCCTGGGCGACGACAGCAAAACCGCCCACCCGGAGGCCGGCGAGGACGCGGCCGTGCAGTACGCGCTGGCCAAGGGCGTCGTGGTCGTCGCCTCCGCCGGCAACAGCGGCGCCAAGGGCAACCGCGCCTCCTACCCGGCCGCCTACCCCGGCGTCATCGCCGTCACCGCCGTCGACCGCGACGGCGACCGCGCCCCCTTCTCCACCCGCCGCTGGTACGCCACCGTCGCCGCCCCCGGCGTGGACGTCGTCATCGCCGACCCGGACCGCAACTACTACGAGGGCTGGGGTACGAGCGCCGCCGCCGCCTTCGTCTCCGGCGTGGCCGCCCTGGTCCGCTCCGCCAACCCCGACCTCAGCCCACGCCAGGTCAAGCAGCTGCTCCAGCAGACCGCCCGCCGCACCCCCGAGGGCGGCCGCAGCGACGCGCTCGGCGCGGGCGTGGTGGACGCGGGGGCGGCCGTACGCCTGGCGCTGAAGACGAAGCCGCAGCCGCAGCGCCCGTCCACCGCGCCCGCGAAGGAGCGCTACTTCGGCCCCGGGCCCACCACCGCCGGCCCGCCCGGGCCGCCGGCGCCCGGCGGGCGCGAACTCGGGCTGGGCGTCGCCGGGTTGGGGCTGCTGGGCGCGGCGTACTTCGCCTGGCGGCGCTCGCGCGAGCCGTACGCCGAGGCGCTCCCGTGGCCGGACGAGGCGCGGCCGGCGCCCGCCCGTCCACCCGCCACCGAAGCGCCCGAGGCCGCTGCGGCGCCGCAGGCCCCCCGGCCCGTCCGACCGGCCCACCCCGCCGGGCTACCCTCGACCCGTGGCGCCGACGAATCATCCTGAACCCCCGCTGAAGAACATCCCCGACTCCGGCTTCGCCGACGACGACGGCTCCGCCGACCCGCGGCTGACCGGGGCCCTCGCGGCCTGGGCCGCCGCCGGCAGGGGGCGGGGCGCCGCCGAGTCCGCGGTCCTGGCCGCCCTCGCCGACGCGCGCCTGCTCGTCCCCGTCGTCGCGCTGCTGGGCGAGGCGGAGACCGGCCCCGACGGGCTGCGCCGCGACAAGAGCAGCGACATGGCCGTCCCCACCCTGACCGCGCCGGACGGCCGCCGGGCGCTGCCCGCCTTCACCTCCACCGAGGCCCTGGCCCGCTGGGACGCCCAGGCCCGCCCGGTCGCCGTCCCGCTGCGCCAGGCCATCCAGGCGGCAGTCTCCGAGGGCGCCGACACCCTGGCGCTGGACGTCGCGGGCCCCGTCCCGTACGCCCTCGCCGGAGCGGCGCTGCTCGCCGCCGCGGAGGGCCGCAGCGATCTCGACCCGCTGGCGGACCCGGCGGTCACCGAGGCCCTGCACACCCTGCTGGCCGCTTCCCCCGCCGTCGTACGGGCCTGGCTGGGCCCCGCGGAGCACGCCGACGGCACGCTCGCCCTCGTCCTGGCGGACGACCCCCCCGGCGGGAGCCCGGCGGCGCGGGCCCAGGAGGTCGCCGCCGCCCTGGCCGCCGACCCCGCACTGCGCGCCCGCCTCGTCCGCGGCCTGGACCTCGCCCTCCTGCCCGCCGACGCGGCCCTCGCCGGGCAGCCCTTCTACGAGCGCTGAGCCGGTCCGTACCACCGCCCCCGAGGCCCTAGGCTTGGGCCCCATGAGCGACGCGAACCCCGCCCCCGAAGACGAGCAGCCCGACTTTGACGCGATGGCCCGCGACATCGCGGAGGTCCCCGCGGTGGAGGTGATCGTGACCGTCGCGGTGAACCTGATGAGCGCCGCCGCCGTGAAGATCGGCCTCACCGAGGACGGCGAGAAGCACAAGGACCTGGACGAGGCCCGCAAGCTCATCCACGCCCTCGCCGGCCTGCTGGACGCGAGCACCACGGAGATCAGCTCCTTCCACGCCGCCCCGCTGCGCGACGGCCTGAAGTCCCTGCAGCTGGCCTTCCGCGAGGCGTCCCTGGTCAAGGACGAGCCGGGCCAGGGCCCGGGCGAGAAGTACACGGGCCCCGTCTACGGCTGAGCCCCCGCGCCGGGAGCCTCGGGCCGCCGATACGCCGAATGTGCACCTGGCGGCCCGCCCTGGTAGTCTTGAGGACGACCGGCTGGACACGTGTTGCATGAGGCTGTCTACGAGACAGCACCCCGTGCGCAGGTGCCCGGCCCACAAGTGGACGCTCCTGAGCATCCCACCCGACCAGCCCCCGGGCAGGCGGGTCACCGGTCCAGACGCGCCCCGCGGTTATCGCGGCGGTGCTCCCCGGCAAGGAGCATCCGCTGTGCTCCCGTCCGGGGCTTCTTTCATGCCCGGACGCGGTGAGGTCGCCAACCAGACGTAACGCGGCTGCCCGCCAGGCATCCGTGTGGTGCTACCGAGGAGGCCCCATCAGCGCCGAGCCCCGCATCAACGACCGTATTCGCGTCCCCGAGGTGCGTCTTGTCGGTCCCAGTGGCGAGCAGGTCGGCATCGTGCCGCTTGCCAAGGCCCTGGAGCTTGCCCAGGAGTACGACCTCGACCTGGTCGAGGTGGCGGCGACAGCCCGTCCTCCCGTGTGCAAGCTCATGGACTACGGGAAGTTCAAGTACGAGTCGGCCATGAAGGCCCGTGAGGCGCGCAAGAACCAGGCGCACACGGTCATCAAGGAGATGAAGCTCCGGCCGAAGATCGACCCGCACGACTACGAGACCAAGAAGGGTCACGTGGTCCGCTTCCTCAAGCAGGGCGACAAGGTCAAGATCACGATCATGTTCCGCGGCCGCGAGCAGTCCCGCCCCGAGTTGGGCTTCCGGCTGCTGACGCGACTTGCGGACGACGTCCAGGACCTGGGCTTCATCGAGTCCAGCCCGAAGCAGGACGGCCGAAACATGATCATGGTTCTCGGGCCGCACAAGAAGAAGACCGAGGCCATGGCCGAGGCGCGCGAGGCCCAGGCCGCCCGCAAGGCGGAGCGCCAGGGCCGGCCGCTCGAGGACTCCGGCGAGGACTTCGCCGAGGACTCGGCCGAGGACTTCGTCGAGGAGCCCGTGCAGGAGTCGGCCGAAGCCTGAGTCGGGCCCCCGCCCGGCACGCAACACCGAGGGCCCCGCGCCAGGGGCCGTCGGCAGCCAACCGAAACACCGGGCGTTCCCGCCTGCCGTCTTCCGGCGGGAGGGGATGTCCACTGACGAGGAGTGAACGGCGCTATGCCGAAGAACAAGACGCACAGCGGTGCCAAGAAGCGCTTCAAGATCACCGGCTCCGGCAAGGTGCTGCGCGAGCGCGCCGGCAAGCGCCACCTGCTCGAGCACAAGTCCTCGCGTGTGACCCGTCGTCTCACGGGCACCGTGGAGATGGCCCCGGCCGACGCCAAGAAGATCAAGAAGCTTCTCGGCAAGTAACACCCCCCGCGCCGGCGGCGGCTGACGTCACGCCGCGCCGTAGCGCTCCCGTCCCGGGACCATCAGTAACCAAGGAGTTTGAAAATGGCACGCGTCAAGCGGGCAGTAAACGCTCACAAGAAGCGTCGGGCAATCCTCGAGCAGGCCAGCGGCTACCGCGGCCAGCGCTCCCGCCTGTACCGCAAGGCCAAGGAGCAGGTCACCCACTCGCTGGTCTACAACTACAACGACCGCAAGAAGCGCAAGGGCGACTTCCGTCAGCTGTGGATCCAGCGCATCAACGCCGCTGCCCGCCAGAACGGCATGACGTACAACCGCCTCATCCAGGGTCTGAAGGCCGCCAACGTCGAGGTCGACCGCAAGATGCTGGCCGAGCTCGCGGTCAACGACTCCAACGCGTTCGCCGCGCTCGTCGAGGTGGCCCAGAAGGCCCTCCCCGCCGACGTCAACGCGCCGAAGGCCGCCGCCTGAGCGAGACTTTCGCCAACGGCTGAGCAGGACCCGCAGGGCTGAGCCCTGCGGGTCCTGTCGTTGAAGGCCCCCGTCTCCGCACCGGGCCACCCCGGCCCGCACCGGTCCACCCCCCGCAGCCCCTGGAGAGAGCAAGCGTGACCGCAGCCCCGAGCCCCGAGCTGACCTCCGTCCGCTCCGCGCGCG
The DNA here is from genome assembly GCF_042663125.1 of Streptomyces polyrhachis. NCBI lineage: Bacteria > Bacillati > Actinomycetota > Actinomycetes > Kitasatosporales > Streptomycetaceae > Streptomyces > Streptomyces polyrhachis. The sequence goes on along the minus strand of NZ_JBHSZO010000007.1, from coordinate 126,761 downwards.
TCAGCGCCGCCCGGCGGCTCTCGCGGCGCAACTTCCGCGGCAAGGAACGCCGCTTCCTCGCCGAGGGGCCCCAGGCCGTACGGGAGGCCGTCGGCCGCACCGTCACCGCCGACGGGCGCGAGGAGCCCGCCCTGCTGGAGCTCTTCGCCACCGTGGAGGCCGCCGAGCGCCACGCCGACATCGTCCAGGCCGCGCGGGCGGCGGGCGCGCGCGTGTGCACCGCCACCGACGAGGTGATGGCGGAGGTCTCCCAGACCGTCACCCCGCAGGGACTGGTCGGGGTCTGCCGCTTCGTCGACTCGCCGTTCGAGGAGATTCTGGCCGCCCGGCCCAGGCTGGTCGCCGTGCTGGCGCACGTCCGCGACCCCGGGAACGCCGGCACGGTGCTGCGCTGCGCCGACGCGGCGGGCGCCGACGCGGTCGTCCTGACGGACGCCTCCGTCGACCTCTACAACCCCAAGTCGGTACGGGCCTCCGCCGGCAGCCTCTTCCACGTCCCCGTCGCGGTCGGCGTCCCCGTCGAGCAGGCGGTCGCCGGACTGCGCGCGGCGGGCGTGCGGATCGTCGCCGCCGACGGCGCCGGCGAGAGCGACCTGGACGGCGAGCTGGACAGCGGCCTGCTCGGCGGCCCCACCGCCTGGGTCTTCGGCAACGAGGCGTGGGGGCTGCCGCAGGAGACCCGGGCGCTGGCCGACTCCGTGGTGCGCGTCCCGATCCACGGCAAGGCCGAGAGCCTGAACCTGGCGACCGCCGCGGCCGTATGCCTCTACGGGTCCGCGCGCGCCCAGCGTGCCGAGGGCGGCTGCCGTTGAGAGCGGCCGGTCCGGGCAGCCGCTGAAACCCGCGCACGCGGGCGCGCGCCGGGCGCCGGGAGGCCGCCGCCCGGACCGTTTCGGCCATCGCGCGGGTGCCCCGGCGCCACCTTCACCGGCTAAGGTGGCCCGACCGGGGCGCGACCGGCGGGGGAGCCGGGGCAACAGCCGCCCTGCGGAAGGGGGTTGCCAGTGGAGTTCACGGACGGCGCGAGCGATCCCAAGGGCCTCGCCCTGGACCCCGACGACCTTCCCGACGGCCTCGTCGTCGCCGACGAGAGCGGCCGCGTCGTCTGCTTCAACACGGCCGCCGCCCGGATCACCGCCCTGGACCCCGCCGCCGCGCTGGGCCGCCCGATCGCCGAGGCGCTGCCGCTGGAGGACCTCAAGGGCCGCCGCTGGTGGGAGCTGACCGACCCCTACGGCGGACTGGCCATCCGCACCGCCCAGCCCGAGCGCCACCTGCTGCTGCCCGGCAACCGCGAGGTGCTGGCCGCCGCCCGCTACGTACGCCTGCACCCGGCCGGACCCCTGCACCGCCTGGTGGTCACCCTGCGCTCCACCGAGGCCCGGCTGCGCAACGAGCGCAGCCACGCCGAGCTGATCGCCACCGTCGCGCACGAACTGCGCTCCCCGCTGACCTCCGTCAAGGGCTTCACCGCCACCCTGCTGGCGAAGTGGGAGCGCTTCACCGACGACCAGAAGCGGCTCATGCTGGAGACGGTGCACGCCGACGCCAACCGCGTCACCCGGCTCATCGCCGAGCTGCTCGACATCTCCCGCATCGACTCCGGCCGGCTGGAGGTGCGCCGGCAGACCGTCGACATCGCCGCCGCCGTCCGCCGCCACGTCGAGGTCCTCACCGCCGCGGGGGAGGACCCCGCCCGCTTCGCCACCGTGGTGGCGCCCGTACTGCCGCAGCTGTGGGCCGACCCCGACAAGATCGACCAGGTACTGGGCAACCTGCTGGAAAACGCGGTGCGCCACGGCGCCGGGACTGTCACCATCGAGGTGGCACCCGCGGGCGTCCCCGCCAGCGCGGAGGACGCCAGTACGGAAGGCACCGAGATCACCGTGAGCGACGAGGGCCCCGGCATCCCCGAGGAGTCGATGAGCCGCGTCTTCACCCGCTTCTGGCGGGGCAGCAAACGCGGGGGCACCGGACTGGGGCTCTACATCGTCAAGGGCATCGTCGAGGCCCACGGCGGCACGATCTCCGTCAGCCGCGCCCCGGCCGGCGGCGCCCGCTTCCGCTTTACGCTGCCCGTCGGCACCCCGGCCCACCTGGCCTGAGCCCCGACGGGCGCCCCCGGCACCGCCCCGGGCCCGTACGGTCACCGCGGGCGAAACCCACCCCTCTGCGCCCCTATAGACTCGCCCTTTGGCACCAGGGCACTACCGCACACGAAACGCACGGTCAGGGCGCGCAGCCAGCCAATCGGAAATACGGGAAAAGGATGTCCGCACCCAATAAGTCGTACGACCCCGTCGAGGTCGAGGCACTGAAGCCGGCAGAGATCGAGCGGATGCGCGACGAGGCCCTCGCGGCCTTCGCCGCCGCCGCCGACCTCGAGCAGCTCCGCGAGGCGAAGACCGCCCACAGCGGCGACCGCTCCCCGCTGGCGCTCGCCAACCGTGAGATCGGCGCCCTGCCGCCGCACGCCAAGGCCGACGCCGGCAAGCGCGTCGGCCAGGCGCGCGGCGCGGTCAACCAGGCGCTCAGGAAGCGCCAGGAGGAGCTGGAGGCCGAGCGCGACACGCGCGTGCTGGTCGAGGAGGCCGTGGACGTCTCGCTGCCCTACGACCGCCTTCCGGCCGGCGCCCGCCACCCCCTCACCACGCTCTCCGAGCGCATCGAGGACGTCTTCGTCGCCATGGGCTACGAGGTCGCCGAGGGCCCCGAGGTCGAGGCGGAGTGGTTCAACTTCGACGCCCTGAACATCGGCCCCGACCACCCGGCCCGTACCGAGCAGGACACGTTCTTCGTGCGCGGCGCCGACGGCGGCGAGGACTCCGGCCTGGTGCTGCGTACGCACACCTCGCCGGTGCAGATCCGCTCCCTGCTGGAGCGCGAGCTGCCGGTGTACGTGATCTGCCCCGGCCGCGTCTACCGCACCGACGAGCTGGACGCCACCCACACGCCCGTCTTCCACCAGGTCGAGCTGCTCGCCATCGACGAGGGCCTGACCATGGCGGACCTGAAGGGCACGCTGGACCACATGGTCCGCGAGCTGTTCGGCGGCGAGGAGATGAAGACCCGGCTGCGGCCGAACCACTTCCCCTTCACCGAGCCCTCCGCCGAGATGGACATGGTCTGCTACGTCTGCCGCGGCGCCTCCGTCGGCGACCCCGACCGCCCCTGCCGCACCTGCTCCTCCGAGGGCTGGATCGAGCTGGGCGGCTGCGGCATGGTCAACCCCAAGGTCCTGACGGCCTGCGGGATCGACCCGGAGAAGTACAGCGGCTACGCCTTCGGCTTCGGCATCGAGCGGATGCTGATGTTCCGCCACAACGTCCAGGACATGCGAGACATGGTCGAGGGTGACGTCCGGTTCACCCGGCCGTTCGGGATGGAGATCTGATGCGAGTCCCGCTTTCGTGGCTGCGGGAGTACGTCGACCTGCCGGCCTCCGCCACCGGCCGCGACGTCCAGGCCAAGCTCATCCCCGCCGGGCTGGAGGTCGAGACCGTCGAGCAGCTCGGCGCCGACCTCAAGGGCCCCCTCGTCGTCGGCAAGGTCCTCGCCATCGAGGAGCTGACCGACTTCAAGAAGCCGATCCGCTGGTGCCAGGTCGACGTCGGCGACGCCAACGGCACCGGCGAGCCGCAGAACCTGGTCTGCGGCGCGCGCAACTTCGCCGTCGGCGACAAGGTCGTCGTCGTGCTGCCCGGCGCGGTGCTGCCCGGCGGCTTCGAGATCGCCGCCCGCAAGACCTACGGCAAGCTCTCCGAGGGCATGATCTGCTCCGCCGCCGAGCTGGGCATCCCCGATGACGGCGCCTGGGGCGACGGCATCATCGTCCTGCCGCCGGAGTACGAGCCCGGCACCGACGCGGTCGAGCTGCTGGAGCTGACCGACGAGGTCCTCGACATCGCCGTGACCGCCGACCGCGGCTACTGCCTGTCGATGCGCGGCGTCGCCCGCGAGGCCGCCACCGCCTACGGCCTCCCGCTGCGCGACCCCGCGCTGCTGGACGTCCCCGGCCCCAACGAGTACGGCTACCCGGTCGCCGTCTCCGACCTCGCCGGCTGCGACCGCTTCACCGCGCGCACCGTCACCGGGATCGCCCCCGAGGCGCGCTCCCCGCTGTGGCTGCAGCGCCGGCTGCAGAAGGCCGGCATGCGGCCCATCTCGCTGGCCGTCGACATCACCAACTACGTGATGCTGGAGATCGGCCAGCCGCTGCACGCCTACGACCGCACCCGGGTCGAGGGCCCCATCGGCGTGCGGCGCGCGCTGCCGGGCGAGAAGTTCACCACCCTCGACGGCGTCGAGCGCACCCTCGACGCCGAGGACCTGGTGATCACCGACGGCAACGGGCCGATCGGCCTGGCCGGCGTCATGGGCGGCGCCGACACCGAGATCGCCGACCCGGTCGTCCACGAGACGCTGCTGGGCGAGGCCCAGGGCACCAGCGAGATCGTCATCGAGGCCGCCCACTTCGACCCCGTGACCATCGCCCGCAGCGCCCGCCGCCACAAGCTCTCCTCGGAGGCCGCCAAGCGCTTCGAGCGCGGCGTGGACCCGCAGGCCGGGCCCGCCGCCGCGCAGCGCGCGGTGGACCTGCTCGTACTGCTCGCGGGCGGTACGGCGGAGGCCGGCGTCACCGAGGTCGTCGCCCCCGCGGTGCCGCGCACCGTGCAGATGCGCGCCGACCACCCCGACCGGGTGGCGGGCGTCCCCTACGGCCGCGAGACCGTGGTGCGTCGCCTGCAGGAGATCGGCTGCGACGTCTACGGCGCCGACGAGCTGACCGTGTCCGTCCCCTCCTGGCGACCCGACCTCACCGCGCCCAACGACCTCGCCGAGGAGGTCATCCGGCTGGAGGGGTACGAGAACCTGCCCTCCACGCTGCCCTCCGCACCCGCCGGGCGCGGCCTCACCGCGCGCCAGCGGCTGCACCGGCGCGTCGGGCGCGCGCTGGCCGGCGCGGGGTACGTCGAGGCGCCGTCCTACCCGTTCGTGGGTCTTGGGGTCTTCGATCAGTTGGGGCTGCCCGCCGACGATGCGCGGCGGCGGGTCGTCACCCTGGTCAACCCGCTCAACGACCAGGAGCCCGCGCTGCGTACGACGCTGCTGCCGGGCCTGCTGGCCGCGCTGCGGCGCAACGAGAGCCGCGGCTCGCACGACCTCGCGCTCTTCGAGACGGGCGCGGTCTTCCGCCCCGCGCCCGAGGCGCCCGCGGCCGTCCGGCTGCCGGTGGACCGGCGTCCCACCCAGGACGAGGTCGCCGCGCTGGAGGCCGCGCTGCCCGCGCAGCCGCGGCGCGCCGCGGTGGTCCTCGCGGGCGGACGCGAGCGCTCCGGGTGGTGGGGCGCGGGGCGCGCCGCCAGCTGGGCCGACGCGGTGGAGGCCGCGCGGGTCGTCGCCGAGGCCGCGGGTGCGTCGCTCGCCGTCGAGGCCGATCAGCACGAGCCCTGGCATCCGGGGCGGTGTGCGGCGCTGTACGCCTCGGTGGACGGCGTGAAGACGCTCGTCGGGCACGCCGGGGAGCTGCATCCCCGGGTGGTCAAGGCGTTCGGGCTGCCGGAGCGGACGTCCGCGATGGAGGTCGATCTCGATCTGCTCGGGCGTGCTGGTTCGGGCGTGGTAGCTCCGGGCATCTCCCACTATCCGGTGGCCACGCAGGATGTCGCGCTGGTCGTCGACGCGGGTGTGCCTTCGGCCGATGTCGAGGCCGCGCTGCGGGCGGGGGCGGGTGGGCTGCTTGAGTCCGTGCGGCTCTTCGACGTCTACACCGGTGATCAGATCGAGGCCGGGAAGAAGTCGCTGGCCTATGCGCTGCGGTTCCGGGCCGGGGATCGGACGCTGACCGTCGAGGAGGCCACTGCGGCTCGTGACGCGGCGGTTGCCTCGGTGGCTGCTGCGACCGGGGCTGTGCTGCGGGGGGCGTAGCGGTTTACGTGGTGAAGGGGTCCTCCGCGGTTGCGGGGGACCCCTTCGTTGTGGGGTGGGCTTCTTTGCGTTGAGGTGGGGGCTTCTTCGTCGTGGGGCGGGGGCTGCTTCGTTGTGGGGGCGGGGCCTCTCCGCGACAACTCCGAAAAGCCATAGGGATTCACTGGCCATCGGTCGATTTGCTGCTCTGTCGGGGGCCTGCGTTGCGGTGCGTCTTTTCGGAGTCGTCGCTCCGGGCCCCTCGCTTGGGTTGGCCGGCCTTCCGGTATCCCGGTCGGTCAGCGCTTGGCGTGGCGGCCGCGGGAGGGGTCCTCCTGCTTGGCGGGGGTTTTGCCGCGGGCGCGGAGGAACTCGATCGCGATCGGGACCACCGAGAGGAGGACGATCAGGATCAGGATCAGCTCGATGTGCTCGTGGACGAAGTCGATCTGGCCCAGGAAGTAGCCCAGGACCGTGACGCCGATGCCCCACAGGGCGCCGCCGATCAGGTTGTACGTGATGAACGTGCGGTAGTTCATGCGGCTGACGCCGGCGACGATCGGGGTGAAGGTCCGTACGATCGGCACGAAGCGGGCCAGGACGATCGACTTGGGGCCGTGGCGCTCGAAGAAGTCGTGCGCCTTCTCCACGTTCTCCTGCTTGAAGAGGCGGGAGTCGGGGCGGCGGAAGAGCGAGGGGCCCACCTTGCGGCCGAAGAGGTAGCCGACCTGGTCGCCGAGGATCGCGAAGACCCAGATCAGGGCGCAGACCAGCCACAGCGGGTAGTCCAGCTTGTCCCCGGCGACCAGCAGTCCCGTGGTGAAGAGCAGGGAGTCGCCGGGGAGGAAGAAGCCGATCAGCAGGCCCGACTCGGCGAAGACGATCGTCAGGACACCGATCAGTCCGAAGGTCTGGATCAGGTAGTCCGGGTCCAGCCAGTGGGGGCCGAGGGCGAGTGTCGTCACGGGACGGGGCTCCTGTTGATCGATGGGCTGCTGCCCGACAACTATCTCAGAGCCTGCCGGGCGGCCTCCGTCGTCCGCCCGGCAGGCTCTCAGGCGTACGTGTAGAAGCCCGCGCCGGTCTTGCGGCCGAGGCGTCCTGCGTCGACCATCCGCTGCAGCAGCGGCGGGGCCGCGTACAGGGGCTCGCGGTACTCCTGGTACATCGAGTCCGCGATCGAGGCGACCGTGTCCAGACCGATCAGGTCCGAGAGCTTCAGCGGGCCCATCGGGTGGGCGCAGCCCAGCTCCATGCCGTTGTCGATGTCCTCCCGGGTCGCCAGCCCCGACTCGAACATGCGGATGGCGGAGAGCAGGTAGGGCACCAGCAGGGCGTTGACGATGAAGCCCGAGCGGTCCTGGGCGCGGATGGCGTGCTTGCCCAGGATCTTGGACGCCCACTGCTCGGCGCGCTCGACCGTCTCCTCGCTGGTGGTCAGCGCCGGGATCAGCTCGACCAGCTTCTGCACCGGCGCGGGGTTGAAGAAGTGGATGCCGATCACGTGGTCGGGGCGCGAGGTGGCCACCGCCAGCTTCACCAGCGGGATGGAGGAGGTGTTGGAGGCGAGGATCGCGTCCGCGCGGGTCACCACCTGGTCGAGGATCTGGAAGATCTCCGTCTTGACCTGCTCGTTCTCCACGACCGCCTCGATGACGAGGTCCCGGTCGGCGAACTCGCCGAGGTCCGTGGTGAAGCTCAGCCGGGCGAGGGTCTCGTCCCGCTCCTGCTCGCTGATCTTGCCGCGTTCGGCGGCCTTCTCCAGGGAGTTGTGCAGCCGGGTGCGCCCCAGCTCCAGCGCCTCACCGGTGATCTCGGCGACCTTGACGTCGAGACCGGACCGCGCGCAGACCTCCGCGATGCCGGCCCCCATCTGACCTGCGCCGACCACTCCGATGCGCTGGATATCGCTCACGGCACACGTGCCCTTTCCCTGGATGGCGCGGTACGGCCCTGTACTGCGCTGTACGGATCGACGTTACCCGAGACAGGTGAAAGAACGCTCATGGGGTTGTCGGACCCGGAAGTTCTGCGGCCCGAGGCGGTGAAATACGGCAGTGATCCCGCACACACCCGGAATGGCCGCCTCCGGCAGGTCATGGTGGGCGGAGCCGGTCGGAGGGATTCGTGATGGTCGAGGGGCTGAGCAGGCGCCGTTTCGGTGCGGTGGGAGCGGGGGCGCTGGGTGCGCTGGCCGTGGGGGCGGCGGAGGCCGGTGCTTTCGGGAGCGCCGCCGGCGGGTCACTCGGGGCGGGCGCCCCCGTGGGGCTGCCCCGGCGGCGGCTCGTGCAGATGCGGGGGAGCTGGATCGCCACCGTGGTGAACACCGACTGGCCGCTCTCGGTGGAGCTGCCGGCCCGGGCGCAGCGGCGGGCGCTGCTGGCGCGGCTCGACGAGGCGGTGCGGCGCAATCTCAACACCGTTGTCCTGCAGGTACGGCCCGCCGCCGACGCCTTCTTCCCGTCGCCGTACGAGCCCTGGTCGGAGTGGCTGACCGGGGTGCAGGGGCGCGATCCGGGGTGGGATCCGCTGGGGTTCGCGGTGCGCGAGGCGCACGCGCGGGGGATGCGGCTGCACGCCTGGTTCAACCCGTACCGTATCCGCCGCGACGAGCGCATCGAGATGCTGGCGGACCGGCATCCGGCCCGGCTGCACCCCGACTGGGTGGTGCGCTACAACGGGGGGCTCTACTACAACCCCGGTGTGCCGCAGGTGCGTTCCCACATCCAGGACTGCGTGCTGCACGTGGTGCGCTCGTACGACGTGGACGCCGTGCACTTCGACGACTACTTCTACCCCTATCCGGTGGCGGGGCAGGTGTTCGACGACGGGCCCGAGTACCGGGCGTACGGGGGCGGCTTCGCCGGGCGGGCGGCCTGGCGGCGGTCCAACATCGACGCGCTGATCCGGGAGACGGGGGAGCGGATCAGGGCGGTGAAGCCGCAGGTCGCCTTCGGGGTCAGCCCGTTCGGGGTGTGGCGCAACGCGGCGAGCGACCCGGCGCGCGGCTCGGCCACCTCGGCCGGCGTGCAGACGTACGACGACCTGTACGCCGACACCCGTAAGTGGGTGAAGAAGGGGTGGATCGACTACGTCTGCCCGCAGCTCTACTGGCATCTGGGGATGGCCGCGGCGGACTACGGGGAGCTGGTGCGCTGGTGGAGCGACGTGGTGGCGGGGACGGGCGTGGGGCTCTACATCGGCGAGGCGCTCTACAAGGTGGGTGCCTCCGGGCAGCCCGCCGTGTGGGGCGATCCGGCGGAGCTGTCGCGGCATCTGGCGTTCTGCCGCGACTATCCGCAGGTCGGCGGGCACGTCTTCTTCTCCGCGAAGCTGCTCCCGCAGGACCCGCTGGGCGCGGTGAGCCGGCTGGTGGCCGACCACTACCGGCGCCCGGCCGCCGCTCCCTAGGGCTTTCCCGTCGGGGGTGCTCCACCGCGGAGTCCGGTCCGGGGTGGTCGGACCCCCTCAGCGGCCCGCCCGCTGGGTCACCGCGATGCACACCAGGACGGCCGTCGCGGCCAGCGGCGCCGCGGGGGTGAGCTGCTCGCCCAGCAGGGTCGCCGACCAGAAGAGGGTGAGCAGCGGCTGCGCCAACTGCAGCTGACTCGCCCGCGGTACGCCGATCACGGCCATCCCGCGATACCAGACCAGCAGCCCCGCGAACTGCGAGCCCAGCGCGATCCACAGCAGCCCCGCCACCGCGTGCCCCGTCAGCGCCACCGGCTCCACCCGCAGCGCCAGCAGCGCGCCCACCGCGGACAGCGGCAGGCAGAGCACCAGCGCCCAGGCGATGACCTGCCAGCCGGGGAGGTGGCGGGCCAGCCTGCCGCCCTCGGTGTAGCCGGCCGCGCAGACCAGCAGCGCGGCGAGCAGGTACAGGTCCGCGAGCCGCACCGCGCCGCCGCTCTGCCCGACGGTGAAGGCCCCCACCACCGCCGCGCCCGCCACCGCCGCCAGCCAGAACGTACGCGAGGGACGCGGCGGCGCCGCGTTTCGCCGGGAGGGCAGCAGCGGGTACGCCACCGCCGCCAGCGCCGCGGTGGTCAGAGGGAGCAGCCCCACCACGACCGCCGCGTGGGAGGTGGAGGAGGTGCGCAGCGCCAGCGTCGTCAGCAGCGGGAAGCCGATCACCACCCCGCCGGCGACCACGGCGATCCCCGACCAGTCCGCGCGGCGGGGGAGCGGCACCCGCAGCGCCAGCAGGCAGCCGCCGGCCACCAGCCCGGCCAGCACCAGCCGCACGCCGACCGTCGACCACGGGCCGAGGCCCTCCAGCGCCCAGGCGGTGCCGGGGAAGGTCAGGGAGAAGCTGACGACGCCGAGTGCGGCCAGGACGCTGCCGCCCCAGGTGGTGTGCCAGAAGCCAGGGGGTTCGGTGGGGGTGCGGGTGGGCGTGCGGGTGGGGGAGACCGGCTCTGGTCGGTCGGCTGCTGTTGAGTCGACCGCTACTGATTCCGGTGCGATAGCGCTATCGTTTGCTCTCATGAATGACGGTAGCAGTACGGCGAATCTGGTGCGAGACCTGCGAGTTGAGCTGGACCGCTACTCGCCCGGTGAGAAACTCCCCTCCAGCCGGGCGCTGGTCGAGCGCCACCGGGTCAGCCCCGTCACCGTCTCGCGTGCGCTGCGGCAGCTCGTCGCCGAGGGGCTGGTGGTCACCCGGCCGGGCGCCGGCGCCTTTCGGGCCGAGCCCCGGGCGGCCGTGTCCGCGCCCGGTGACACCTCCTGGCAGGAGCTGGCGCTCAGCGCGGATCCCGCCCCGGCATCCGACCCCGCCGCGCATCGCGGCGCCGAGGTGGTGCCCCGCTCGGTGGACGCCTCCGACCTGCTCGCCACCCTCGCCCCGCCGCGCTCCGGGGTCATCGAGCTGAGCGGCGGCTACCTGCACCCCGCGCTGCAGCCCGAGCGCGCCCTCGCCGCCGCGCTGGCCCGCGCCGGGCGCCGGCCCGGGGCCTGGGAGCGGCCGCCGACCGAGGGGATCGCCGAGCTGCGCGGCTGGTTCGCCCGCGAGATCGGGGGTGTGGCACCCTCGCAGGTGCTCGTCACCGGCGGCGGGCAGCCCGCCCTCACCGGGGCCCTGCGCGCGCTGGCCGCGCCGGGGGAGGCGGTGCTCGTGGAGTCGCCGACCTATCCCGGCATGCTCGCCGCCGCGCGCGCCTTCGGGCTGCGCCCCGTGCCCGTACCCCTGGACGCCGGCGGGGTCCGTACCGACCTGCTCGCGGACGCCTTCCGGGCCACCGGGGCGCGGGTCTTCGTCTGCCAGCCGCTGTTCCAGAACCCGACCACCGCCGTCCTGGCCGCCGAGCGGCGGCGCGAGGTGCTGCGCATCGCCCGCCGGGCCGGGGCCTTCGTCATCGAGGACGACTTCGCCCGCCGCCTCGGGCACGAGGACGCGGGGGCGCTGCCGCCCACCCTTGCTTCCGAGGACCCCGACGGCACGGTCGTGCACGTCACCTCCCTCACCAAGGCCGCCTCGCCGAGCCTGCGCGTCGGCGCGGTCGCCGCGCGCGGGCCCGTACTGGAGCGGCTGCGCGCCGTGCAGGTCGTCGACAGCTTCTTCGTCTCCCGGCCGCTGCAGGAGACCGCGCTGGAGCTGGTCGGCTCCCCGGCCTGGGGCCGCCATCTACGGGCGGTCGCGGCGGAGTTGCGCACGCGGCGCGGGGCGATGCTGGCCGCGCTCGCCGCCGAGCTGCCGCAGTGGCCGGCCGCGCGGGTCTCGCCCGGCGGCTTCCACCTGTGGCTGCGCCTGCCCGACGGTACGGACGAACGGGCCCTGGCCGACGCCGCGTTGCGCGCGGGCGTCGCGGTGGCGGCGGGGCGGCACTACTTCCCCGCCGAGCCGCCCGCGCCGCACCTGCGACTGAGCTTCGTCTGCGCGGCCTCCGTCGCGGAGCTGACCGAGGGGGTACGCCGCCTGCGCGACGCCTGGGCCGCGGTGGGGAGCTGACCGCGGCTGCGGCAGCTCCCCGTCCGGTTACGGCACCGGCATGAGCAGCGGGAACTCCGCCCGGGCGAGGCCCCCTTCGGTCACCGTGACCACGGTCGCCGGCGAGCCCGCGACACCCCTGGGCAGCTTCGCCGTGACCAGGTACACCCCCGGCTCCACGTGCGCGAAGCCGAACCAGCCCGAGCCGTCGCTGGGGCGCGTCACGCTCGCGCCGCCGGTGGTCAGCGGGTCCAGGGTGACCTGCGCCTGGTCCAGCGGGGTGCCGTCGCGCAGCCGCAGGGTGCCGGTGACGTGCCCGTCGCGGGGCGACTCCTTCCACGACATCGCGGGCACCGCCGCCTTCTCCCGGAACGGCGCCTCCTCGCCCTGCGTCAACGCCCGCTCCAGCGCGGCCCGTTCGACCGCCAGGCCGTTGGCGGCGACGTTCATGCTGGGGTTGGCGTAGGAGTAACCGCTCCAGCCCGCCGCCGTATTGCCCGCCGCCGTGGGCGCCAGCGCCCGGCGGACCTGGCGCAGGGAGTCCTCGATGCCGTTGAGGTAGAGCGCCGGACCGTTCACGGCCTGCCGCTCGCCCTGGTGGTCGGCGAGGAACTCCGACCACTCGGCGAACATCAGCGCCTGGTCCGGGTTCCACTCGCGCTTGTAGTTCATGGTCACCGCCGTGTCCATGATCCCCTCGTCGAGCCAGCCGGCCCAGTCCTGCAGCACCTCCGCGTAGGTGCGGGTGGACTGCCAGCCGCCCACCGCCTGCGGGCCGTGGCCGTAGGTGATCGCGTCCATCGAGAGCCGCGCCTGCGGATCGACCTCCCAGATGCCCAGGTAGATCTTCCGCACCAGGTTCGTCACCTGCGCGCGCCGCCAGTCGCTCCAGGCGGCGTCCGAGGGCGCGGGGACGTCGGTGCGGCCGGTGGCGTGCTGGAAGCGGGCGACGGAGACGTCGTTGTAGCCCCAGTCGCTGTGCGTGGTGGTCGAACTGCCGTCCGGGTAGCGGACGTAGTCGAGGTTGACGCCGTCCACGTCGTAGGTGCGCACGATGCTCTGCACGCCGCGTACGACGTAGTCCACCGCCGCCGGATGCCCGGGGTCGACGTAGGCGTTGGCGCCGACCAGCTCCTGGCCGTTGGCCTTCTTGTTGAGCCAGCGCTCGCTGCCGGTGGCGCTCGGGCCGTGCTGGTTGAAGACGTGCTCGGGGGAGCGGGGCGCGGTGGCGCTGTTCCACATCGTGTTGACGTTGACCCAGGCGTGCACCTCCAGCCCGGCCGCGTGCCCCTTGCTCACGATCTCCGCCAGCGGGTCGTACGGGGCCGGCGCGATCGCGGCGTCGGTGCGCGGGTAGAGGGCGTTGTTGCAGAAGCAGTCGTAGCGGCGCGCGGTCTGGACGATCAGCGCGTTGGCGTTGACGTCCAGCGCGTCCTGCACCAGGGCGTCGACCTGGGCGGGCGTGTAGATGCCCGCGTTGAAGGCGTCCACCCAGTAACTGCGCCACTGCGCCGGTGAGTTGGCCGCCTCCTCGGCGTGGGCCGGTGCGGTGAGCGCGCCGAGGAGCAGGCCGAGGCCCGCCGCCAGCGTGGTGAGCAGTCGTGGCACCGATCGTGGAAACTGCATGCGGTGTTGCCCCCTGGGAGGTGTGCGGGTGCGCGAAACGGTGTGCGGGTGCGCGAAACGATGTGCGGGTGCGCGAAACGATGTGCCGGGCCCGCGTGTCGCACGCGGGCCCGGCGGTGGGGAGCCGGCTCAGGCGAACGTCGCGCCCCAGGTGGCGGGGCCGACGATGCCGTCCACGGTCAGGCCGCGGCTGCTCTGGAAGGTGCGGCAGGCGCTGTCCGAGCCGGGGCCGTACTGGCCGTCGACGGTGAGCGCGTAGCCGTGCCTGGTGTTCATCCGGTACTGCCACGTCGCCACGCTCGCGTGCACGAACGTCGGCGGCTGGCGGAAGCTGACCCCGGGATAGGGCAGCGGGCCGCCGCCGGGGTTGACCTCGCCGCTGATCACCCGGGAGTAGAGGTTGCCCGGGCAGGCCGTCGAATGGTGGTCGCGGTGGCCCGTGATGGCATTGGCCGCCCCGCCGGAGACGCGCAGCCGGTTGACGCCGTAGCGGATGGCGTCGATCAACTGGGCGGTGATCGTGTCGTAGTTGGTGCTCGATCCGCCCGTCAGCGCGCAGACCGCGTACCAGTCGTCGTTGCCCTGGGTGGTCCCCTGCGCGGCGGTGCGCACGCCCTCGCCGCGGCCCTGGAAGAGGTAGCCGTGCACGCAGGCCAGATGGCTGTAGGCGATGTCCGACCAGCCGTTGCTGTCCATGTGGTAGTTCTGGATGCCCCGCACCTGGGCGGCGCAGTCCGCGTGGTTGGTACGGGCCACCTTGACGGCGTCGACGTGGTGGACGACCACGCCGCCCTGCCCGGGCGTGATGTTGGTGCTGACGCTCTTGGGCGCGCGGGCGCCCCACTGGGAGCGGGTGACGAACGTGGCCATCAGCGCAGCCCTCCGCGGTTGGGGGCGTCCAGGGCGCAGCCGATGGTGGCGTTGAGCGGCTCGGGCGAGGCGCTGCGGGCGGCGTCGGGGGCGTAGACGGCGGCGGGGTGGCGGGGGTGGGTGACGAGCGGGAGCTCGCGCGGGCCGGGGGTGGGGGTGGGGGTGGTGGTGGCGAGGGCGGGTGCGGAGCATATGACGGGCAGCGCGAGGGCGCTCCCGGCTGCGGCGAGCAGCGCGGTGCGACGTGTGGGGCCGTGACTCAACGGTCCTCCCGGTGAGTGAAGTGGCTGCGATTGTCCGGAGGTTGGCATAGCCCCGTCAAGATGTTCGCGGGTTGGCGCAACCGTGGCGCAACCTGGGGGTGGGGCTGCTTCGCGCTGTGGGGGTGGGGGCTGTTTGCGTTGGGGGGCGGGGCCTCTCCGCGACAACTCCGAAAAGCCATAGGGATGTACTTGCCATCGGTCGATTTGCTGCTCTGTCGGGGGCCTGCGTTGCGGTGCGTCTTTTCGGAGTCGTCGCTCCGGGCCCCTCACGCGGGCTGCCGGGCTCCTGTCGCGCTTTGGTTCCTTTTGGGTAGGTGGTGGGGTTTGGGCGTGGGGGCGTTGTGTCGTTCGGTAGGGCGCCGTCTGTGTGTCGCAGGGGTGTTTTGAACGGGGCGCCGGTGTTTTTGCGTTGCGGTCGGGGTTCATCCGGTGGTGGGTGCTGGCTGGCGGTTGCCGTCGGTGTGGCGGGCGGTGGTGCGTTGGGCCGGGGCGGGCTGCAGTGCCGCGAGCAGGAGGCACGTGAGCGCCGTCGTGCTCCACAGTCCGGTCGGGCCGGTGTGCTCGATCAGCTGTGTTCCCAGCAGGGGCGCTACGATCCCCGCGATGCCCCAACTGGTGCCGTACGCGGCCAGGTAGCGTCCCCGTCCGCCGGGTGGGGCCAGGGCGACGACGACCGCGTACGCACGGCCCACCAGCAGTAGGTCGCCCACGCTCCACACGACGGTCGCCGCCAGGTGGGCGGGCAGGCTGTGGGTGAGCGCGTATCCGGCCAGTCCCAGTGCCAGCAGCAGGTATCCGGTGGTGAAGGCGGCTGGTGGCTGGAGTGCGGCCAGGGGGCTTCGGCGCAGGAGCGGTTGGCCCGCGCTGATGGTGAGTGCGGAGGCGGTGAACAGCAGGCCGGCGTCGGTGGGGCGCAGTCCTTCGTGCTCCATGGCGAGCGGGAGCGTGGTCATGATCTGGAGGTAGACCACGGCGAACAGGGTCCCCGTCGCGAGCATGAGCAGCAGGGCGCGGTCGCGCCACGGGGCGGCGGGGGCGGGTGTGTGGTCGGGGGCGGCGGGGGTCGGAACGGGGGTGCGGTGGTCGGCGGGGAGCGCCAGGTGCACGGTCAGTGCGCAGAGCAGGCAGGTGAGGGCGTCGGCGACGAACAGCCAGCGCAGGTCCCAGTGGCCCAGGCCGGCCGCCACAAGTCCCGCTCCCATTCCGGCGGTTGCCAGGGCCGCGTTCAGCAGTCCGTAGGCGCGCACGTGCTCGCTCGGAGCCACCGCGTCGGCGATCATGGCCTGGCTCGGCGGCTCGTAGAGCTCGAAGACCAGACCCAGCAGCACCGCGAAGCCGACGGCCGACGGCAGGCTGCCGGACGCGGCCAGTCCCAGTTGTGCCACCGCGCACCCTGTCAGGCCCGCCACGATCGTGCGGCGCCGGCCGATCCGGTCGGCCAGGCGTCCGCCGGCCAGCCGGGAGGGGATCGTGGCGAGGCCGAAGGCGGCGCTGACGCCTCCGGCGACGGCGGCGCCGGCCCCGAAGTCCGTCGTGATGAGCACAGTGAGGAACGACATCGAGAACGCCCCCAGCCGGTTCACCGCCCGTGCGACGATCAGCAGCCGCACCGTACGCGGCAGGCGCGTACTGCCCCGCATGGAACCACCCCCCATTCGTTACCGGCGAAACGGATATCGTTGGTGACGAATGAACGCTAGGGCCCAAAGGAGTGACCAGTCAAGTGATGTTCGATGGTCACGTGATGACGCTGCTCGACGCGGCCGTCTCACTTGTGAACGCGTTGACCGACGGATTCCGGCAGGGGCGCCCCTATACGGCCCCACGCGGCGACGACCTTCCCGGGGCGGTTCACGACGCGCTGCCGCTCGCGGCCGCCCGTACCACTGTCGAGCCGGCGCACGCGGCCTATCTCGCGGACACCGCCCAGCAGTTGAGGTCGGTGTTCGACGCGGTCGACGTGGGCCGCACCGACCGGGCGGCTGAGCTCGTGAACGTCCTGCTGCGCACCACCGGCGCCCGTCCTCAACTCGACCGCGTCGACGACGAGCCCTGGCAGGTCCACTTCCACGGCGCCGACGACACCCTCGCCGTGGGCTGGAGCGCCGGCTGCGCGACCGCTCTCGCCCTGGCCATCGGCAGCAACCTCGCCGGGCGCCTCGGCGTCTGCACGGCCCCCCAGTGCGACCGCGTCTACGTCGACACCTCCCGCAACGCCGCCCGCCACTTCTGCTCGGACGCCTGCCGCAACCGGGTCAAGGCGGCGGCCTTCCGCGCACGCAGGAACGCGGGCGGTTGAGCGGAGGCCGCGCCAGGGCGACACCTGCGTGGTCGCCCTGGCGGACTAGGGACGTACAGGAACCCGTACGCAACTGGCCTTTGCTGAAATGGTGTTGCACGCTCCCGCCGACCGGCGGAAGCTGCCGTGCACCGACCGCCGATGTCCGGGAGGCCCCGTGATCAAGCGCACCGTCGTCCCCACGCTCTTCAGGCCGCCGGCCTACGCGCACGCCTCCGTCGTCGAGGCCGGTACGCGGCTGGCGTTCCTGGCCGGGGCGGTGCCGCTCGACGCCGACGGCGGCCTGGTCGGCGCGGGCGACCCCGTGGCGCAGGCCCGGCAGGTCATCGACAACCTGGAGGAGCAACTCCAGGCCGTCGGCAGCGACCTCTCGCTGGTGGCGTACACGGACGTGTACGTGGTGAGCGGCGAACCCGCCGTCCTCGCGGAGGTCTGGGGCGCCGTGGAGGCGTCGGGACTCAGCACCGGCCCGCACTCCTCCACCCTGATCGGCGTCAACTGCCTCGGCTACCCGGGGCAGTTGGTGGAGATCACCGCCACGGCCGTCGTCCCGGATCCGCCCACCCTCGGGCCGTGAGCGGACCATGGACGAACTGACCCTGCTCCGGCGGGCGGGCGGACCCGTCACCGGCCGGCGACTCGTACGGGACCTGGCCGCGCTCGGTCTCGCCGACGGCGACACCGTCATGTTCCATACGCGGATGTCCGCCATCGGCTACGTGGCGGGCGGCCCCCAGACGATCATCGACGCCCTCGGCGAGGTGGTCGGCGGGCAGGGCACCCTGATGGTGACCTGCGGCTGGAACGACGCCCCGCCGTACGGCTTCACGGACTGGCCGCGGGCCTGGCAGGACGCCGTACGCGCGGAACACCCCGCGTTCGACCCCGAGTTCAGCGAGGCCGACCACGACAACGGGCGCCTGCCCGAGGCGCTGCGCCGCCGGCCGGGCGCCCTCCGCAGCCGCCACCCGGACGTGAGTTTCGCAGCGGTCGGCGCGGCGGCCGCCGCGCTGATGGCGGACCACCCGTGGGACGACCCGCACGGCCCGGGCAGCCCCCTCGCCCGGCTGGTCGCGCTGGGCGGCCGGGTGCTGCTCCTGGGTGCCCCGCTGGACACGCTCACGCTGCTGCACCACGCCGAGGCGCTCGCCGAAGCGCCCGGCAAGCGGTTCGTGGACTACGAGCAGCCGATCCGCGTCGACGGAGAGCGCGTCTGGCGGCGCTTCCACGACATCGACTCGGAGCACGGGGCCTTCGACTACTCCGCCGTCGTACCCGAGGGGCGCGATCCGTTCGAGGCCATCGCCCGCGACATGCTCGCCGCCGGAATCGGCAGCCGGGGCACGGTCGGAGCGGCCGACAGCTACCTGTTCGAGGCCGGTGAGGTCGTGGACTTCGGCGTCGCCTGGATCGAGGAGAAGCTGGGCGCCGGGAAGTCGGGCTCCGGGATCTCGGGCGCCGGGACCTCGGGAGCGTGCGGGTAGGCGGCCGACCGGTGCTGGAAGGAGAGGATCTTCGGGTTCTGGACGACGCCGTCGCGGATCTCGATCGCCTTGCTGATCGTGGCGTCGGCGTCCCATGCCGCGGGGCCGCTCATGACCCTGCGCAGGTAGGGGAGGAGCGCCTCGCTGATCTCCCAGGTGGCGGAGTTCCACAGGTGGGACGGGCTGTGGTCCACCGCGTAGTAGTGGCAGCCCGACCCCACCGGGAGCATGGGCTCGCCGAAGGTGGTCGGGCGGGCCCAGGCGAAGCCCATGCCCTCGTCGCAGGAGACGTCGATGAAGAACGTTCCCGGCCGGAAGAGGGCGAGCTCCTCGCCGGTGACGAACATGAGCGGCGCGTCGGTGTCCTGCAGGACGCAGTTGACGATGATGTCGAACCCGGCCAGGTACTCCGCCAGCGGCTCAAAACCGGCCGCGGTGACCGCCCGCAGACGCGAGGGGTCGTCCTCCTGCTCCTCGAAGTGGCCCATCACGACCGAGGGCATCGGAGAGGCCACCGCCGCCGCGGCGCGCTGGGTGAGCACGGTGACGTCGGAGACCCCCATCGCGCCCAGGCCCGTGACCGCGCCGCGCGCCGTGGCGCCGAAGCTGATGACCGCCGCCCGCAGGCGGCGCCCGTAGCTGCCGGTCAGGCCGCCGAGCTGCAGGGCGTGCAGCACCGAGCAGTAGCCGGCGAGCTCGTTGTTCTTGTGGAACACGTGGACGCTGAAGGCACCCGTGGAGGTCCAGTGGTTCATGGCCTCCCAGGCGATCAGGGTCAGCCGTCGGTCGATGGCGAGCTGGGTCGTCCTCCCGTCCTGCACGCAGTGCGGCCAGCCCCACAGCACCTGGCCCTCGCGCAGCTCGGCGACGTCGTCGTGCATGGGTTTGGGCAGGAGCAGGACGTCGCACTCGGCGAGGAGCTGCTCGCGGGAGCGCAGACCGGCCACGAGCGGTCGCAGCGCGTCGTCGGCGACGCCGAACCGCTGGCCGTAGCCCTGTTCGAGGAAGATCCGCTCGCGTATGTCCGGGGCGATCCGTTCGAGATGGCCGGGGTGCAGCGGCAGCCGGAACTCGTTC
The DNA here is from genome assembly GCF_042663125.1 of Streptomyces polyrhachis. NCBI lineage: Bacteria > Bacillati > Actinomycetota > Actinomycetes > Kitasatosporales > Streptomycetaceae > Streptomyces > Streptomyces polyrhachis. The sequence goes on along the minus strand of NZ_JBHSZO010000007.1, from coordinate 107,306 downwards.
TCCTTGTGCGAGGAGGCCAGTACTCCGAGACTCATCAGACTCATGTGGGGCGGCTCATTTCCGACCGGACGCGAGGCGCTCCGGGATTGCCGTTCCCCGAGGGCGACGCCGCCATGGACGGCGGCGTGCGAGGTGCGCTCGGTAGTGCCACCGTACTCCGGTGCGGACAGCCCAGCGCCTACCGCTCGTTTGAGCTCGAAGGACCCTACGGCCCAAGCGGGGGTCGATACGCAAGACGCCGGGGCAGCCGGCGCCCGGCTCACGCTCGGCAGTCGAACCGACGAGATGGCCGCCGCGGCAGTGTGGTCAGTCCGGTCGAGCGACGGCAGCGCGCTAGCGATGGAGACCGCCCCGGACTACCGTCTGACAAGCGGTTGCAGACCACAAGCGGGAGGGGCTCCATGCTGAAGCAGGTCGCCGAGGGTGTGCTGGTCCACCAGAGTGGGTTGCTCGAGAACAACACCGTTGTCGTGCAGGGCAGGGAAGGGGTGCTACTCGTGGACGCCGGGATCACCGGCGCCGAAATGGCCTGTCTGGCGAACGACCTTCGTGAGCTGGGCCGGCCCGTGGTGGCGGGCTTCTCGACGCATCCTGATTGGGATCACGTGCTCTGGCACGCCGAACTCGGCGAAGCGCCTCGTTACGGCACGGCCCGCTGCGCGGCCTTCATGCGGGATGTGCTGTCGAACGCGGACTGGAAGGCCGGCGTCGCCGAGGGGCTGCCGCCGGAAATCGCCGAGGACACACCGCTGGACCGGTACGGCCTCATCACGGGTCTGCCTGCTGGTACCGCGCGGCTTCCTTGGGACGGCCCCAGGGTGCGGATCATCGAGCATCCTGCGCATGCCCCGGGCCATGCGGCGCTGTTGATCGAAGAACGCCGCGTTCTCGTCGCCGGCGACATGCTCTCCGACGTCTTCGTCCCCATGCTCGACGACACCGCTGACCCGATCGGGGACTACCTCGTCGGGCTGCGGCTGCTCGAGGGCGTAGCGGACGGCGTCGATGTCCTCATCCCCGGACACGGGTCCGTTGCCAGGGACGATGAGGTACGCGCAAGGATCAAGCTGGACCGGGCGTACGTGGAGGACCTGCGTGACGCCCGGGTTACCGGCGACCCACGGGTCGTCTCCCCCAAGCCCGGCTGGGAGTGGGCGAGTGGCATTCACGAAGGGCAGGCCCGGAGCCTCGCCCGAGGAAGCGGGTACGACGGGACGCCCGGCTGAAACGCTCAGCTCCGCCACGTAGCGCGCTCGCCCGCCGGCTGCGGCGCTCAGTCGCAGCACCGGAAGGAGCGCAGTGGGGAATTTGTTGCATAAAACTTCCCTGTTTCGTATAGTCATGCCTCATGGGTGAGGGAGGCGTCATGACCGTGCGCGTAGCTGTGGCCGGGGCCAGTGGATATGCCGGGGGAGAGGTCCTGCGGCTGCTGCTGGGGCATCCCGGGGTGGAGATCGGAGCGCTGACCGCGCACTCCAGCGCGGGGCGGAAGCTCGGGGGTGTGCAGCCGCACCTTTGGCCGCTTGCCGATCGGGTGCTGGAGGCCACCGGGGCTGCGGCGCTGAGCGGGCACGACGTGGTCTTCCTCGCCCTGCCGCACGGGCAGTCCGCCGCCGTCGCCGAGCAGCTCGGCGGCCAGACGCTGGTCATCGACTGCGGCGCCGACTTCCGGCTCGTCGATCCCGGGCAGTGGGAGCGCTTCTACGGCACCCCGCACGCCGGGACCTGGCCGTACGGGCTGCCCGAACTCCCCGGCGGGCGCGAGGCGTTGCGCGGCGCCAAGCGCATCGCCGTCCCGGGCTGCTACCCCACCGCCGTCTCCCTCGCCCTCGCCCCGGCCTACGCGCACGGGCTCATCGAGCCCGAAGCCGTCGTCGTCGCCGCCAGCGGCACCTCCGGCGCCGGAAAGGCCCTCAAGCCGCACCTGCTCGCCAGCGAGGTCATGGGCGGCATGAGCCCGTACGGCGTCGGCGGCGTGCATCGCCATACACCGGAGATGGTCCAGAACCTCAGCGCCGCCGCCGGGGGCCCGGTCACGGTCTCCTTCACCCCGACCCTCGCCCCGATGCCCCGCGGCATCCTCGCCACCTGCTCGGCGAGGACGAAGCCCCACGCCGGCTACCGCGAGCTGCGCGAGGCGTACGGGAAGGCGTACGCGGGTGAGCCCTTCGTCCGCCTGCTCCCCGAGGGGCAGTGGCCCGCCACCGGCGCGGTCGCCGGCTCCAACGCCGTACACCTCCAGGTCGCTTACGACGAGGACGCCGGGCGCGCCGTTGTCGTCTGCGCCCTCGACAACCTCACCAAGGGCACGGCCGGCGGCGCGGTCCAGAGCATGAACCTCGCCCTGGGACTGCCCGAGGAGACGGGGCTCACCTGCGTCGGGCTGGCGCCGTGAGCGCCGCCCGAGCCCTGTACGTCGTCTGCCTCGTGCACGCCGCCCGGGCCGTCCGCGCCCTGGGCACCACCCACCGATCCACCACCCCAGCGAACCTGGAGGCACCGTGAGCGTCACGGCAGCGAAGGGATTCACCGCGGCGGGCGTCGCCGCGGGGATCAAGGCGAACGGCAACCCGGACCTGGCGCTCGTCGTCAACACCGGCCCCCGCGCGGCCGCGGCCGGCGTCTTCACCGCCAACCGCGTCAAGGCCGCCCCCGTCCTGTGGTCCGAGCAGGTCCTCAAGGGCGGGCAGGTCACCGCCGTCGTCCTCAACTCCGGGGGCGCCAACGCCTGTACGGGGCCGCTCGGCTTCCAGGACACCCACGCCACCGCCGAGAAGGCCGCCGAGGTCCTGGGCCACAGCGCCTCGGAGGTCGCCGTCTGCTCCACCGGGCTGATCGGCGTACCGCTGCCGATGGACCGGCTCCTGCCCGGCGTCGAGAGCGCCGCCGCCGAACTCTCCGCGCACGGCGGCGAGAAGGCCGCCATCGCCATCCGCACCACCGACACCGTGCACAAGACCGCCGTGTACGAGGGCGAGGGCTGGACGGTCGGCGGCATGGCCAAGGGCGCCGGGATGCTCGCCCCCGGGCTGGCCACCATGCTGGCCGTCCTCACCACCGACGCCGACGTGGACGCCCCCGGCCTGGACGCGGCCCTGCGCGCCGCCACCGCCGTCACCTTCGACCGCATCGACTCCGACGGCTGCATGTCCACCAACGACACCGTGCTGCTGCTGGCCTCCGGCGCCGCCGGCATCGCACCCCCGCAGGCGGACTTCGACGCCGCGGTGGCGGCCGTCTGCGCCGATCTCGCCCGGCAGTTGATCGCCGACGCGGAGGGCGCCTCCAAGGACATCCGCATCGAGGTGACCGGCGCGGCCACCGAGGAAGAGGCCGTCGCGGTGGCCCGTACCATCGCCCGCAACAACCTCCTCAAGTGCGCGATCCACGGCGAGGACCCCAACTGGGGCCGCGTGCTCTCCGCCATCGGCACCACCACCGCCGTCTTCGACCCCGACGAGCTGAACGTCGCCATCAACGGCGTCTGGGTCTGCAAGAAGGGCGCCGTCGGCGAGGACCGGGACCTGGTCGACATGCGCTACCGACAGGTCGACATCACCGCCGACCTCGCCGCGGGCGGCGCCCGCGCCGTGGTCTGGACGAACGACCTGACCGCCGACTACGTCCACGAGAACAGCGCGTACTCCTCATGACGGGCGCCGCGAACACCCCGGCCCGCCGCCACACCGCGCTGCCCAAGGCCCGTACCCTCATCGAGGCCCTCCCGTGGCTGACCCGCCACCGCGGGAAGACCGTCGTGATCAAGTTCGGCGGGAACGCCATGGTGGACGAGGAGTTGAAGGCCGCCTTCGCCCAGGACGTGGTCTTCCTCCACCACGCGGGGCTGCGTCCCGTCGTCGTCCACGGCGGCGGCCCGCAGATCAGCGCCCAGCTCGACCGGCACGGCCTGGTCAGCGAGTTCCGGGCCGGGCTGCGCGTCACCACGCCCGAAGCGATGGACATCGTGCGCATGGTGCTGGCCGGGCAGGTCCAGCGCGAGCTGGTCGGACTGCTCAACGCGCACGGGCCCCTCGCCGTCGGACTCACCGGCGAGGACGCCCACACCATGACCGCCGTCAAGCACCAGCCGCGTATCGACGGCGAGTTGGTGGACATCGGCCGGGTCGGCGAGATCACCGGCATCGACACCGGCGCCATCGAGGCGCTGCTCGCCGACGGCCGCATCCCGGTGGTCTCCTCCATCGCCCGCAGCGCCGACGACACCCACGTCTACAACGTCAACGCCGACACCGCCGCCGCCGCGCTGGCCGCCGCGCTGGGCGCGGAGACGCTGATGGTCCTCACCGACGTCGAGGGCCTCTACGAGGACTGGCCGCACAGCGACGAGGTGATCAGCCGGCTGACCGCGAGCCAACTGGAGAAGCTGCTGCCCGAGTTGGCGAGCGGCATGGTCCCCAAGATGGAGGGCTGCCTGTACGCGGTACGGGGCGGCGTCCATACCGCCCGCGTGATCGACGGCCGCGTCCCGCACAGCATCCTGCTGGAGATCTTCACGGACGAGGGGATCGGCACGATGGTCGTGCCGGACGAGGAGGAGGCGCAGTGAGCAGCCCATCGGCCAACGACGCCCTGGCGAAGCGGTGGAGCGCCGCGCTGGCCGGCAACTACGGCACGCCCCGCCTGGCGCTGGTACGCGGCGAGGGCGCCCGGGTGTGGGACGCGGACGGCGCGCGGTACCTCGACTTCGTCGGCGGGATCGCCGTCAACTCCCTGGGCCACGCGCACCCTTCGGTCGTACGCGCCGTGAGCGGGCAGATCGCCGCCCTCGGCCACGTCTCCAACCTCTACGCCGCCGAGCCGCCCGTCGCGCTCGCCGAGAAGCTCCTCGCCCTCGCCGGGCGGCCGGGCCGCGTCTACTTCGCCAACTCCGGCGCGGAGGCCCTTGAGGCGGCGTTCAAGATCGGCCGGCTGACCGGGCGGCGCCGCATGGTCGCCACCGAGGGCGCCTTCCACGGCCGCACCATGGGCGCGCTGGCGCTGACCGGCCAGCCCGCCAAGCGGGAGGGCTTCCACCCGCTGCCCGGCGAGGTCGTGCACGTGCCCTACGGCGACGTGGCGGCGCTGCGGGCGGCCGTCACCGAGGAGACGGCCGCGTTCGTGGTGGAGCCGGTGCAGGGCGAGCGCGGCGTCGTCGTGCCCCCGGCCGGCTATCTGGCCGCCGCGCGCGAGATCACCGCCGCCACCGGCACCCTGCTCGTCGTGGACGAGGTGCAGACCGGCATCGGCCGCACCGGCAGCTGGTTCGCGGCGCAGGCGCAGGGCGTCGAGGCCGATGTGGTGTGCCTGGCCAAGGGACTCGGCGGGGGGCTGCCGATCGGCGCCGTGCTGGCCTTCGGCGAGAGCGCCGACCTGCTGACCCCCGGCAGCCACGGCTCCACCTTCGGCGGCAACCCGGTGGCCTGCGCCGCCGCGCTGGCCGTGCTGCGGACCATCGAGGAGGACGGGCTGCTGGCGCACGTCACCCGGGTGGGCGAGCGGCTGCGCGAGGGGATCGGACGGCTCGGACACCCGCTGGTCGACCGGGTGCGCGGCACGGGGCTGCTGCTCGGTATCGTTCTCACCGGGCCGGTCGCCGCACGGGTGCAGGAGGCCGCTCAGCACGCCGGGTTCCTGGTCAACGCGGTGGCGCCGGACGTGGTCCGCCTGGCCCCGCCGCTGGTCGTGACCGAAGCCGAAGCCGACGCACTGCTGCAGGCGCTCCCCGCCGTCCTGGACGCGGCGGAGCGGGCGACCGCAGTCAGCGCCTGACACGTGCCGGGAGGCGCCGAGATGACCGAGCCGCAGGACAGCGCACACGGGAACGGCCCCTCGGTGCCGCAGACCCGCACCGCCCGCCACCGCCGGATCGTCGACATCCTCAACCGCCAACCGGTGCGCTCCCAGAGCCAGTTGGCCAAGCTCCTGGCCGACGACGGGCTGACGGTCACCCAGGCGACGCTCTCGCGCGACCTCGACGAGCTGGGCGCGGTGAAGATCCGCAACACCGGCGGCGAGCTGATCTACGCCGTCCCCTCCGAGGGGGGCTTCCGCACCCCGCAGGCCCCGCTGGGCGAGTCGGCGAAGGAGGAGCGGATGAGCCGCCTCGCCGGCGAACTGCTCATCTCCGCCGAGGCCTCGGCGAACATCGTGGTGCTGCGCACCCCGCCGGGCGCCGCGCAGTTCCTGGCCTCGGCGATCGACCAGGCCGAACTGCACGACATCCTCGGCACCATCGCCGGCGACGACACGCTGATGCTGATCAGCCGCGAGCCGTCGGGCGGCCAGGCGCTGGCGGACCATCTGCTGAAACTGGCGCAGGGCGAGCACTGACCCCCGGCAGGGGGGCGAGCGGCAGCGGCACCCCGGGCAGGCCGTCGATGCTCACCTCGATGTTGTCCTTCTTCGCGAAGTACGCGCTGAGGCTCTCGTCGTCCTCCCGCTCGAAGCGCCGCCGGTGCAGGTCGCGGTCCTCGTCGTACGTCATGAAGGGCACCGCGTAGCCGCAGGTGTCGCGGATCAGCTCGGCCCGTACCACCACGACGGCCCGCAGCCCGTGCCCGGCCGGGTCGATGCCGGGGAAGTGCGCGAGGAGCCCGGGGAAGCGCGGGTCGTCGCGGAAGACCGCCTCGCCCTGGCCGTGCACCCGCACGATGTTGGGCGGCCCCTGGAAGGCGCACCACATCAGGGTGATGCGGCCGTTCTCCCGCAGGTGCGCCACGGTCTCGGCGTTGGCGCCGGCGAAGTCCAGGTAGGCGACGGTGGCCTCGTCCAGTACGGCGAAGGAGCCGCGCAGCCCCTTGGGGGAGAGGTTGACCGTGCCGTCGGCCGCCAGGGGCGCTGTCGCGGTGAAGAAGAGCGGCTGCTCCTCGATGAAGGCGCGCAGCCGGCCGTCGATCCGTTCGTATGTCTGTCCCATGGGGAGAATCGTGCCGTACGGGGGTGTGCGGGCGACAGCGGCATTCCGGGTTTGACGAGTCATGCAGCAAGCTGCATACTTATGCTATCTGGCGCATGGATGGCGCATGGATGCGAATGGACGACGAGGAGACGGCCGTGACGGAGATGGACACGCAGGTGGCGCCCCCGGTGAGCGGCGCCCCCGCGGCAGGCGACGTGAAGCTGTGGGGCGGCCGCTTCGCCGACGGACCCGCCGCCGCGCTGGAGAAGCTCTCCGCCTCCGTCCACTTCGACTGGCGCCTGGCCCCCTACGACCTTGCCGGCTCGCGCGCCCACGCCCGGGTGCTGCACACCGCCGGACTGCTCACGGCCGGCGAGCTGACCGCGATGCTCGCCAGCCTCGACGCGCTGGAGGCCGACGTCGCCTCCGGCGCCTTCACCGCCACCGTCGCCGACGAGGACGTGCACACCGCGCTGGAGCGCGGGCTGCTGGAGCACCTCGGCCCCGAACTGGGCGGCAAGCTGCGCGCCGGCCGCTCCCGCAACGACCAGGTCGCCACCCTCTTCCGGATGTACCTGCGCGACCACGCCCGCATCCTCGCCGGCCTCCTCGCCGAGCTGCAGCAGGCCCTCGTCGGCCTCGCCGAGGCCCACCCCGGTGTGGCGATGCCCGGCCGCACCCACCTCCAGCACGCCCAGCCGGTGCTCTTCGCCCACCATGTCCTCGCCCACGCCCAGGCGTTGTCGCGCGACGCCGAGCGCCTGCGGCAGTGGGACGTGCGCACCGCCGTCTCCCCCTACGGCTCCGGCGCGCTGGCCGGCTCCTCCCTCGGCCTGGACCCGCAGGCCGTCGCGGCGGACCTGGGCTTCGAGGGCGGCTCCTCGGCCAACTCCATCGACGGCACGGCCTCGCGCGACTTCGCCGCCGAGTTCGCCTTCGTCACGGCGATGATCGGCATCGACATCTCGCGGATCGCCGAGGAGGTCATCCTGTGGGCGACGAAGGAGTTCTCCTTCGTCACCCTGCACGACGCCTTCTCCACCGGCTCCTCGATCATGCCGCAGAAGAAGAACCCGGACATCGCCGAGCTGGCCCGGGGCAAGTCCGGCCGCCTCATCGGCAACCTGACCGGCCTGCTGGCGACGCTCAAGGCGCTCCCGCTCGCGTACAACCGCGACCTGCAGGAGGACAAGGAACCCGTCTTCGACTCCTGCGACCAACTGGAGGTCCTCCTTCCGGCGTTCACCGGGATGCTGGCGACGCTCACCGTCAACCGCGAACGGCTGGAGGAGCTGGCCCCGGCGGGCTTCTCACTGGCGACGGACATCGCCGAATGGCTGGTCAGGCAGGGGGTCCCGTTCCGCGTCGCGCACGAGAGCGCGGGGGAGTGCGTGAAGGTCTGCGAGGCGCAGGGCATCGAGCTGGACCAGCTCAGCGACGAGCAGTTCGCCGCGATCTCCCCGCAGCTCACCCCCGAGGTCCGCTCGGTGCTGAACGTCCCCGGCGCGCTGGCCTCCCGCAACGGCCGCGGCGGCACGGCGCCCTCGGCGGTGGCGGTCCAACTGGCGGAGTTCAAGGAGGACTTGGCGGCGCAGTTCGCCTGGGTGAACGACCGGAAGTGATCGCCCGACCCCTTGGCCCGGCTCCCGGTCGGGGGCCGGGCCGCGGCATTGTCAGACCCTGCCCCTACAGTTCTCCGCACCTGGACATGAGCGCTGTGGGGGACGGTTATGGGATGGATTGCGGCAGGTGGCTACGACGTCGCGCTGGACGGCAACGGCAAGGTGATCTGCCGCAACGCGGCGGGGCGCAAGCTGAGATCCGTCCCGTCGAAGCTCGCCGACGAGCCCGCGGTGATCGGCCTGCGGCAGCTCGCGGAGTGGCTCGCGCGTCACGAACGCGAATGCCTGGACCGGGTCGAGACCTGGATGATCCGCTCCCTGCCCGTCCCCGCCGCGGTGCTCGCGCAGGTCTGGCCGGACCCCGCCTGGCGCTCGGCCCTGCGGGACCTCGTGGTCGTCGCGGACACCACCGCGGGATTCCTGCGGGACGCGGACACGCAGTCCGGTATCGGCCTGGTCGATCTGGACGGCGACACGGTGCGCATCCGCCCCACGGAGATCCGCATCCCGCACCCGGTGCTGCTGGAGGAACTGGACGAGCTGCGGGAGTTCGCCGTCGAGCTGGAGGTGGAGCAGGGCACGCGGCAGCTGTTCCGCGAGGTGTGGCGGGACGGACCCGAAGCCCGCGACCCGCACGCCACCGCCGTCTCCGACTACGAGGGCGGCACGTTCAAGGAGCTGCGCTTCCTCAAGGCCCGCGCCACCGGGCTCGGCTACCGGGTACGCGGCGGCCAGGCCGTCCTGCCCGTTGTGGAGGCGGGGCACACCGTCGAGGCCCGTATCTGGCTCGGCGACGACGACCCCTACTACGAGGCGGAGACCGGGCCGCTGACCTGGACCACCGTCGGCGGCGCACCGCTGCGGCTCGGTGAGGTCGGACCGGTGGCCTGGTCCGAGGGAATGCGGATGGCGGCCGCACTGTACGCGGGCCGGGAGATCGAGGACGGGGAGCAGGCGGCATGAGCACGGCGATGGACACAGGCGCACTGCTGGAGGCCGGCGCCCTCCTGGCGCCCGGGACGCACCGGGGCCAGGACGCGGACGGGCTGACGGCACGCGCGTACATCCACCCCGCCCTCGACGAGCGCCCCGTGGTGCGGCTGGTGGGGGAGACCCTCGCCGAAGCGGAGGACCTGGCCCTTGAGTTCCTCGGGCTTGAGCGGCGGTCCGTGGCCGCCGGGCTCGGCCAGGTGCGCCGCGAGACCCTCGGCTTCCCCGCCTGGGCGCTGGTGCACGACCCGGCCAACGGACACCACGCCCTCGCCCTGGTGAAGGACGTCGAGCGGCTCGGCCGGATGGCCAGATCGCGCGCCGGCGCCGCCAAGGAGGGCTTCGAGGAGCTCGGCGAGCGGCTCGGCCGCTCGGTGCCGCACTTCCTGCCCACCTTCTACGAGCAGGCGGGCCGCTGCTTCCTGCAGCACGGCAACACCGGCTACGCCGCCGTCTTCTTCGGCAAGGCCCGCGAGGTGGAGCGGGTGCACAGCCTGCCCGTCGACGAGGACCGCCAGCGGGCCGTGTTCCTGGAGTTCGCCTTCGCCGGCGCGCTGACCGTCAAAGCCCTGAAGGACCACGTCCGGGACCTGACGCAACGCCTCTCCCCGAGCGCGGCCTGGGAGCAGTACCGCCGGCTGACCGTGGAGCGCTGCACCGCCGGGCTGCCGCCCTACGCGGCGCTGCCGCAGGACGCCCGCCGGCTGATCAAGGCGGCGAAGCTCGACCGGGCCGCCGAGGAGTGCGCCCTGCTCGCCGAGCTGCTGGCGACCCCGGCGGTGGGACGGGCGCCGGCCTCGTTCTGGACGGCGTACCGGGAGACGCTCGTGGAGCTCGCCGAGCGTGAACCCGCGGTGCGGCGGCGGCTGCTGGAGCTCGTGCCGACCGGCTTCGACAACGACAACCACGCGCGGGACACCTGGCTCGGCATCCTCGCCGAGACCGGCGCCGACACCCTGCTGACCGACCCCCGACCGGACCCGGCCGTCGGCGCGGCGGCCTGGCTCACCCGCTGGGCCGCCCATCTGCAGGGCGGCTGGCACGGGACGCGCCGTTCCCCGGCCACCTACGACCTCGTCCGCGCGATGGCGCCGCGACTGCGCGCCGAGGGGCGGCCGGTGGACGTCTTCCACCGCCGGTACTGGCGGATCTCCTGCGATCTGGACCTGGCCGACGTCTGCCTGTCCGAGGGGATCGCGTTGGCGGATCCGCCGACCGGCCTGGAGCGGGGGCGCTTCGGCCTCGACGACTGGTTCGGGGGATCCGACGAGGGACGCCAGCCGCTGGAGGCCGTCGGCGGCGACCCGCGGTTCGTAGCGCTGCTGCGGCAGGCCGTCGCCGACGGGGCGCGTGCCCGCGGCGGCAACCGCACCCTGCACGCCATCGTCGGACACCCGGTCCTGCGGCGGGTGTTCAGCGAGTGGCTGGCCGACCGGGCCGACGCCCTGTGCGGTGCGAGCGGACTGCCCGGCATCCGCTCCGTGCTCAACGAGGTCTCGTTCGCCCGGCACGTCGCGGCGGACCTCAACCCCGCCGCCGTGGACCGCATCCGCCGCCACGACGTCGTCCAGGCCCTCGCCCGCACCCTGCGCGCCGGCCTCATGGACGAGCTGGGCTGGCCGGCGCTGGACGAGGCCATGCGCATCCTCGGGCCGAGGGGCCAGGGGGGCCAGGGAGGCCGGGGCGACTGGCAGACCGTCCAGGAAGCGTGGCCCGCGCTGATCGTGGCGCGCCGGCACAAGGCCGTCGTGGTCGGCCCCGAGGGGATCCTGCTGGAGCACGACCTGCGGCTGCCCGACAGCGTGGACCGGTATCGCCAGCCCGACTTCCACTACGTCGACGGTGAGCTCCTCGTCAGCTGGTGGGACAGCCACAAACCCCGTGCCTACTGGTCCGCACGCCCCGCCGAGGTCTTCGCCCCGGCCGGCGACAGCGGCTACGGCCGCCAGACACGGCAGCCCACCCTGCCGCTCCCCGGCGGCGGTCGCACCTCGGGCGCCCGCCCCCTGCACGCGGGCGACACCGCCCTGCCCAAACGGCACCACGTCATCAGCGACGGCCGCACCTACTGGCGGCTGCGCGAGACCAGCACGGGCAGCAGCTGGACGGAGTACGAACCCGCCACGGGCGCCGGCGGCCGCTCCTCGCTGCCCGCGCTCCTCGCCGACGCGGTCCGCGACGGCAGCGAACTGCTGCACGCCTCCTGCCAGGTGCTGCCGCTCCACCCCGGGCTGGAGGGCACCCCGCTCGGCACGGACGGCGCACAGCTCGGCCACTGGGTGCGCGCGGACGGCGACCACTTCACCGCGGGCACCCCCGACGGCACCACCGTCACCATGGCGCCCCACGACGGCCTCGTCCCCCTCGGCGCCCTGCGGCTGCCCGGCGGCGCCGCCCCCGTGCTGGCCTCCAACGGACATCTGGTCTGCCTCTTCCGCGACGGAGCGGCATCCGGCGAGGGCTCCCTGGCCCACGCCGCCGGCGGACACCGGGGCGATACGTTCGCCGCGGGGACGGACCTCGTCCCACCAGCGGCGTACTGGCACGCGCTGCGCCCCCGCGACGAGGCCGGCTCCCAGGCGCTGCGCGACCTCACCGACCGCCAGGCCGCCGAACTCTTCACACGGACGGCAGAGATCATGGACGCCTTCCGCGAACAGCCGGGAGACCCCGCAGGGCATCCGCGACTCGCGCCGAGCGCGCACCTGCTGCCCCCGGGTGTGCTGCGCCCCTCCTCTCAGGAGCCGGCGGCCAAGCCCGACGAGCGGGCCGCCACCCTGGCCGTCGTCGAGCAGTTGCTGCCCGCCGTCACGCACCCCGCCCTGCGCGCCGGGATCGCCTCGATCGTGTGCGCGGCGGTGCAGGTGCGGCGGGGGACGGAGCGGTTCACCGACCCGGAGCAGCCGGCCGCGGCGACGTCCCGTACGGCGGCCGCCACCGACATGTTCGAGGACTACGAGCCGGAGCACGGAGACGACATGACCGTCCTCTCCGCCTGCCGCTCCCTGCTCGGCGTGAGCCTGGGCAACACCTGGAGCAGCCACGACTGGACAGTGCTGCGGCAGATCCGCGCGGCCGGGCACGTCCTGGCCGGCCGGCCCGCCACGGGCAAACCGCTCCCCACCGAGCACGACCTGGCCGCGCTCACCGACGGCTGGACCTCCGACCCGCTCACGGCACCGGTCGGGTACACCGACTGGCCCGCGCTCCTCGACCACCTGCCCGCCCTCGCCTACCACGCGGCCGCGCAGGCGGTCGACGAGGAGGAGCGGGCGGGCCTGCTGCTCCTCCTCGACGCCCTGGCCGAGGGACCCCTCACCGAACTGGGCGGCAGCCTGCGGCGGGTGGTCCTGCGCGAGCCGGACCGCCGCAAGAAGCGCGCCGGCCAGGTCCTGCGGTGCGGGGGCAGGACCGTCATGATCCTTGCGGGCCTGCGGTTCGACACGCGGCAGGACGAGATCGACTGGCTGGCCGTCGACCTCGACCCCTCCCGCGCCTTCGGCCCGGTCGCCCACTTCACGACCGTCGAGGCCCGCCCCGCGGGAGCCTTCCCGGCGGCCCGGTTGCGCGCGCTCACCGGCCTCGTCCGCGAGCGCGGCCCGGCGCCCTGGCGCCCCGAGGCCGTCGAAGAGCTGGCGCAGGCCCCCGGGGCCGGCCGCGCGCAGGCCATGCTCCTGCTTGCCGGATGCCCCGGCACGGAGCGGTTCGCAGCGACGACGCTGGTCGCCCTCACCGGGCTGAAGAGCACCTCCCTGGCCCACGGCAACGACCGGCTCACCGCTCTCGACGGGGCCTCCCGGCTCGCCGTCCTCGGCGCGCTGCTGCCCCAGGATCCGGCGGCCCTCTGGGAGGACGGGCCCGACACCCGCTCGGCGGTCCGCGAGTGGACCGACCGGTTCGGCGCCCTGGTGCGCCTGCCCGAGGACCTGGACGTCTCCTTCCACGGCATCGCGAGCGCCGAGGCCGTGGAGGCGGTGCTCAACCCCGCCCGTACCCCGTGGCTCAGCCGCACCACCACCCAGCGGCCCGACCAGGACGGCCGGCTGACCGCGGCCGACCCGCGCGCGGTGCCCCAGCGGCACACGTTCGTCTCAGCCGTGCGGGCACTCGGGCAGCTGGCGTACGAGCTGCCCGCCGGGCATCCGCTGCGCGCGGCGCTGCCCGGCGCGCTCGACGCGGTGCGCCGCCGGCTCGCCGACCCCGCACTGCTGCTGGACCTGGGCCTGGAGTTCACCGGGAACGGGACGTTCACGGCTGCCGAACTGCGCAAGGTCTACGGGCTGCCCGAGACCGGCGGCGCGGGGGCGGACGGGCTGGTCCGGGCGGGCGAGGCGTTCGTACTCGTGCCCTGGTACCAGGACCGCGAGTCGGTGCTGCTGCGGCCCGCCGGGCTGACCGGCGCCGACGATCCCGCGTTCGCACTGGTCGCGGGGCTGACGGGCGGCCGCGGCACCCTCGCCCTGCAGGCGTTGCGTGCGGTGCTGTCCAGCGCCCTGGAGCGGGCCGTGGCCGACTCGACCGCTGCGGGCTTCCCGCACGACCCCACCCGCGCGGTGCCGCAGCTGGTCGCCGAGGCCGCGAAGGAGTACGAGCTGAGCGAGGACGCCGCAGCCCTCTACCTCCAACTGCTCGCGCTGCCCGACCCCACCGACCGCAACTGCGCCAAGTGGACGGGCTGGAAGCCCGCCCGGCTGAAGAAGGCGCGCGCCGAGCTCACCGCGACGGACCTCGTCGTCGAGGCCAAACGGGCACGGGCCGGGCGCAGCCTCTTCCTGCCCGGAGGCTGGGAGGCGCTGAAGAACCCCGCGCTGCCCGTGGAGACGTGGAAGCGGGGACACCTGCCCTTCCACGAGGACATGCGCATGGTCCCCATGGAGCCGGTCGCGGAGCTGTTCGAGACCGCCTGGCAGCGCGTACGCGGTGGGGACCGGCCCGCCTTCGAGGAGCTCACCACCCGCGCCACCCGGAAGGGACGCCGCTGATGACCACCGCCCCCGCGCGCCAGATCATCCCGCCCGAGGAGCTGTACGCCGAGGAGCTGGAGTTCCTCGCCGCCTACGACCCCGGCCCCCGGCCGCCCGGCTGGCGGCTCACCCCGCGGGCCGCCGTCACGTTCGTCACCGGCGGCGGGGCGCCGCTCGTCCTGCCGGACGGCCGACGCCTCGCCGTACGGCGGAAGTTCGTGGGCGACCGCGCCCTCGTGGAGCGGTGCGTGGTCACCCTGGCCGGGGAGCGCGGGCTGCTCCTCGTCGGCGAGCCCGGCACCGCGAAGTCCATGCTCTCCGAGCTGCTCGCCGCCGCGGTGAGCGGCACCAGCGCCCTCACCGTGCAGGGCACCGCCGGCACCACGGAGGACCAGCTCAAGTACGGCTGGAACTACGCGCTGCTGCTGGCCCAGGGCCCCAGCCCGCAGGCGCTGGTCCCCTCGCCCGTGCTCAGCGCGATGGGCAGCGGGTCGATCGCCCGCGTGGAGGAGGTCACCCGCTGCCTGCCCGAGGTGCAGGACGCCCTCATCTCCCTGCTCTCCGAGCGCCGCATCGCCGTCCCCGAGCTGGCCGGCACCGACGCCGCGCAGGCCCATGCCGCCCCCGGGTTCAACGTGATCGCCACCGCCAACCTCCGCGACAAGGGCGTCTCCGAGATGTCCGCCGCCCTCAAACGGCGCTTCAACTTCGAGACGGTCGGCCCCATCGGCGACCTCGATGCCGAACTCGACCTCGTACGGCGGCAGTCGAAGGCCGCGGTCGAGCGCTCGGGCGTCGACTACCAGGTGGACGACGCCGTGCTCGAGGCGCTGGTGACGGCGTTTCGGGATCTGCGGCTGGGCCGTTCCGCCGAAGGCTGGGAGGTCGAGCGGCCGTCGACGGTCATGAGCACCGCCGAGGCGGTGTCCGTGGCCACGGCGCTGGGGCTGGCCGTGGCGTACTTCCCCGGCGACCGGGACGTGCTGGGGCTGCTGCCCGGCCACCTCACCGGCGTGGTCCGCAAGGACGACCCGGCCGACGCCGCCCGACTGCTCGGCTACTGGGACGGGGCCGTACGGCGCCGGGCCGAGGAGGGTTCGCGGACCTGGCGCACGCTGTGGGACCTGCGGCCCGCGCTGGAGGGCTGAGAGGCCGTGGACCGCACCGCCGTCGACGAGGCCCTGGCCCGCCTGACCGACCCCGCCGGGCCCTACCTGATCGGGGTGCGCCACCACGCGCCCTCACTGGCCGCCGCGATGCCGGCGCTGCTGGACACCGCCCGCCCCGAGGTGCTGCTCGTCGAGCTGCCCGCGGAGTTGCAGGAGTGGCTGCCCTGGCTGGCGCACGAGGAGACCACCGCACCGGTGGCGCTGGCAGCCGTACGGGACGGGGAGCGCAGCCCCGCGTTCTACCCGTTCGCCGACTTCTCACCGGAGCTGGCGGCGGTGCGGTGGGCGGCGCGGCACGGGGTGCCCGTGGTGGCCTGCGATCTGCCGCTGGCGGACCGGGCCTGGGAGGCGCGTACGTCCCCCGTGGGAGCGCGCGGGGAGCCGGGGCTGCAGGACGCCCTGCGGGCCGCGATGACGGGGCGCGGGGGCGAGGACCTGTGGGATCGGCTGGTGGAGGCGGCGGCGCCCGGTTCCACGCCGGAGGCGCTGCGGCGCGCCGCGCTGCTCACCGGCTGGGCGTTGCGGCGCGACGCCCAGGAGGGGGCCGGGATCGATCCGGCGGACCTGGCCCGCGAGGCGTGGATGCGCGGGCGGCTGCGGGAGGCCGCGCACGCGGGGCGGCGGGCGGCGGCGGTCGTGGGCGCGTTCCACGTGCCGGCACTGGCCGGACCGGGAGCGCCGGCGCCAGGCGATGCGCCGCCCCCGGACGCCGCGCCGGCGCCGACCGGGGCACCGCACCCGGACGAGGAGGGCTCCCCTGCCGGAGCACCCTCGAAGGGCGCGTGGACCGTGTCCCTCATCCCGTACACCTACGCCCTGCTGGACGAGCGCTCCGGCTATCCCGCCGGGATCCGCGACCCCGAGTGGCAGCACCTCGTCTTCCGGGCCGGCGGCCGGACCGCCGACCTCGACGAGGCACTCCTGCGCACCGCGGTGCGGATCTGCGCCGAGCTGCGGGCGCAGGACCAGCCCTCCGGTCCCGCCGACGCCCGTGAGATCGTCCGCCTCGCCGGGGACCTCGCCCGGTTGCGCGGGCTCCCGGCAGCGGGGCGCGGCGAGTTGGCCGAGGCCGTGCAGAGCGTGCTCGCACAGGGCGAGCCCCTCGGCCGGGGGCGTGCCGTCGCCCGCGCCCTGGAGCGGGTGCTGGTCGGCAGCCGCCACGGCAGCCCCGCCCCCGCCGCACCGCGCAGCGGCCTCGCGCCCGCGGTCGAGGCGGAGCTGGCGGCGCTCCGGCTGCCGGGACCCGACAGCCCCGGCACGGAGCGGCAGCTGCGGCTCGACCCCCTGCGCACGGACCTCGACCGCAAGCGTGACGTGCTGCTGCGCCGGCTGGCGCTGTGCGGCATCCCGTACGGGGAGGAGCAGCAGGTCACCGGGGTCGGCGGCGCCGACGCGCTGTCCACGCGGTGGACCGTGCGCTGGACCCCGGCGACGGCCGCCGTGCTCACGGTCGCCGGCAGCCGCGGCGTGACCTCGGCGCAGGCCGCGGAAGGCGTCCTGCGGGAGCGGCGGCGGGCGGCGAAGGAGGACGGCGGGCCCACCGCCGCCCAAGCCCTCGACCTGCTCGGGCAGGCGGCCGCGTGCGGACTGCCGTCGCTTGCCGTGCAGGCGCTGCACGAGGCGGACGCCGTCCTGCGGGCCTGCGCGACCCTCCCCGAGCTGCTGGCGGGACTCGGCCTGACCGACCGGCTTCGCTCCGGGCACCTCGCAGGGCTGGCGGCGCGCGACCCGGAGCCCGGGTGGCGGCCGGCGCTGGACGCCTGCGCCGACGCCCTTACCCTCGCGGCGGTCCGGCAGCTCGACGGGCTGGCCGGCTCCGAGGCTCCCGAGGACGCCCGCGCCCTGCTGGAACTGGCCCACCGCGCGGACGTCTTCGGCAGCCTCCGGCTCGTCGACGCGCTGGCCCGGCTGGCCGCCGGCGGTTCGCCGCTGATGCGGGGCGCGGCCGGCGCGGTGCGCGTACTCCTCGGGCTCGACGCGGCCCGGGAGTTCGGCGAGCGGGTGGCCTCCTGGGTCGACGCGGCCACCGCGCCCGGCGGCCGGGAGGAGCTCGCCGCCCGGCTCACCGGGCTGCTGACCGCTGCCGGGCCACTGCTGGAGACCTCGCCCACCGCGCTGCACCCCTTGCTCGACCGGGTCGGCGGACTCTCCGACCGGGCCTTCCTCGACCGGCTGCCGGCACTGCGCGGCGGCTTCGACACGTTGAGCCCGGCCGCCCGGGACCGGCTGCTGGACGCGGTGGAGGAACGCCTGGGAGAGGCGGTGCCGGAACTGCCCGACACCGGGGCCGGCCCGGAGACCCTGGCCGTGTGGACGTCCGTCGATCTCGAGGTGCGCCAGACGCTCGCCGCACTGGGACTGCTGCCCGACAGACCCGACACGCCAACACCGGACAGCCCGGCGGGCGCAGGAGCCCAGGACCGGCCGCCGGGTGCAGGAGAAGTACCGGAGGGCAGCGCACCGGCCGCCGGAGAGCTCCAGGTCATCTCCGGCGCCGAGCGCTGGCGGCTCCTGCTCGGACGCCGCTCGCGGGACCTGCCGCCGCGGACCGTCGCCGTCGCCACCGCCCTGGACGAGCTCTACGGCACCGGTCGCGGCGAAGGCTCCCGCGGCGATCTCGACCGCAGCGGTCCGGGCGGCCGGGGCGGCCGCGAGCCCGCCTACCCGGGCGTCCGTGAATGGGCGCAGGAGCTCACCGCCCTCTTCGGCCCCGGCATCCGCGAGGAGGTGCTCGCCGCCGCCGCGGCGAGCGGACGCCAGGACGCCGTCCTGGCCCTCGACCCGGAAAGCGTCCGCCCCTCCGTGGAGTTGCTCCGGACCGTTCTGCAGCACGCCGGCGGCCTGCCCGAGGCCCGGCTCGCCGCACTGCGCCCGCTCGTACGGCGACTGGTGGACGAGCTCACCCGGCAGCTCGCCACCCGGGTCCGCCCCGCCCTCAGCGGCCTCACCGTGCCCCGCCCGACCCGCCGCCCCGGCGGCGGCCTCGACCTGGCGCGGACCGTGCGGGCCAATCTGGCCACCGCCCGCCGCACCGCGGACGGCAGCGTCCGGGTGATCCCGCAGCATCCGGTGTTCCGCAGCCGCACCCGCCGGTCGGCGGACTGGCGGCTGATCATCGTGACCGACGTGTCGGGGTCGATGGAGACCTCCACCATCTGGTCCGCGCTCACCGCCTCCATCCTGGCCGGAGTGCCCGCCCTCACCACGCACTTCCTCGCCTTCTCCACCGAGGTCGTGGACCTGACGGGCCAGGTCGACGACCCGCTCGGGCTGCTGCTGGAGGTACGGATCGGGGGCGGCACCCATATCGCCGCCGGACTGCGCCACGCCCGCACCCTCGTCACCGCCCCCTCCCGCACGCTCGTCGTGGTGGTCAGCGACTTCGAGGAGGGCTACCCGCTGGGCGGCCTGCTCGCGGAGGTGCGTGAACTGGTGGGCGCCGGCTGCCAGTTGCTCGGCTGCGCCAGCCTCGACGACGCGGGCCGACCCCGCTACTCCACGGCGACGGCGGGCCGGCTGGTCGCCGCCGGCATGCCCGTCGCCGCCCTCAGCCCCCTCGAACTGGCCCGCTGGGTGGGGGAGAAGGTCCGATGACTCCGACAGGACTGCCCGCCGTCGTACCCCAGGCCACCGCCGACCTCGTCGAGGCCCTGCCGCCCCGGCTGCGCAAGCGCCTGGACGCGGCCGCCGCGAAGCTGGCGGCCCGGCCGCTGACGATCGAGGGCGGCACGGTCCGCGTCGCGCTGGACGACGAGACCGCGCTGGAGCTGCGGGCGCCGGACGGCGTGGTCCGCCGCGCGGCGGACATCCGGTGCAGCTGCCTGCTCGCGCCGGCATGCGTGCACCGTGCGGCGGCGGCCTGCGCGGCACCCGTGGCGCAGGCGGACCCCGCGGGCCTCCCGCAGGAGGCGGGCACGGCGCTCGGACAGCCGGACCTGCCGAAGGACGACCCACCGCCCGGACCGGGGGAGCCCGGCGGGGAGCCGGGTCCGGCGCCGGCGTCCGACCCCGGGCGGGACGGCGCCGGCGCCCCCGCCGCGCACCCCGACCGCGTGCCCGCCGACGCCCTGTGGGCCGCGGGCGCCGCCGTGCTGGAAGCCGGT
The DNA here is from genome assembly GCF_042663125.1 of Streptomyces polyrhachis. Classification (NCBI taxonomy): domain Bacteria; kingdom Bacillati; phylum Actinomycetota; class Actinomycetes; order Kitasatosporales; family Streptomycetaceae; genus Streptomyces; species Streptomyces polyrhachis. The sequence continues at coordinate 87,560 of NZ_JBHSZO010000007.1, read as the reverse complement.
ATCGACGGCGCCGGCGCCGTGCTGCAGGCCGAGCTGCTGCGCGCCGCCCACACCGCGCGCCTCGCCGCGCTGCCCCGCCCCGCCGCCGCGGCCGTCCACACCGTGAACCACCTGCGCGCCGCCCGGGCCGCCGCCCCCGACCACCGGCTGGCCGAGCTGGCGCAGGCCCTCCGCGACCTCCTCGCCACCACCCACCACCTGCGCCGCGACCACACCCACGCCGTCCAGCGCGCCGCCGCCCGGGGCACCGCCCGCCGCGCCTACACGCCCGGCGGCTCGCTGCGCCTCTACGGACTGTGCACCGAGCCCGTGCTCACCACCACCGGCCAGGCCGGCGCCGTCACCTGGACCGCCGACGCCGAGGGCCGGATCTACTCCGTGCCCGACCTCGCCCCCGGCGGCCCGCCCCGCGCGATCGACGCCGCCGCCCGGCCCGTACGGCTGGGCGACACGGCGCTGACCCACCGCGAGCTGGCCCGCACCGGCCTGGCGGTATCCGGCGCGACCGTCTCCGCCGACGGCCGGCTGGGCGCGGGCAAGGGTGTCCAGGCGGTACGGGCGGCAGGCGCCCCCTGGTCCGAGCCGCCCCTGGACCGGCTCTGGGCGCCATCCCCAGCCCACCAGGTCGCCCGGGCGCTGACCGACCCGGACGACCCGGGCCTGCTCTTCCTCGAAGCGACCCTCCTGGGCACTGTCCGCGAGACAGGCGGCGACTGCCTCCTCGCCGACTGCTCCGGACTGCCCCTGCGCCTGGCCGCCGCCCACGAGCACCCCGACCTGGCGTACCGCGACAACCTGCGGACCCTCGCCGCCGCCCCGGGCCGCACCGTGCGCCTCATCGGCCGGCTGGTCCGCGCCGACCACCCCCGGGTCCAGCCGCTCGCCGTCCAACTCCCCGCAGGCATCCACGATCTGGGCCTCGACCGGCTCCAGCGGAGCGACCTGCCCGCCGGGACACCGCCGCCCGCCTTGCCCGCGGCACCTCCGTCGGCGCCCGCGCCCCTGCACCTCCTGCGCCGCCGCACCGAGCAGGCCGTAGCCGCCGGCCGGCGCGCCCTCGCCCTCCCCGCCACCGACGACACGCGCCCACTGCGCCGCGCCGGCCTCACCACCGCCGCGGAGCTCCTCGACCGCCTCCGCCGCGCCGCCGCCGACCGGGGGCGCGACCACTTCGGGCGTCTGCTCCCGGCCGATACGGACCACTTCGCCGAAGCCTGGCTCGCGGCAGCGCTCTACACGGAGGCGGCGGCCACTCTGCTGTGCCGCACAGCCTGGGAGGGGGCCGGAACGGAAGGGGACTAGGGGGAGGGGGCTAGGGAGGAGGGGGCTCTAGGCCGCCTTCACCTTCGTCGCGTAGACGTCCACGTACTCCTGCCCCGACAGCCGCATGATCTCCGCCATCACCTCGTCCGCCACCGAGCGCAGCACGTAGCGGTCGCGGTCCATGCCCTCGTAGCGCGAGAAGTCCAGCGGGGCGCCGAAGCGCACCGTGAAGCGGGCGATGTGCGGCATACCCGCGCCGCTCGGCTGGATGCGGTCGGTGCCGACCATGGCGAACGGCACCACGGGCGCGCCCGTCATCATCGCCAGCCGGGCCACTCCGGTACGGCCCCGGTAGAGCCGCCCGTCGGGGGAGCGCGTGCCCTCCGGGTAGATCCCGAAGACGCGGCCCTCCTCCAGCACCCGCTTGCCGGTCATCAGCGCCGCCACGCCCCCGCGCCCGCCGTCGCGGTCGACGGGGATCATGCCGCCGACGTTGGAGAAGAACCAGGCCATCAGCCGGCCCTTGACGCCCTTGCCGGTGACGTACTCGTCCTTGCCGATGAAGTACACCTGCCGCTTGACCACCAGCGACAGGAACATCGAGTCGATGAAGGTGAGGTGGTTGCCGGCGACGATCACCGCGCCGTCGGCCGGGATGTGCCCGATGCCCTCGACCCGTGGGCGGAACAGGACGCGCATGAGCAGCCCGAGAAACGCCTTGACCAGGATGCGAAGCAACGTGCCCTCCGAGTTCGTGTGTGGTTCACGCACTCCGCCGGCCGGGATCGGCACCCGCCGGCACCCGTCAGCAGGCGCCGGCCCGTGACGGCCGATGACGGCACCGCACCGCGGAACGCGCAGGCTGGGACCATACTCGCGCGCGCCGACGCCGCGCACATCGGGTTCACCTGCTGGATATCGGCCGTTGACTCGTATTTCCCTCGCCTTCCGTCGCAGGACTCCCGCAGTCCACCGCAATCCCCCTAGCATCGCGGGGGTTTGACCAGATCGGTCAGAGCGTGAGGAGATCGTGATGAATCGGGACAGCAGCAGCGGACGGGGTTCGATCGGCAGGAGGTCCGTGCTCGGGGCGGCCGCCCTCGGCACGGCGGGGGCCGCCCTGGGCCTCAGCGCGGGTACGGCCGCCGCGCGCGGTACGTCGGCCCGGCGCGCCCCCAGGCTCCCGGTGCCGACGGTCATCGCGCACCGCGGCGCCAGCGGCTACCGCCCCGAGCACACCCTCGGCTCGTACCAGCTGGCCCACGACCTGGGCGCCCACGTCATCGAGCAGGACCTGGTGCCGACCAGGGACGGCCACCTGGTCTGCCGGCACGAGAACGAGATAGGCGGCACCACCGACGTCGCCGACCACCCGGAGTTCGCCGGCCGGCGCACCACCAAGACCGTCGACGGCACCGCCGTGACCGGCTGGTTCACCGAGGACTTCACCCTCGCCGAGCTGCGGACGCTGCGCGCCAAGGAGCGCATCCCGCAGCTGCGCCCGCGCAACACCGTCTACAACGGCCGCTGGCAGGTGCCGACCTTCGAGGAGGTGCTGCGCTGGGCGCAGCGCCTGGAGGAGGAGAGCGGCCGCCCGGTCTGGCTGCACATCGAGACCAAGCACCCCACCTACTTCCGCCACCTCGACCTGGGCCTGGAGGAGCGCCTCGCCGCCCTGCTGCGCACGTACGACCGCGCCGGCAGCCAGGCCCCGAACTTCCTGCAGTCCTTCGAGCCCGGCTCGATCCAGCGCCTCGCCCGCCTGGTCTCCGCCCCCGGCGTGGTCCTGCTCTCCGGCCCGACCACCCGCCCCTGGGACTTCGTCGAGGCCGGCGACCCGCGCACGGTCGCGGACCTGGTCAAGCCCGAGGGCCTGGACTGGATCGCGGGCTACGCCAAGGGCCTGGGCCCCACGATGGACCTGATCCTCCCGCGCGACGCCACCGGCAAGCTCCTGGACGAGACCACGCTGGTACGCGACGCGCACGCCCGCGGCCTGGTCCTGCACCCGTGGACGCACCGCAGCGAGAACAACTTCCTCCCGCTGGACTACCGGGTCGGCACCGACCCGGCCGCCTACGGCGACACCTTCGGCGCCCTGAAGCGCTTCCTGGAGACCGGCATCGACGGCATCTTCTCCGACAACCCCGACCAGGCCCTCCTCGCCGCGGCGGACTTCCGCGCCGACCGGGCCTGACCGCACCCGACCGGCCGTCGCGGCGCCCGCCCGGGCAACGCTCACCCGCCCGGGTGACGCGCCGCGGCACCGGCAACCGCACCACCCCGCGGCCGCGTCGTGCGGCACATGGACGCCACGCTCACCGCACTGCGCCCCCTGCTCGCCGCCGAGGCGGCCGCCGAGGCGGCAGGCACGGGCCTGGACGCGGAGGACCTCGAACAGGCGCTGTGGGTACGGGTGCTGGAGCGCCGGCGCGCGGGGGAGGGCGCCGCCACTGCCGACTGGCTGCGCGCCACCGCACGGGCCGAGGTGCGCGGCGCCCGACGCAGGCAGCGCACCGAGGTCGCCTACCGCGACCGCCACCCTGCCACGGCCCCGCGCCAGAGCGACGTCGCGGCCACCGTCCTCGCCGCCGAGCAGCTCGCCGCCCTGCGCCGCGCCGCCCGCGGCCTGCACGCCCCCTACCCGGCCCTCGTCGAGGCGCTCCTGGACCCCGCCGACCTCAGCTACCGGGAGATCGCCGCCCGCCTCGGCATCCCCCAGGGCAGCCTGGGCGCGATCCGCTCCCGCTGCACCGCACTCCTGCGCCGCCGCCTGGCCGCCGCCCATCCGGACGAGCACTGAGTACGAGCACTGACATACGAGCACCGGGTCCGTACTCCCGGAAAACGCAGGGACGTTGCGTATCTCACAGCCCAAAGCGGACCGCCCCCTATCCGACCCCGCCCCCACCCGCGCACAATGCAGGCGACGGAGGTTGGGCCGGGCGAACCGTGGGGAAAGACGCGGTAACCCGCATGTGACGGCACACCGTCACGCAGGGACGGCAGCGGGGCGAGAGGGGCGGAAGCGCCATGGGCATGAGCGTGACGATCACCGCGGCGGACGCCGCCGACGTCGAGCAGATCCTCAAACTCCAGTACCTGTGCTACCAGTCGGAGGCCGCGCTCTACGACGACTACGGCATCGAACCGCTCACCCAGTCCCTCGCGGACCTGCGCGCCGAACTCGCCCGCGGCAGCGCCCTGGTGGCCCGCCTGGGCCCCGAGGTCGTCGGCGCCGTCCGCGGCCGTGTGGACGACAGCCGCACCGGCCGCATCGCCAAGCTGATCGTCCACCCCCGCCTCCAGGGCCACGGCCTGGGCGCCCGCCTGATCGCCGGCATCGAGCAGCGGCTGTACGAGGACGGGGCGGCCGAGCGCTTCCAGCTCGTCACCGGCCACCGCAGCGAGACCAACCTGCGCCTCTACCGCGGACTGGGCTACGAGGCCGTCGCCACCGAGCGCCTCAGCCCCCGCCTGAGCCTCGTCACGCTGGAGAAGCCCCGCGCGGAGAGCGCCCCGGCGCCGACCGCCGCAGCCACAGCAGCCCTGTGACGGGCAGCAGCAGCGGGATGAAGAGATAGCCCATGCCGTAGTCCGACCAGACCGTCTGGTCGGGGAAGCGGTCCGGCTCCAGCAGCGTCCAGGTGCCCACCGCCAGCACCCCCAGCAGTTCCGCCGCGCAGCACACCAGCGCCAGCCGCCGCGCGCCCTCGCTGCCGCGCACGAGCGCGACGAGGATCACCGCGTACACCAGGCCGGCCACGGCCGAGAGGGTGTAGGCGAGCGGCGCCTGGGCGTAGTTCGTCGACAACTGCACCGCGGAGCGGGAGACCGCGCCGACGGTGACCACGCCGTAGAGGGTGACGATCAGCCGGCCGGGGCCGGAGGTGAGCCGGACGTCGCGCTTGCTGTCAGCCACTCGTACCGTTCCAGATGTCGTAGAGGCGCACCTGCAGCACGGCGAGCACGAAGCCGCCCGCCGCGGCCGTCGCCGAACCCCAGCGGCTGCGCTCGGAGAGCGAGAGGAAGGCCGCCGCGGGGACGGTCAGCGCGGCGCCGACGAGATAGCTGACGAAGACGGCCGTGCCGTCGTGCGGGTCCTCGCCGCGCGTGAGCGCCACGATGCCGACGACCAGCTGGGCCAGCGCGGCGAGGCTCACCGCCGCCATGCCCAGAAGATGCCAGTCCTTGGTCGGCTGGTCCTTGAACGCGGCGTACGCGCACCAGGCGCCGAGCCCGAGCACGGCGACGGCCACCGCGATGGTCAGGGGGTCGAACATGCCCCTGAGCCTAGCGAGGCCCCGGACCGGCTCCGCGCGCGAGGGCGCCTTCCCCGGCCGGTACGGAGCCGGGCCGTACCTCGGACGACAGATGTCCGCTATTCGGACACCCGTGCCCATGCAAGGGCTCGCATGTTTGAATACCGCCCATGACCACGACGAGCAACCGCGTCCCCGCGACCGAGGCGTACCTGACGCCCGGTGCTTGCCGCATGTGTCGAATGCGTACGAACTGAGGGTCCCCGCCCCAGCCTCGCGCCCCCGAAGCGAGCCCACGGCCTTCTCCCGAAGAGGCGCCGTGCCCCCGGAGCCGAGCCGCGCGCCGCTGCCAAGAAGGCCGCGCCCGCCCGTACGCCCACCCCAGACTTCCGTGCCCCCGGCGCCCCACCGCGCCCCGGCACGCACCCGACAGTGACGGAACCCCTGTGATCACCACCACGGACCTGAGAAAGGTCTACCGCTCCCACGGCCGCGAGGTCACCGCCCTGGACGGCGTCGACCTCCACGTACGCGAAGGGGAGGTGTACGGCGTGGTCGGCCGCAGCGGCGCCGGCAAGTCCTCCCTCATCCGCTGCGTGAACCTCCTGGAGCGCCCCACCTCCGGCACCGTCACCGTCGACGGCCTCGACCTCACCGCCCTCGGCGGGCGCGGGGTGCGCGCCGGCCGGGAGCTGCGCCGGGCCCGCTCCCGCATCGGCATGGTCTTCCAGCACTTCAACCTCCTGTCCTCGCGCACCGTGCAGGACAACGTCGAACTCCCGCTGGAGATCCTCGGCCTCACCCGCGCCGCCCGCGCCCGCCGGGCCCGCGAACTCCTCGACCTGGTCGGCCTCTTTGACAAGGCCGGCGCCTACCCCGCCCAGCTCTCCGGCGGCCAGAAGCAGCGCGTGGGCATCGCCCGCGCCCTGGCCGGCGAGCCGAAGGTGCTGCTCTCCGACGAGGCCACCTCCGCCCTGGACCCGCAGACCACCCGCTCGATCCTGACCCTGCTGCGCGACCTCAACCGCCGCCTCGGCCTCACCGTGCTGCTCATCACGCACGAGATGGACGTCGTCAAGACGGTCTGCGACTCCGCCGCACTGATGCGGGGCGGCCGCGTGGCGGAGTCCGGCACGGTGGCCGAACTGCTCGCCACCCCCGGCTCGCAGCTCGCCCGCGAACTCTTCCCCGTCGGCGGGGCGGCCTCCACCCCGCACGACACCGTGGTCGACGTCACCTTCCACGGGGACACCGCCGCCCAGCCGGTGATCTCCCAACTGGCCCGCACGTACAACGTGGACGTCTCCATCCTGGGCGCCGCCATGGACACCGTTGGCGGCCGGCAGATCGGCCGGATGCGCATCCAGCTCCCCGGCGCGTACGAGGAGAACGTCGTCCCCGTCGGCTTCCTGCGCGAGCGCGGACTGCAGGTGGAACACGTGGTGCAGGCCGCCCCGGAACACGTGGCGCAGGCCGCCGCGGAGCAGAAGGAGACCGTGCGATGACCTGGGAGACGATGCGCCCCCTGCTGGAGACGGCCACCGGCGAGACCCTGCTGATGGTGGCCTGGTCCACGCTCCTGGCCGTGCTCGGCGGCGTACCGCTGGGCGTGCTGCTGGTCCTCACCGACCGGGGCGGCGCACTGGCCAACGCCGCGGTCAACCGGATCCTCGGCGCGGTGGTGAACCTCGGCCGCTCGCTGCCGTTCATCATCCTGCTCTTCACCCTCATCCCCCTCACCAAGGCCGTGATGGGCCTCACCACCGGCACCGCCACCTTCATCGGCACCCAGGCGATGATCGTCCCGCTCTCCGTCGGCGCCATCCCCTTCTACGCCCGCCTGGTCGAGACCTCCGTACGCGAGGTCGACCGCGGCCTGGTCGAGGCCGTCCAGTCCATGGGCGGCTCCACCTGGACGGTGGTGCGCAAGGTCCTGCTCCCGCAGTCGCTGCCCTCGCTCACCGCCGGCGCCACCACCACCGTCATCGCGCTGATCGGCTACTCCGCCATGGCCGGCGTGGTCGGCGGCGGCGGACTGGGCAACCTCGCCTACACCTACGGCTACCAGCGCTTCGAGACCGGACTGATGACGGCGACCGTCGCCGCGCTGATCGCCCTGGTCGCCGCCATCCAGCTCCTGGGCGACCTGGCCGTACGCCGCCTCGCCCGCACCGGCGCCCCCGCGCCCGTACGACGGCCGCGACCGCGGCTGCCCCGCCTGCGCAAGGCGGCCCCCTGACCCTCTCGCCGCGGACACCTCGCGGGAGAGCCCCCGAGCGCCCGAACTTTTCGTCGGGCCGAACCACCATGAAGAAAGAGGCACTTGTCGTGCGTCGCACCGTGAAGATCACCACCACCCTGGCCGCCACCACCGCGCTCGCCCTCTCGCTCACCGCCTGCGGTGGCGACTCGAAGGCCGACCCCAAGACCGGCGCGGCGGCCGACGCCTCCGCCCCGCTGACGGTCGCCGCCAGCCCCGTCCCGCACGCGGACATCCTCGGCTACGTCAGGGACAACCTCGCCGCGAAGGCCGGACTGAAGCTGGAGGTCAAGGAGTTCACCGACTACGTCCTGCCGAACACGGCCACCGAGGACGGCCAGGTCGACGCGAACTTCTTCCAGCACAAGCCCTACCTGGACGACTTCAACACCAAGCAGGGCACCCACCTCGTCCCGGTCACCGCCGTGCACGTGGAGCCGCTGGGCCTCTACTCCAAGAGCCTCGACGACCTGAAGAAGCTCGGCGCCGGCAGCACCGTCGCCCTGCCCAACGACACCACCAACGCCGGCCGCGCCCTGCAACTCCTCGCCGACAACGGCCTGATCACCCTCAAGGACGGCGTGGCACCCTCCGCCGCCACCCTGGCCGACGTCGCGGACGGCAAGGGCCTGAAGTTCAAGGAGCTGGAGGCCGCCACGCTGCCGCGCGCCCTCGGCGAGGTCGACGCCGCCGTGATCAACGGCAACTACGCCCTGGAGGCGGACCTGAAGCCGGCGCGCGACGCCCTGGCGCTGGAGAAGGCCGAGGGCAACCCGTACGCCAACCTCCTGGTGGTGAAGGCGGGCGGCGAGAAGGACCCGCGAGTGGTGAAGCTGGCGAAGCTCCTCAACTCCGCCGAGGTGCGCGCCTTCATCGAGAAGGAGTACGCGGGCTCGGTCATCCCGGCGTTCGGCGCCGCCGGCTGACGGCGACTGACGGCGGCTGACGACGACAAGAGCACGACCCGTCCCAACCCCCGGGCCTCGTACGCGCCTTCGAGGGCGTACGAGGCCCGCGCCCGCCCGTACGATCATGGACGTACGTGGCAGAGCGCAGCGGTCATGCTGCATGCTGTGCAGGTCAGCTGGTTACTCGGCCATCCAGCCCCACGGCTCGTGCCCTCAGAAGCCCTCGGAAGCCCTCGGAGCAGCGCATGTCATCGACCTTCCCGGACATCTCCCTCAGCACGGAACGCCTCGTGCTGCGACCGTTCGACGAAGAGGACGCGGACGCGCTCCAGGAGATGATGAACGACGAACTCGTCGTCACCTGGACCGCGGCTCCCCACCCCTACACCCGCGCCGACGCCCGCTACTGGGTGCTGCGCGCCGCCCCGGCCGAGCGCACCGCCGGGCACGGCATCGTCTTCGCCGTCACCGAGTTCCTCACCCAGCGCCTGGTCGGCACCGTCCACCTGCGCAACACCGACTGGCAGGTGCTCTCCACCGAGATCTCCTACGTCACCGCCCCCTGGGCGCGCGGCGAGGGCTACGCCTCCGAGGCCGTGCTCGCCGTGGCACGCTGGCTCTTCGACAGCCAGAAGTTCGAACGCCTGGAGCTGCGCACCGCCGCCGACAACGCCGCCTCCCAGCAGGTCGCCCAGAAGACCGGCTTCATCAGCGAGGGCGTCCTGCGCAACGCCTGGATAGCGCGCACCCGCACCGAGGACGGCGGCTGGACGGACATCCGCACCGACCTGCTGGTCTGGAGCCTCCTGCCGGAGGACCTGGAGGGCATCCCGGCGGACGAGTGGCACTGACCGCTGCGAGCACGTACCGGGCCGACCCGGCCTGAAGTACTGTGTGGCCCGCACCTCCCTCACCCCATGTGTTCACGCTCTGTCCGCAGGAGACGCAGACGATGGCCGACCGGGTCACGGTGATCGGCTGGGACGGCTCACCGCTGACCGAAGCCGGCCGCGCCGCCCTCACCGCCGCCACCCTCGTGGCCGGCGCCGCCCACCACCTCCAGCTGCCCGGCGTCCCGCCCGGCGCCGAGCGGGTGCGCCTGGGCAGCGTGGAGCTGGCCGCCCGCCGGATCGCCCGCCACCGCGGCTCCGCGGTCGTCCTGGCCGACGGCGACCCCGGCTTCTTCGGCGTCGTACGCCAACTGCGCGACCCCGAACACGGTTTGGAGGTCGAGGTACTGCCCGCGGTCTCCTCCGTCGCCGCAGCCTTCGCCCGTACCGGCATGCCCTGGGACGACGCGCGGGTCGTCGTCGCGCACCGCCGCACCCTGCGCCGCGCGGTGAACGTCTGCCGCGCCCACACCAAGGTCGCCGTCCTCACCTCGCCCGGCGCCGGCCCGGCTGAACTCGCCCTGCTGCTGCGGGGCGTGCACCGCACCTTCGTCATCTGCGAGGAGCTGGGCACCGCCTCCGAACAGGTGAGCGTCGTCACCTCCGACAAGGTCGGCGAGCTGACCTGGCGCGACCCCAACGTCGTCATCGTCCTGGGCGGCCCCGGCCACGCCGCCCCCGCCGCGCCCGCCACCGGCTGGCTCGCCGGCCGCGACCCCGGCTACCCGCCGGCGGCGCGCGGCTGGGCCCGCCCCGGCGTGGAGTACGGGGCCGACCCGGGCCCGCGTGAGTCCGCCGAACTGCGCGCCGCCCAACTCGCCCGGCTGGGACCGCGCATCGGCGACCTCGTCTGGGACATCGGCTCGGGCAGCGGCGCCGCCGCCGTCGAGGCGGCCCGCTTCGGCGCCGCGGTCATCGCCGTGGACGCGGACGCCGACGCCTGCGCCCGTACGATCGCCGCCGCCCGCCGCCACGGCGTGCACCTGCAGGCCGTGCACGGCGCCGCGCCCCACGTGCTGGAGGACCTCCCCGAGCCCGACGTCGTACGGATCGCAGCCGGCGGCGTGCCCGTCGTCGCCGCCTGCGCCGCGCGGCGCCCGGAGCGGATCGTGGCGCACGCCGGCACCCGCGACGAGGCGGAGGCCGTCGGGCGCGAACTGGCGGAGGCGGGATACGCCGTGGAGTGCGCGCTTCTCCAGTCGGTCGAACTCGACACGGCCACCTGGGCCGAAAGCGAGCGGACTGTCGTATTTCTCTTGTCCGGAAGCCGCACTCACTGACAACTCGGACACCTGCCGCGCCGCGGCATCCGGCGGACGGGTAGGCTGACCGATCGTTGTGCCGCGCGGTGGCCGAAGTGGTCAAAGGGCGCCGCGGGGACGGAAAGCCGCAGCGGTGCGGCGTTCCCACAAGAGCGGGTCGACGGCGGCGGAAGCAGCGGCCGTCCGGCCTGTCGGGCAATCCGAACACCTCGAGTGGGTCGTGCCGCGTGGCGGGCGCGCTCGTTCTTGGTTCGGGCGGACGGTTCGCCCCGGGGTGAACCGGACGGCGGTTGGAAGGAGCACGAGCGATGGGCGAGGGGTACGTACGCATGACTGACACCGGCACGCTCCCGGAGGGACGTCCGGGGAGCGGACACGGCCCCGAGACACCGCTCGCGGCGGACGCGCAGCCCGCGCCGCCGGGGGACTTCGGCTTCCCCGCGGGCGCGGAGGGCGTCGAGACGCTGGTCGAGGAGGACGACCTCCTCTTCCTGCCGGGCGCCCAGGGCGCGTGGAGCGAGGCGGCACCCGGCGCGGTGCGCCGCCCGCCGCACATGGGCCCGGTGCCGGGCCAGGGGATCGGCATGGTCCGCTCGCTGGCGGACCGCGGCCCGGCGGCCGCGGCGCCGCAGCAGGCGCCCGTCCAGCCGCTCCGTCCCGCGGCGCCCGCCGCGACGGCGGCCCCTGCCGGACCCGCCGACGTGCCCGTCCCCGTACCGTCGGTGGAGGACCGGGCGTCGCAGCCCTCCCGTACGGAGCCGGCCCCCGTGGCGCCGGCGGTCGTGCCGGTCCAGCCGGTCCAGACCCCGGCGCCGGTGCGGCCGCAGCCGCCGGCCGCCGCGCAGCCGGTCGAGGCACCCGCCCCCGAAGCGCTCGCCCCCGAGGTACTCGCCCCCGAGGCGCCCGTACCGCCCGTGACGGCCCCGACTCAGGCCCCCGCAGCGGCAGAAGCCGCCCCCGCCCCCGCGCCCGCTCCCGCCGCCGTGCAGCCGGACGCGCCGGTCCGACCGGCGGACGGATCGCCGCGGCCCCCCGCCGCCGCGGACCCGCGGCCCGAGCCCGGCCCGGCGACGATCGGCCCGGAGTACCTCGACACCTCCGGCCCCGCGGCCGAACTCCCCGTCCCGCAACTCGGCCGCATCCCCGCGCAGCCGGAGCCCTGGCCGTCCGCACCGGAGGCGCCCGAGGCACCCGAAGCCGAGCAGGCACCGCAGCCGGCGGCCGCCGTCCCCGCACTCGCCATCCCCGACGGGGCGTACGTCCACTCGTCCACGGCGGTCACGGTCGTACTGGAGGAGCCGCCCGCCCCGCCGGCCGACGAGCCGCTCGACGAAGCCCCCGAAGCCCCCGAGCCGGCAGCAGCGGCGGAAGCAGCACCCCCCAAGCCCGCGACCGCCCCCGCCGCCCCCTTCGACGACAGCGACCGCGAGGCCGTGCACCGCGTGATGCGCGAGCGGCGCGACATCCGCAACGGCTTCCGCCCCGACCCCGTCCCGCACGAGGTGCTGCTGCGCGTGCTGGAGGCGGCGCACACCGCGCCCAGCGTCGGCCACTCGCAGCCCTGGGACTTCGTGGTCATCCGCTCCGAGGAGACCCGCGGCCGGATGCACGAGCTGGCGATGCGCCAGCGCGACGCCTACGCGCGCTCCCTGCCGAAGGCGCGGGCCAAGCAGTTCAAGGAGATGAAGATCGAGGCCATCCTCGACACTCCGGTGAACATCGTGGTGACCGCCGACCCCACCCGCGGCGGCCGCCACACCCTGGGCCGCCACACCCAGCCGCAGATGGCGCCGTACTCCTCCGCGCTGGCCGTGGAGAACCTCTGGCTCGCGGCGCGCGCCGAGGGCCTGGGCGTCGGCTGGGTGAGCTTCTTCGACGAGCGCGAGCTGTGCCGGGAGCTGGAGCTGCCCGAGCACCTGGACGTGGTGGCGTACCTGTGCGTGGGGTACGTGGACGAGTTCCCCGAGGAGCCGGAGCTGGTGCAGGCCGGCTGGTCCAAGCGCCGCCCCCTGTCGTGGGTGGTCCACGAGGAGACGTACGGACGGCGCGCGCTGCCCGGCGAGCAGCCGCACGACCTGCTGCTGGAGACGCTGGACGCGATCCGCCCGCTGGACGCCAAGGCGCTCGGCGAGGCGTGGGAGCGCCAGAAGCGGATGACGAAGCCGGCCGGCTCCCTGGGCATGCTGGAGATCATCTCCGCGCAGCTGTGCGGACTGTCGCGCACGTGCCCGCCGCCGATCCCGGAGCCCGCCGCGGTGGCGATCTTCGCGGGCGACCACGGGGTGCACGCCCAGGGCGTGACGCCGTGGCCGCAGGAGGTCACCGCGCAGATGGTGGCGAACTTCCTGAGCGGCGGCGCGGTCTGCAACGCCTTCGCGGCGCAGGTGGGCGCGGAGGTCTGCGTGGTCGACGTGGGCGTGGCGGCGGAGCTGCCCGCCACCCCGGGCCTGGTCCCCCGCAAGGTACGGCCCGGCACCGCCGACATGAGCACCGGCCCCGCGATGTCCCGCGAAGAGGCCGTACGGGCCGTCGAGATGGGCATCGAGACCGCCCGCGACCTGGTCGCGGCGGGCAACAAGGCCCTGCTCACCGGTGAGATGGGCATCGCCAACACGACCGCCTCGGCGGCGCTGATCTCGGTCTTCACCCAGACCGACCCGGCGGAGGTGACCGGCCGCGGCACGGGTATCAACGACGAGACGCACGCCCGCAAGGTCGAGGTGGTACGCGGCGCGCTGGAGCTGCACCAGCCCGACCCCGCCGACCCCGTCGGCGTCCTGGCCTCGGTCGGCGGCCTGGAGCACGCGGCGCTGGTGGGCTTCATCCTGGGCGGCGCCTCCCTGCGCACCCCGGTGGTCCTGGACGGCGTGAGCGCCGGAGCGGCCGCCCTGGTGGCCCGGGCGATCGCCCCGGAGGCCCTGGCGGCGTGCGTGGCCGGCCACCGCTCGGCGGAGCCGGGCCACTCGGCCGCGCTGACGAAGCTGGGCCTGCGCCCCCTGATCGACCTGGACCTGCGCCTGGGCGAGGGCACCGGCGCCCTGCTGGCGCTGCCCCTGGTCCAGTCGGCGGCGCGCGCCATGCACGAGGTGGCCACCTTTGATGCGGCGGGCGTCACAGAGAAGGGCTGACCCGTGGCGGGGGCGGCCGTTATATCGTCAAGTCGCCCCCTTCCAGGCAGTACAGCAAGGAGCCCGCTCCCCATGGCCTACCCCGTCGGACTGCGTCTCGAAGGCAAGAAGGTCGTCGTCATCGGCGGGGGGCAGGTCGCCCAGCGGCGGCTGCCCGCGCTGATCGCCGCCGGCGCCGACGTGACGCTCGTCGCCCCGGCGGCGACCCCCTCGGTCGAGGCGATGGCGGCGGCGGGAGAGCTTTGCTGGGAGCAACGCCCGTACCGCGACGGCGACCTGGCCGACGCCTGGTACGCCCTGGTGGCGACCGGCGACCCGGAGGCCAACGCCGCCGCCTCCGCCGAGGCCGAGGCGCACCGCGTCTGGTGCGTACGCAGCGACGACGCCTCCCGGGCCACCGCCTGGACCCCCGCCACCGGCCGCAGCGAGGGCGTGACCGTGGCCGTCCTCACCGGCCGCGACCCCCGCCGCTCGGCGGCCGTCCGCGACGCCATCGTCGAGGGACTCCACGACGGCACCCTGGCCGCCCCCCGCCACCGCGAACGCACCCCCGGCGTCGCCCTGGTCGGCGGCGGCCCCGGCGACCCCGACCTGATCACCGTGCGCGGCCGCCGCCTCCTCGCCGAGGCCGACGTCGTCATCGCCGACCGCCTCGGCCCCCGCGACCTCCTCGACGAACTCGCCCCCCACGTCGAGGTGATCGACGCCGCGAAGATCCCCTACGGCCGCTTCATGGCCCAGGAGGCCATCAACAACGCCCTCATCGAGCACGCCAGGGCCGGGAAGTCGGTCGTACGGCTCAAGGGCGGCGACCCCTTCGTCTTCGGCCGGGGCATGGAGGAGGCCGAGGCACTCGCCGAGGCCGGCATCCCCTGCACCGTGGTCCCCGGCGTGACCAGCTCCATCAGCGTGCCGGGCGCGGCGGGCATCCCGGTCACCCACCGCGGCGTGGCCCACGAGTTCACGGTGGTCAGCGGCCACGTCGCCCCCGGCGACGAGCGCTCCCTGACCAACTGGCCCGCCCTGGCCCGTACGACGGGGACGATCGTGGTCCTCATGGGTGTCGAGCGGATAGCCGCCATCGCCGAGACCCTCACGGCCCACGGCCGCCCGGCCGACACCCCCGTGGCGGCGATCCAGGAGGGGACGACGGCGGCGCAGCGCCGGGTGGACGGCACCCTCGCGGACATCGCGGTCCGCATCAGGGACGAGGACATCCGCCCCCCGGCGGTCATCGTGATCGGCGACGTCGTCACCCGCACCCGCCGCGACCGCTAGCCCGCACCACCCCGAGCAAGGCAGCCCATGCACCCCACCGCCCCCGTGACCGACCCCGCCGACCCGCGCCTGAGCGACTACACGGACCTCACCGACGTGGAGCTGCGCCGCCGCCGCGAACCGGTCGAGGGCCTCTTCATCGCGGAGGGCGAGAAGGTCATCCGCCGCGCCCTGCACGCCGGTTACCGCATGCGCTCGATGCTGCTCACCCCCAAGTGGGCCGGCCAGCTGCAGGACGTCATCACCGCCACCGACGCCCCGGTCCACGTGGTCACCCCCGAACTCGCCGAGAGCGTCACCGGCTACCACGTCCACCGCGGCGCCCTGGCCTCGATGGAACGCAAGCCCCTCCCCGCCCTCGCCGACGTCCTCGCGGGCGCCCGCCGGGTGGCCGTCTTCGAGGACACCGTCGACCACGCCAACATGGGCGCCGCCTTCCGCAACGCGGCGGCGCTCGGGGTGGACGCGGTACTGCTCACCCCGCGCTGCGCGGACCCGCTCTACCGGCGGGCGGTGAAGGTGTCGATGGGGGCGGTCTTCGCCGTCCCGTACACCCGGCTGGAGTCCTGGCCGCGCGACGCAGAGGCCGTCCGCGCCCACGGCTTCGTCCTCGCGGCCCTGTGCCTCTCCCCGACCTCCGTCACCCTCGACGAACTCGCCGCCCGCCGCGACGGGAAACTGGCCCTGATGCTGGGCACGGAGGGGGAGGGGCTGTCGCCCGCGGCCCTCCAGGCGGCCGACGTGCACGTCCGCATCCCGATGGACGCCGGCGTCGACTCCCTCAACGTGGCCGCCGCTTCAGCCGTCGCCTTCTACGCCACCCGCCCGCGCCCCTGACCGACCCGCGGCGCCCGGCTCCCGCCGCGGGTCCACTCCGTCGCTCGGAGCCGTCCGCGTCAGTCGGAGCCGTCCGCCGGCCAGACCTCCGCCAGCAACCGCCGCGTGTCCGCCAGCAGTTGCGGCAGCACCTTCGTGTGTCCCACGACCGGCATGAAGTTGGCGTCCCCGCCCCAGCGCGGCACGATGTGCTGGTGCAGATGGGCCGCGATCCCCGCGCCCGCCACCGCGCCCTGGTTCAACCCGATGTTGAAGCCCTGCGCCCCGGAGGCCGCCCGCAGCGTACGCATCGCCTGCTTCGTCAGCTCCGCGACCTCGGCGGTCTCCTCGGCCGTCAGCTCCGTGTAGTCGGCGACGTGCCGGAACGGGACCACCATCAGATGCCCGCCGTTGTACGGGTACAGGTTGAGCACCGCGTACGCGCGCTCGCCGCGCGCGACGACGAGCCCGTCCTCGTCGGACTTGCCCGGGATGGCGCAGAAGGGGCAGCCGTCGTCGGAGCCGGGCCCCGTCGGCTTGTTCTCACCCTGGATATAGGCCATGCGGTGGGGGGTCCACAGACGCTGGAATGCGTCCGGGGCCCCCACCCCGATCTGCAGCTCCGGCTCGTTGCTCATGCGGGCCAGCATAGGACGTGCCCCGGTACGCACCGCGCCCGACCTCGGCGCGGCCCGTACCGGGGCATGGCCCGCCCGGCCTCAGACCTGGGTCCGCTCCCGGACGACCTTCGCGATCTTCTCGATCGCCTCGTCGACCGGGATGCCGTTCTCCTGCGAGCCGTCCCGGTAGCGGAAGGACACCGAGCCGTTCGCCATGTCCTCGTCGCCCGCGATGACCATGAACGGCACCTTGTTGCGCTGCTGGTTGCGGATCTTCTTCTGCATCCGCTCCGAGGACGAGTCCACCTCGACCCGCAGCCCCCTGGCCTTCGCCGCCGCCGCGAACTCCTCCAGGTACGGCACGTGCGCGTCGCCGATCGGGATGCCCACCGCCTGCACCGGGGCCAGCCACGCCGGGAACGCGCCCGCGTAGTGCTCCAGCAGTACCGCGAAGAAGCGCTCGATCGAGCCGAACAGCGCCCGGTGGATCATCACCGGCTGCTGCCGGGAGCCGTCCGCCGCCGTGTACTCCAGGTGGAAGCGCTTGGGCTGCTGGAAGTCGACCTGGATGGTCGACATCTGCCATGACCGGCCGATCGCATCCTTGACCTGCACCGAGATCTTCGGCCCGTAGTACGCCGCGCCGCCCGGGTCCGCGACCAGTGGCAGCCCCTGCTTCTCGGCGGCCTGGCGCAGCGCCTCGGTGGCCTCCTCCCACTCGGAGTCCTCACCGATGAACTTGTCCGACTCCGGGTCGCGGGTGGACAGCTCCAGCTCGAAGTCGCCCAGCCCGTAGTCCCGCAGCAGGTCGAGCACGAAGGTCAGCAGCGAGTCCAGCTCCTGCGGCATCTGCTCCTTGGTGCAGTAGATGTGCGAGTCGTCCTGCGTGAAGCCGCGCGCCCGGGTCATCCCGTGCACCACACCGGACTTCTCGTACCGGTACACCGTGCCGAACTCGAAGAGCCGCAGCGGCAGTTCGCGGTACGAGCGCCCGCGCGCCTTGAAGATCAGGTTGTGCATCGGGCAGTTCATCGCCTTCAGGCGGTAGTTCTGCCCGTCGAACTCCAGCGGCGGGAACATCGCGTCCGCGTAGTTCGGCAGGTGCCCGGAGGTCTCGAAGAGCTGCTCCTTGGAGATGTGCGGGGTGTTGACGAACTCGTACCCCGCGTCCTCGTGCTGCTTGCGGGAGTAGTTCTCCATCTCCCGGCGCACGATGCCGCCCTTGGGGTGGAAGACCGCGAGACCCGAGCCCAGCTCCTCCGGGATGGAGAACAGGTCCAGTTCCGCGCCCAGCTTGCGGTGGTCGCGCTTCTCGGCCTCGACCAGGAAGTCCAGGTACGCCTTCAGCTCGTCCTTCGTCGGCCACGCGGTGCCGTAGATCCGCTGCAGCTGCTTGTTCTTCTCACTGCCCCGCCAGTAGGCGGCGGCCGAGCGCATCAGCTTGAACGCCGGGATGGCGCGCGTCGTCGGCAGGTGCGGGCCGCGGCACAGGTCCTTCCAGCACAGCTCGCCCGTCTTGGCGTCCACGTTGTCGTAGATCGACAGCTCGCCGGCGCCGACCTCGGCCGAGGCACCCTCGGCGGCGTCCGCCGCGGAGCCCTTCAGCCCGATCAGCTCCAGCTTGTACGGCTCGTCGGCCAGCTCGGCGCGGGCGTCCTCGTCGGTGGTGACCCGGCGCTCGAAGCGCTGGCCGCGCTTCTGGATCTCCTGCATCTTCTTCTCGACGCGCTTGAGGTCCTCGGGGGTGAAGGGCGTCTCGACGTCGAAGTCGTAGTAGAAACCGTCCTTGATGGGCGGTCCGATGCCCAGCTTCGCCTCGGGGAACAGCTCCTGCACCGCCTGCGCCATCACGTGCGCGGTGGAGTGGCGCAGGATGTCCAGGCCGTCGGGGGAGGAGATGCCGACGGGCTCGACCTCGTCGCCCTCGGCCAGCTCGTACGACAGGTCCTTCAGCTCGCCGCGCACCCGGGCGGCCACGATCTGGCGCTCGCCCTCGAAGAGCGCCGCCGCCGTCGTACCCGTCGTGACCACGCGCGCTTCCGGCTCGGCGGATTCGCGTTGGACGATCACAGTGACGTCGGACACCGGTAGCTCCTCGGGGATCGGGCACAGGCACCGCGAACGCGATGCGGCCTGAATCGTACCGATCCCGCCCCCGCGCGGGAAAACGACTATGTCCGCCTGTGGAAAACCCACTGCGGGCCGGCGTCCACCCGCGCAGTCCGCGTAACAGTCCGAAGACGCCTGTTCGACCCGCCCCCCGGGCGGGTATCACCAGCCCGGGCGGGGAAACGGGCAGTATCGACCGGTCTAGATCAGGGAGTTGGGGTCTTGGAATCGACCACACTCTGGTACGAGGGGCCGCTCGCCGCGTTCGGTGTCGAGACGACCGGCGCGGACACCGAGCACGACCGCATCGTCTGCGCGGCGCTGGTCGTCCAGCACCAGCCCTCGTCGCCGCCGCGCGTCACCCGCTGGCTGGTCTCCCCGGGCGTCGAGGTCCCGGCCGCGGCGACCCGCGCGCACGGGCTGACCGAGTCCCATCTCCAGCACTTCGGCCGCTGGCCCTCACCGGTGATGGAGGAGGTCGGCCGGGCGCTCTCCTCGCACGCGGCGGCGGGAGTGCCGCTGGTGGTGATGGACGCGCCCTTCGGCCTGACCCTCCTGGACCGCGAGCTGCGCCGGCATCGCAACTCCTCCCTCGCGACCTATCTGGGCACGGGCGTGCTGTGCGTGCTGGACCCCCGGGTCCTGGACGGCCACCTCGACCCCCAGCGCCCGGGCGGCAGCGCGCTGGCGGACCTCTGCGCCGCCTACGAGGTCGTACGGCAGGAAGGCGACGACCCCCACGACACGGCGGCGCGGGCACTCGCGGCGCTGACGGTCGTACGGTCGATCGGCCGGCGCCACCGCGACCGGATAGGCGCCCACCGCCTGGCCGAACTGCACGCCCGCCAGGCGGTCTGGCACGCCGCCCAGGCCCGCGGCCCCCAGGCGTGGTTCGCGAAGCCCGGCGAGGCCCTCCCGGACCCGGCCTGGCCCCTGCGCCCCGAGCTGCCGCACGCGGCGTGAGGGCGGCGGCGGGAAGCAACCGGGAAAAGCAACAGGGCCCGAGTCCATGGACTCGGGCCCCGTCAACGGGTGGGCGATACTGGGTTCGAACCAGTGACCTCTTCGGTGTGAACGAAGCGCTCTCCCACTGAGCTAATCGCCCGCTGCGCCGTGGCGCGAGAAGAACATTACAGGGCCCGCCCCCCGGGATTCAAACCCGTTCGCGCAGCAGCCGCCGAAGCCCCCGCCGCCCCCCGCGCATCATCCACGCGTGGTTGGCCAGGAACAGCGGCCTCCCCGGCACCGCGAACCACCGCAGCAGGGGCCGCCGCACCTCGACCTCCTGCTCGAACACCGCCACCGCGCCCGTCCCGGCGGCCGACACGGTGAACCGGGCGAACCCCTCCAGATCCCCGCGCATCCCGATCTCCAGCACCCGCGCCCCGGGATCGCGCCGCCGCGCCCAGGCGGTCACCCGCAGCTCGTACGGCAGGGCGGACCTGATCCGCAAGGTCCCCAGGTCCTCCCCCTGCTCGGCCACCGCGCGCACCTGCGGCCACCACGCCGGGTAGCCCGCCACGTCCTCCAGCGCCCGGTAGACGGCGTCGGGGGAGGCCCCCACGACCCAGCGGTCACGAAACGAGTACCGGTTCCACCCCACCCCGCCAGTGAACGCCAACCCGCCCCCGTCCCGCCACCCTTCGGTGAAACCGGAACGGGGGGGTACGGGGAAAGGCGAAAGGGCCCGATCCGCGTCTTGTGCGGATCGGGCCCTTTCCTCGGGCTCACCAGGGTGGGCGATACTGGGTTCGAACCAGTGACCTCTTCGGTGTGAACGAAGCGCTCTCCCACTGAGCTAATCGCCCGGGCGTGGGCACTACGTTACCGCATGTCAGAACGTGCCCGTGCCGCCCGGTGGCCGTGCGGTCAGCTGCCGGTGTCCCAGGGCATCACGAAGCCGTAGCGTGCGGTGTAGGCGGCCAGCAGCGCGCCGGCGATGACGCAGCCGATCGTGGTGAGGATGATGTTCCGCCTGCGTACCCGGGGGTCGAGGGCGCGCTGGGCGGCCTCGGTGACCTTGCGTTTCGTCCAGCGCAGGATTATCTGGGCCCAGACGAACTCCGTCGCCCAGACGGCCATGCCCAGGAAGATCACCACCCAGCCGGGCCCGGGCAGCGGCAGCATCACGATGCCGAGCCCGACGATGGCCAGCCCCACGACGAAGACGCCGACCTGCCAGCTCAGGTGCAGGGTGCGCCGCGCCTGGACGAACCGGGGGGCCTTCGAGATGCCGGGCGCGGGCTCTTTGACCGGCGGCTCGGAGGTCCCCGTTACCTCCACCGGGTCATCTCCGGTGCCGTCCGTCGCGCCTCCCGAGGCGGCATGGCCACCTCCGTTACTCTCCGCATTCATGCAGCCCAAACTACCCGAGTCGGGGACTTCACCGGAATGGCTTACCGCGCAGGACCATCACTAAGCCATACGAAGTACCCAAATCATCACAAAACGGTCAGAGGGGTTTACAACGCCCCCGTAGGTGGCATGTCGACTTCGCCGACGTGCGAATCCCCGAGCGCACACTGAGCGAAAGGCCCTGGCGCTTATGAACACCACGGTCAGCTGCGAGCTGCACCTGCGCCTCGTTGTGTCGAGCGAGTCCTCCCTGCCAGTCCCGGCGGGCCTGCGGTACGACACGGCGGATCCCTACGCCGTGCACGCCACCTTCCACACCGGAGCCGAGGAGACGGTCGAATGGGTATTCGCCCGTGACCTCCTCGCCGAGGGCCTGCACCGGCCCACCGGCACCGGAGACGTCCGCGTCTGGCCGTCCCGCAGCCACGGTCAGGGCGTTGTCTGCATCGCCCTGAGTTCTCCGGAGGGGGAAGCCCTGCTGGAAGCCCCCGCGCGGGCGCTGGAGTCGTTCCTGAAGCGGACCGACGCCGCCGTCCCGCCCGGTACCGAACACCGTCACTTCGATCTCGACACGGAGCTCTCCCACATCCTCGCGGAGAGCTGACGGTCGACCGCGCCCGTCCGACTCGGGGAGACGGCGCGGAGCGGCACGAACAGTCACACAGAGTCGCCGAAAGTCACTGCCTGGCCACAATCGCTCACCCAACCGGATAGCTGCACCAGCACGGCGCCGCCGTCGCGGACCAACCGCGACGGCGGCGCCGTGCTGACGTTAGAGTCGGGGCCACGGGCAGCGGTACGGCAGTGGGGAGACCCGTGTTGATCAATCACGACACCCGGTGCGCGCTGGACGCGGTCGTCGGCCTGCTGAACACGGCCGACGAGGAGCCGGTGGACGACGGGCTGGGCGATCTGACCGCGCTGCGCCGCTTCGTCACCGCGTACGACATCAGCGGCGTGGGCACCCTCGACGAGCGCGACCTGGCCGAGGTCCGCTCCGTACGCGAGCGCTTCGCGAAGGTCTTCGCCGCCGCCGACCCCCGCGCCGCCGCCGGCCTGCTCAACGACCTCGTCGCCGAGGCCGGGACGACACCGCGGCTGACCGACCACGACGGCTACGACTGGCACATCCACTACTTCGCCCCCGGCGCCTCCCTCGCCCAGCACCTCGCCGCCGACGGCGGCATGGCCCTGGCGTTCCTGGTGGTCGCGGGCGAGCAGGAGCGGCTGCGGCGCTGCGAGGCCCCGGACTGCGGGCGCGCCTTCGTCGACCTCTCGCGCAACCGCTCCCGGCGCTACTGCTCCAGCCGCACCTGCGGCAACCGGCTGCACGTGGCCGCGTACCGGGCCCGCCAGCGCGAGGCGGAGCTCCCCGCCGGGTGAACTCCCCCCGGATTTCGGCGTGTTGGGTTACGCGGCGGGGGTTCCCTGCGCCATCATCGGTGCCGCCATGGCGCACACGACCCCGTCCCAGCAGCCCTCGCGGTCCCGGCCGCCCCGGGCCTCCAGCGTCGCCGTCGCCGAGCCGCGCGGCTGCCTCTTCGCCCTCTCCCAGCCGCCGCTGATGCTCTTCCTGACGGTGGTGGGCGGCCTCATCGCCCTCACCGGGGGGTACGACCTCATCCCGTGGTGACCGGCCGTCCGCAGCGCCGCCTGCTCCCTGAGGAGGAGACGGCGCCCCCGTCGTCCCCCACATCCCCCTGACCCCGTCCGGTGGGCATGGCCCGGAAGGGGCCGGTGGGTGCACGATGGGGGCATGTTCACCACGACCGTCTGTGCCGCACTGTCCGCGGCGGGCCTGGCCGTCGCACTGCTCACGGCCTACCGGCGCCGTTTCCGGCGCGCGGTGCGGATCGCCGCCGTGTCGCTGCTGCCGGTGGGCCTGGCCATGGCCGGCCTGGTCGACCTGGGGCGTGAGGTCGGTACGGCGGTCGGCGGCTGGGCCGCCGACCTCGTACTCAAGCCCACGGTCTGGGCGGGCTTCGCCGTCCTCGCGCTGTCGGTGGTGCTCTACGCCGCCGCCCGGATCGGCGCGGGCCGCACCCCCGGCCGGCGCGAGCGCGCGGCGCGGAGCCGCCCGGGCTCCACTGCCGTGGACACGACAGCCAAGGCGCCCGCGCTGGGGTCCTCGCGAGCGGCGCAGGGCCAGGGTCGAAACCAGGGCCAGGACCAGGAGGACTTCAGCGACATCGAGAAGATCCTGAAAAAACACGGCATCTGAGCGTGTCTGCGCTGCTCAGGGCTGCTCAGGGCCGCTCCGGGCCGCTGCCGCTCAGGCAGGCAGGCCGTCCACGATCTCCTCGATACGCTCGCGCAGCCCCTCCTGGCTCTGCCCGCCGTCCAGGCGCCGGCCCGCGATCTCGTACGTGGGCGTGCCCGTGACGCCGATCGCCCGGCCCTCCGCCGTGTCCGCGTCCACGGCCAGGAAGTGGCGGCCGTCGACCAGCGCCGTGGCCATCTCCTCCGCGTCCAGCCCCAGCTCCGCGGCCACCTCGGTCAGCAGCGCCTCGCCCCGGTCGTCGAACTCCGCCACCCGCGCCAGCACCGCTTCCGCGAACGGCCAGCCGAGTCCCTGCTCCGCGGCCTCCTCGGCGGCCTGGGCCGCGGCGAGGGCGTGCTTGTGCTTCTCCAGCGGGAAGTGCCGCAGCCGGATCTCCAATCGGTCGCCGTAGCGCTCCCGCAGGGCGCGGACGTCGTCCAGCGCGCTGAGGCAGTCGGAGCACTGCAGCTCGCACCAGACGTCCAGAACGGGGCGGGCGGGGGCGGGGGTCGCGTCTGTCATGGGGCCACTCTGCCAGGTGCGGCCCGCCCGCTCACGCCAGGGGTTTCGCCAGGTGGAACGCGGTCGGGGCGTAGCCCAGCGACTCGTACAGCCGCAGGGCCGGGGTGTTGTCCGCGAAGACGTTCAGGCCGAGGATGCCGGTGCCGGCCGCCAGGCAGTCCCGCTCCGCCGTCAGCATCAGCGTCCGGCCGTGCCCGCGGCCGCGGTGGGCCGGGCGGACCTCGACGTCGTTGACCCAGCCGCCCGGCTTCCCCGGGCAGGTCAGCGCGACCCAGAGGTAGCCCACGTCCACGCCGTCGTGGGTGAGGATCCGCAGGGAGGCGGTCGGCGTCGCCGCGCCCTGCGGGAGCTGCGCCGCCAGGTAGCGCTCGGTGTCGCGTACCTCGGCCTCGCGCGATGCGCC
Source organism: Streptomyces polyrhachis (assembly GCF_042663125.1). NCBI lineage: Bacteria > Bacillati > Actinomycetota > Actinomycetes > Kitasatosporales > Streptomycetaceae > Streptomyces > Streptomyces polyrhachis. Next base: position 63,224 of record NZ_JBHSZO010000007.1, on the reverse strand, counting down.
CCGGGCGACGGCCTCCTCGACGTAGACGGCCGCGGAGGTCTCCCGCCACGCCGGGAACTCGATCTCCGTGATCGGGCGCGGCACGCTGCCGGCGGGCAGCTCCGGGGGGCGCCCCAGACGCTTCTCCAGATGGCGGTTCGTCTCCGTGTAGCCGAGTGCCGCGGCCAGTCGCAGCGCGGCCGCCGCCCCGGCCGGTACGGAGATCCGTACGCCGCGGCAGCCCCAGCCCCGCAGCACCTCCTCGGCGGCCAGCGCCGCCACCGTGGCCCGCCCCCGGCGGCGGTCGCCCTCGTCGATCCGCAGGCCGCTGATACGGCCGCCCCGCTCGGCGTCGGCGCGCACCTCGACGGCGCCCACCGGTCGCCCGTTCACGCAGACCTCGAAGTCGCGGGCGCGCCCGCCGTCCGCCCCGGTCCGCTCCGGACCCGTGGGCCGGATCGTGGTGGTCATGTGGCTCCCCCTGCCGTGTTCGCTGCGGGTCTGCGGGTCCTACGGGTCCTACGGGTCGATGTCGGCCGCGGCGCGCTCGTAGAAGACCCGCATCGCCTTCGCGGTGACGGGGCCCGGCGCGCCGGGCAGCCCGCGGCCGTCCAGCAGGCTGACGGCCTGCACGTCGCGCAGGGAGGAGGTCAGGAAGACCTCGTCGGCCTCGGCCAGCGCCTCCAGCGGCAGGTCCGTCTCCTGCGCGCCGGTCCACTCCACCACCAGGCGGCGGGTGATCCCGGCCAGGCAGCCGGAGGCCAGCGGCGGGGTGTGCAGCTCGCCGTCCAGGACGACGAAGACGTTGGAGCCGGTGCCCTCGCACAGCCGCCCCCGCGTGTTGGCGAAGAGCGCCTCGGAGGCGCCGGCCCGGTGGGCGTGCGCGAGGGCGACGACGTTCTCCGCGTACGAGGTGGTCTTCAGCCCCGCCACCGCACTGCGCTCGTTGCGGGTCCACGCGACGGTCACCGCGGCCGTCGTGTCCGGTCGCGGCGCCGTGGCGGCCAGCGCGACGACCAGTGTGGGGCCACTCTCGCCGCGGTCGGAGCCGAGCGGGGAGAGGCCGCCGGTGCAGGTGATGCGCAGCCGGCCCAGCGCCACCGGGTTGGCGGCGAGGACCTGCGCGCAGGCGTGGCGCACCTCGTCCTCGTCCGGCTCCGGCAGCCCCAGCCCGCGCGCCGAGTCCGCCAGCCGCCGCAGATGGCGGCTCAGCGCGAACGGGCGCCCGTCGACGGCCTTGCACGTCTCGAAGACGCCGTCGCCGACCGTCAGTCCGTGGTCGAGGACGGAGACGCGGGCGTCGGCGACCTCCCGCAGCGCCCCGTCGAGCCAGATCTTCACGTACGTGCCCCTCCCCTTGCCCCCACGGATCCCGCCGGTGCGTGCGTCCCCGACGCTACCGCGAGCAGCCGGGCCGCCTTCAACTCGGTTTCCTCCCACTCGCGCACCGGGTCCGACCCCCAGGTGATGCCCGCTCCGGTGCCGAAGCGCAGCACCGGGCCGCCCGGGGGGCGGCGGTCGATCCAGAACGTGCGGATGCCCACGGCCAGTTCGCCCCGGCGGCGGTCGGCGTCCACCCAGCCCACCCCGCCGCAGTACGGGCCGCGCGGCGCCGTCTCCAGGGCGTCGATGATGCGCAGGGCGCTGCTCTTGGGCGCCCCGGTGACGGAGCCCGGCGGGAAGGCGGCCGCGAACAGCTCCGCCCAGCCGGCGCCGGGCGCCAGCTCGCCCCGTACGGTCGAGACGAGGTGGACCAGGCCCGGGTGCTCCTCCACGGCGCACAGCTCGGGGACGGTGACCGAGCCGGTGGCGCAGACGCGGCCCAGGTCGTTGCGGACCAGGTCCACGATCATCACGTTCTCGGCGTGGTCCTTCTCCAGCAGATCCGCGGCCGTCCGCCCGGTGCCCTTGATCGGACCGGATTCCACCACGGTGCCGCTGCGGCGCAGGAACAGCTCGGGCGAGGCGGTCGCCACCTCGACGCCGTACGCGGGCAGCCGGACCGTCCCCGCGTACGGGGCCGGGTTGCCGCGGGCCAGCACGGCGGTCAGGGCGTCCACGTCGGAGGCGTCCGGGTCGGGGAGCGGGGCGCTCAGCACCCGGCAGAGGTTGGCCTGGTAGACCTCGCCGGCCGCGATGTGCTCCCGGATCCGGCGGACCCCCGCCAGATAGGCGTCGCGGTCCAGCGAGGAGGTCCAGGCGTCTTGGGCGGGGCCCCGCCAGCGGTGCGCGGGCGGGGCGGGGGAGGTCCGTGAGGGCGCTGTCGCGCGGACGTCGCCGAAACGGGCGCAGACCACCCGCCCCTCGAAGTCGGCCACCACGGCCCACCAGCCGCTGGAGTCCAGCGCCGCGGGGTCGGTGGTGACGTCCCGCAGATCGGAGGCGACGATCCCGCCGAAGCGGGCGAGAGGAGCGAGGTCGAACACGTGTCGAGTCTAGGTGCGGTCGAGACGCGCACGCCGGTCGAGGGGTTGGCCGGGGGAGACCTGCGCGGCGGGCCGGGGATACGGAATTTGAGCTGGCCCCGTAATCCGCTACAGTTCATGACGTCACCGGGTCGCCGCGAGGCGGAGCGGATCATGACAAGCGGACGTAGCTCAGTTGGTAGAGCATCACCTTGCCAAGGTGAGGGTCGCCAGTTCGAATCTGGTCGTCCGCTCGATGGGGGTCTTCCCGGGTCCCCTGCTGGTGGAGTGGCCGAGAGGCGAGGCAACGGCCTGCAAAGCCGTCTACACGGGTTCAAATCCCGTCTCCACCTCGGACGATTAGCTCAGCGGGAGAGCGCTTCCCTGACACGGAAGAGGTCACTGGTTCAATCCCAGTATCGCGCACGCTGAACATCCCATGGTCCCGCGCGATTAGCTCAGCGGGAGAGCGCTTCCCTGACACGGAAGAGGTCACTGGTTCAATCCCAGTATCGCGCACACTTACGGGGGCGACGCGGGTCCGCGCAGAGCGGGTCCGCGTCGCCCCCGTCGTTTGTGTGCACAGCCGCGTCGCCCCGCCTCTTCGCGAGAGGCGGGGCGACGCGGCTTCGGGCGAGCCCGCCCGGCGGGCTCGGGGCCGGCTCAGGACGAGAAGAGCATCCGGCCGAATCCGCCCTTGCGGTGCCCGTAGCCGTGGCCGTATCCACCGTGGCCGCCGTGCTGCGGGGCGCCCCAGGCCGGGGCCTGCTGCTGGGGGTAGGGCTGGGCGGGCGGCGCGGCGGGGGGCGGGGCCTGCTGCTGCTGCCACTGCGCCTCCATCCGCGCGATCGACTCCAGCTCGCCGTAGTCCAGGAAGATCCCCCGGCATCCGCTGCACTGCTCGATCTGGACGCCGCTTCGGTTGTATGTCTGCATCGGCGCACGGCACTTGGGGCACTGCATCGAACGTCTCAACTCCTCGGGACAGCCGTCGTGGTCGGCCCCAGCGTACGACCAGCAGACCGCCCACGTGGAGGCGTCAGGGGTAAACCATCCGCTCGCAGGCTTTCAGGAGGTCTCTGTCCACGTCGTCGGGCGCACGCCCCTCCTCCCGGGCCCGGGCCAGGGCGAGCGCGGCCATCTGCACGGTGAGCGCGCGGGCGGGGACCTCCAGCCGCGCCGGCCACAGCCCCGCGCCGGGCGGACCCGCGGCGGTGCCGCCGGCCTCGCGGTAGGCGCTCAGCAGCGCCTCCCAGTCGGCCGGCGGGACGAGGCCGGTCGCGTAGCAGGCGGCGGGGCGGGCCAGGTCCCAGGCGGGGTCGCCCAGGCCCGTGTCGTCGATGTCGATGAGCAGCCAGGGTCCGTCGGGGAGCGGGTGGCGCACCAGCTGGCCCAGGTGCAGGTCGCCGTGGCAGAGCGCGGTGGGGCCCGCGTAGGGCTCTTCCCCCCGCGCCCACGGCGGGAGTTGGGCCCAGGCCCGGCGGACGGGGGCCGCGGCGTCCGGGCCCTTGGGGGCCGGGGCGGCGTGGAGGCGGGCCAGCGCCCGGGCGGCCTTCGCGGGGCCGCGCATCGGGGGGAGGGGGCCCGGCAGGGCGGCGGGGTCCAGGCGGTGCAGGCGGGCCAGCAGCCGGCCCGCCTGCGCCCAGGGGGCGTCCTCGGGGTGGTCGGGGGAGACGGGCGCGCCCTCGGGCCACTGCGTGACGAGGCGGTCGTCCCACACGTGGGGCGGGCCAGGGAGCGGGGCGAGCAGGACACCGCTCAGCGCGGGATGGGCGGCCAGTCGCAGCCGTGCGCGCAGGGCCGCCGGGTCGCTGCCGGGGTCGTGGGCCTTGGCGACCACGCCGCCGGCGGCGACGACCGTCGCGTCCGGGCGGTCGGCGAGCACCCGGTGCGGACGGCCCGGACGCAGCGCGGCGAGCCGCTGCACGAGGGTCTGCTGCGAGAGGGGCACGGCTCCGATCGTACGGGCGCCGCCGCCGGGGTCAGACGGGGCCCTGGCAGCCCTGGGCGGCGGCGATGCCCAGCGTGACGAGCACCGTGACGATCACGAAGACGATGAGGCGCTGGCGCAGCATCCGGTCGTACGAGGGACGGCGCGGCCGGGCCGGCGGACGGCTGCCCGGCTCGCCCTTGCGCGGGGCCGGGGTGCGCGCGGTGTGCGGCCGGGCGGCGGGGGTGGTGCGCGGGGGCTCCCGGCGGGGGCGGCGCTGGGGCGTACCGCCGCGGGAGGAGGGGTTCGCCGCGCCGCGGGCCTCGGAGGGCTCGGGGCGCTCGGGAGCGGCAGCGCGGGCGGGTGGCGCGCTGTGGGAGCCGGAGGGCCGGGGCGGCGGGGCCAGGGCCTCGGTGCGGCGCTCGGTGGCGCGCGGGGCGGCCTGGGGCGCCGGGGCACCCGTGCCGCGGGCCTCGCGGACGGCGATCTCCTTCAGGCGCAGGGAGAGCTGCAGGGTGGTGGGGCGGTCGGCGGGGTCCTTGGCCAGGCACGCCTGGATCAGCGGGGCCAGTGCATCGGGTGTGCCGCGCAGTTGGGGGTCCTCGTGCACGACGCGGTAGAGCATCACCTCCGAACTGCCCTGTCCGAAGGGGGAGTCGCCGGTCGCCGCGTAGGCCAGGGTCGCGCCGAGGGAGAAGACGTCGCTCGCGGGTGTCACCGCGATGCCGCGCACCTGCTCGGGGGCGAGGAAGCCGGGGGAGCCCACGGCGGTGCCCACGTGCGTGAGAGTGCTGGCGCCCGTCGACCAGGCGATGCCGAAGTCGATGATGCGCGGGCCCTTGGGGGAGAGCAGGATGTTCGAGGGCTTGAGGTCGCGGTGCACCACCCCGGCCTCGTGCACGGCGACGAGGCCCTCCGCGAGCGCCGCGCCGACGGCCGCCACCCGGGACGCGGCCAGCGGGCCCTCCTCGCCGACCTTGTCGTGCAGCGAGGGGCCGGGGACGTACTGCGTGGCGAACCACGGCCGGTCGGCGTCGAGGTCGGCCGCCACCAGCCGGGCCGTGCAGCCGCCGCGGATCCGGCGCGCGGCGGAGACCTCGCGGGCGAAGCGGGAGCGGAACTCCTGGTCCTCCGCCAGATCGGGCCGGATCACCTTGAGCGCGACACGCTGCCCGCGGCGGTCGGAGCCGAGGTAGACGACGCCCATCCCGCCCGCGCCGAGCCGCCGGTGAATGCGGAACGAGCCGACGACACGCGGGTCCTCGCGCCGGAGCCGCATCATCGCCATGAACCATCCCCGCTGCGGTCGTGTGCTGCCGTCTGCTGCTGTCTGGGCACAGCTTAGAGGCTGGGTACGAAACCGGCGCGACTCCCACGCCCACCCGGGGGAGGGGCCGCGCTGCGGGCGTGCGGGCCCGTACGGCGGTCGCGCGCACCGGAGTTGTCGTACCCCGGTGGGATGCTGGAGGCAGGCTTCGGGAGGGGTGGCCTCCCGAAGCACCGTCGCAGACAGGGGGATTGACTGCGGTGAAGGGCGATCGTGTGGAGATAGTCGTGGACGCGGGGGACACCACGCGTACGTATCTGGTCGTGGCGAGCCGGGCCGGGCGCCGGGTGGAAGCCTCGGTGAAGCGCGGCGTGGTGGAGGTGAGCGAGGTCACGCGCAACGGGACGGTGGTGCGTACCGCGCGGTTCATGGCGGCGCGGGTGCTGGCGCTGGTGGAGCAGCCCGTGCCGCGCCAGGAGGAGTCCGAGCGGCCTGCCGGGGAGGGCTGAGCTCCGGGAGGTGTCAGGGGTGCCGGGGCCGCTCCTCCACCCAGAGGAGTAGCCGGGACGCGGCGGGGTCATCCTGCGGGAGGCCGCCGGAGCGGTACGCGGGCATGACGCCGGGAAGGGGGCGCGCGCCTAGATTGGGATCAAGCGGCGGGTGGTGCACTCGTCCCCCGAGGTTGAAACGCCCGCCGCCCCAGGACGTACCCGAAACGTGCAGAGGAAGGCCGGACATGGCGGTGGAGTCGATCGGACGCGGTGCGGTGGTCTCCCGGCGGCCCGGCGCGCTCGGCGCGGGGTCGGCGCGGCGGCGCCATCCGGTGGCGGCCGCCGCCATGGTCCTTCCTCTGGCGGCCCTTCTCACCGCCTTGTTCGGCGGCTGGGAGGCGGTCGCACTCAATGCGTCGTCCGTGGCCGGACTGATGGGGCTCTGAGCGAAGAGCGCCAGTGAGGACCGGGAGAGCGGCCCGGTCCTCAAGGACAGCCGGCTCAGCCCCGTGGGGACGGGGGTGCGGCGGACGGACGCGTGGCCCGGGGATCCGAACGGATCCCCGGGCCTCACGCGGTTCGCGGCGGTGCGTACGCCGGCCCGCAACGCCGGTCCCGTACGGGCCTACGCGTCGTAGACGTCGGCCTTCGCCGGCTCCACGCCCTGGATGAAGCCGCTGAGCAGGCGCGAGCGTTCACCGAAGCGCGTGGTGTCCACGCCGTTCTCGGCGAGGACCTTCAGCGCCGCCGCGTGGACGACCCGCAGCACCGGGGTCGCGGCGCGCAGCGCGTCGTCGGCCATGAAGCGGTGGCGCCACGGCGGGCCCGCCCAGACGTGGCGCATCCCGAAGGGCTCCGGCAGCGCGTACCTACCGCCGATCCAGTCCAGGAAGCCGGGCACCCGCGAGAACGGCGCGCGCACCGCGAGGCGTACGACCTCGCGGGCGGGCACGACCGGCAGCTCCACCTTCTTCGTCTCCCAGAACTTCAGGCTCTTCGCGACGTCCTTCGTCTCCGCCTTCGGCTTGGTCGTGAACAGGGGGTGCACCGGGCCCAGCGCGTACCCCGTGACCTCCACGCGCAGCGTCTGGTGCAGCACGGTCACCGTCACCAGCATCGTGATGACCAACTGGCCCTCCCACAGGACGAACTGCACGCCCAGGTAGTGCCTGTTGCCGCTGCCGAACTGCTGCTCGTTGCAGATCCGCTGGACCTCGAAGTCCTTGACCCGGAAGCCGTCCGTCTCCAGCCCCTCGGGCCGCGCGACCTCCGTGGCGTTCTCCCCGATCGGGGAGACGATCCAGTCGCGCGTCGCGGGCGTGGGGAAGCCGCCGGTGTGTATCGGCTTGCGCTCCAGCAGCTTCAGCTGCGCGTGGATCGCCTTGGCCACGTCCCAGCTGCGGAAGGGGTGGATGTCCGAGCCGGTGCGCGCCACCAGGTCCTCCGCGAGCTGCCAGGAGCCCCAGCGGGTGCCCATGCCGAGTATCCCCTTGGGGCCCGCGTAGAAGACGACGTTGCTCTGCTGCTCGGCGGAGAGCCGGGCGAGCTGCTGGCGCAGGGTCTCCGCCGCGGTCTCGCCCGGGGCGCGCGGGACGGCCTCGGGGATCTTCGCCGCGACCCCGCCGCCGCTGAGCAGGCCCAGCCAGCGGGCGCGCAGGTCCCTGGCCGTGCGCTCGCAGATCTGCCGGGCCCACAGCCAGCCGACGGCCGGCGCGATGACCATCGCGCGGACGTAGAGCGCCGCCGCGCCGTCCAGCGGCAGCCGGACGAAGAGCAGCAGGGCCATCACCGCGAGGGCCGCCAGCGCGGCGATCCCGTAGGCGTTGACCTTCTTGTCCTGGGAGCCGGCGAAGGTGCGGCGCAGCCAGAACGCGCCCAGCCAGAGCAGCAGTCCGGGCAGGAAGGCCACCCCGAAGACGAGCATGGCCACCGTCAACTTGTCGTCGCGCTCGCGCCGCAGCCGGGAGGCCGACAGGCAGTGCTCGACGACCGCCTGCGGGTCCGTGCCGAAGGACTGGATGACCTGCTTGCGCCCGCCGCCCAGCAGCCGGGTCTGGACGGCGCGGGAGAACGCCTCGCCGAAGTTGGGCTCGAAGAGCTTGCGGAGGCGGCCCTCCTTGAACTCCGTCTTGGACAACTCGCTGTTGGCTTCGAGGAGTTTGCCCGGGCTGCCGTCCCGATAGGCCGCGGAGGCAAGGGCGTTGGAGGCGACGGTCTGCCCCGCGCCGCCGGTGAGCGGCACCTCCGCCCCCGGCCGCAGGTCCATGGCGCCCTCCTGCCGGAAGGGATCCCTTGTCCTTGCCACCCTGAACCCCCTGTACGGCCGATGGACGGTGCGGCCCCGCAACGCCGCGGGGGATTACGGGGCAACCTCCGTGCGCCCCGGCCCCGTTCGGGCCACGGCGCACGGCGGCAGCCCGCCGCTGAAGCCCCCCGCACACCTGGTGCCCCAGGTTAGCGCCGGTCAACCCTGGCCCTCCCCCTGTTCGCGGATCTTGGCCGCCACCTGCGGGGGCATCGGCTCGTGGCGTACGTAGGCGCGGCTGAAGCGGCCGGTGCCGTGGGAGAGGGAGCGCAGGTCGACCGCGTAGCGGCCGATCTCGATCTCCGGCACCTCGGCCCGTACCAGGGTGCGGCCGCCTCCCGCCTGCTCGGTGCCGACCACCCGGCCCCGGCGGCCGGAGAGGTCGCTCATCACCGGGCCCACGTACTCGTCGCCCACCAGCACCCGCACCTCGGCGACCGGCTCCAGGAGATGGACCCCCACCCGGGCGGCGGCCTCCCGCAGCGCCAGCGCCCCGGCGGTCTGGAAGGCCGCGTCGGAGGAGTCGACCGAGTGCGCCCTGCCGTCGAGGAGCGTCACGCGTACGTCGACCAGCGGACTGCCGGTGGCCACGCCGCGTGCGGCCTGGGCCCGCACCCCCTTCTCGACGGAGGGGATGAACTGGCGCGGCACCGAGCCGCCCACCACCTTGTCGACGAACTCCACGCCCGCGCCGCCCGGCAGCGGCTCCACCTCGATCTCGCAGATGGCGTACTGCCCGTGGCCGCCGGACTGCTTCACGTGCCGCCCGCGCGCCGACGCCCGCCCGCCGAAGGTCTCGCGCAGCGAGACCCGGTGCGCCACCGCGTCCACCGCGACGCCGTAGCGGGTGCGCAGCCGCTCCAGGGCCACGTCCGCATGCGCCTCGCCCAGGCACCAGAGCACCACCTGGCCGGTGTCCTGGTTCTGCTCCAGGCGCATCGTGGGGTCCTCGGCGACCAGCCGCGCCAGCCCCTGGGAGAGCTTGTCCTCGTCCTGCCTGCTGTGCGCCTCGACGGCCACCGGCAGCAGCGGGTCCGGCATCTGCCAGGGCTCCATCAGCAGCGGGTCGTCCTTCGCCGAGAGGGTGTCGCCGGTCTCCGCGCGGCTCAGCTTCGCTACACAGGCGATGTCCCCGGCGAGGGCCGCGGCCACGGGCCGCTGCTGCTTGCCGAAGGGGGAGGAGAGCGCGCCGACGCGCTCGTCCACGTCGTGGTCCTCGTGGCCGCGGTCGGTCAGGCCGTGGCCCGACACGTGCACCGTGGTGTCGGGCCGCAGCGTGCCGGAGAAGACGCGCACCAGCGAGAGGCGGCCGACATAGGCGTCGGAGGAGGTCTTGACGACCTCGGCGGCCAGCGGGCCGCCGGGGTCGCAGCGCAGCGGCGGGCGCGGCTCGCCCCGCGGGCTCGTCACCGCGGGGATCGCCCGCTCCTGCGGGGTGGGGAAGCCGCCGGTGATCAGCTCCAGCAGCTCGACCGTGCCCAGCCCCCGGGTGCCGTTCGCGGCGGCCGGGGCGGCGGCCAGGACCGGATGGAAGGTGCCGCGCGCGACGGCCGTCTCCAGGTCCTCCACCAGTGTCTTGACGTCGACCTCCTCGCCGCCGAGATAGCGGTCCATGAGGGTCTCGTCCTCGCTCTCGGCGATGATCCCCTCGATGAGGCGGCTGCGGGCCCGCTCGATCAGCGGCAACTGGTCGGCTTTGGGCGGGCGTTCCACCCGCGTACCGGAGGAGTAGTCGAAGACCCGCCGTGAGAGCAGCCCGACCAGCCCCTCCACGGGGGCGTGCCCGTCGGGGCCCGGCGCGGCGCGCAGGGGCAGGTAGAGGGGGAGTACGGCGTCGGGGTCGCCGGCGCCGAAGACCTGTTGGCAGGTCGCCGTCATCTCCTCGAAGTCCGCCCGCGCCGCGTCGAGATGGGTCACCACCAGGGCGCGCGGCATCCCCACCGCCGCGCACTCGTCCCACACTAGCCGCGTCGCGCCGTCCACCCCGTCCGCGGCTGAGACGACGAAGAGGGCCGCGTCGGCGGCCCGCAGTCCGGCTCTCAGCTCGCCGACGAAGTCGGCGTAGCCGGGGGTGTCCAGGAGGTTGATCTTGATGCCGTTGAACTCGACCGGTACCAGCGACAGTTGTACGGACCGCTGCTGGCGGTGCTCGATCTCGTCGTAGTCGGAGAGGCAGCCGCCGTCCTGGACCCGGCCGGCCCGCGTCACCGCCCCCGCGGCCTGCGCCAGTGCTTCGACGAGTGTGGTCTTCCCGGATCCGCTGTGGCCGACCAGTACCACGTTCCGGATGGAGGAGGGCTGGACGGCCGTGACCGCCCTGCCGGCGGCTCCGGGGTGTGCGCTCGATTTGTCACCCATGTGCTGTTCCGCCTTCCGAGGCTCGCAACCTTCGGTGCCACCGAGCTTTCCACCGTGATCACGATGCGTCCATACGCCGCACAGCGGTCCATGAGGGGACGATGCGGCTGCGGCGGGGACGGCGGGAGGGAAGCCGGTCGGGGTGCGCCGCCCCGCGGTGCGGGCGCCGTGGCTACGATGGGCGGGCTCGTCGGCCCGCCGGTTTCGGACAGAATCCGGTCGGCCTCCAGGTCGCACACCCCCCGGGAAGGCCATGCTGAACAAGTACGCGCGTGCATTCTTCACGCGTGTTCTCACGCCGTTCGCCGCTTTTCTGCTGCGCCGAGGGGTCAGTCCCGACGCGGTGACCCTGATCGGGACGGCCGGGGTGATGGCCGGTGCGCTGGCCTTCTACCCGCGCGGCGAGTTCTTCTGGGGCACCGTCGTCATCACGCTGTTCGTCTTCTCCGACCTGGTCGACGGGAACATGGCCCGCCAGGCGGGGACCTCCTCGCGCTGGGGCGCCTTCCTCGACTCCACCTTGGACCGGGTCGCCGACGCGGCGGTCTTCGGCGGCTTCGCCCTCTGGTACGCGGGGGGCGGCGACAGCCTCACGCTCTGCGCCGTGGCGATCTTCTGCCTGGCCAGCGGGCAGGTCGTCTCGTACACCAAGGCGCGCGGCGAGAGCATCGGGCTGCCGGTCGACGTGAACGGACTGATCGAGCGGGCCGAGCGGCTGGTGATCTCCCTGGTGCTGGCGGGGCTGGCCGGACTGCACTCCTTCGGCGTCCCCCACATCGAGGTGCTGCTCCCGATCGGCCTGTGGATCGTGGCCGTCGGCAGCCTCGTCACCCTGGGGCAGCGCGTCGTCACGGTGCGCCGCGAGTGCGCCGAGGCGGACGCGGCGGCCTCGGCCGCGGAGCGGGAGAGCGCATGATCAGGGACCGGCTGACCGACGGGCTGTACGGAGCCGGCTGGGCCGCCGTCAAACGGCTGCCCGAGCCCGCCGCCCGCGCGCTCGGCGACCGGATCGCGGACCTCGCCTGGCGGCGCGACGGCAAGGCCGTCCAGCGGCTGTGGTCCAACCTGGCCCGGGTGCGCCCCGAGGCGGACCAGGCGGAGCTGGCGCGGCTGACCCGGGCCGGGATGCGCTCGTACCTGCGCTACTGGATGGAGGCCTTCCGGCTGCCCTCCCGTACCAGGCAGCAGATGAGCGAGGGCTTCGACCCCAAGGACGTGCACTGGCTGGAGGACGGACTGGCCGAGGGCCGGGGCGTCGTCATCGTGCTGCCGCACATGGCCAACTGGGACACGGCCGGCGCCTGGGTCACCAGCAGGCTCGGCGTGCCCTTCACCACGGTCGCCGAGCGGCTGAAGCCCGAGTCCCTCTTCGACCGCTTCGTCGCCTACCGCGAGAGCCTGGGCATGGAGGTGCTCGCCCACGAGGGAGCGAGCGCCTTCGGAACCCTGGCCCGCCGGCTGCGCGCGGGCGGACTGGTCTGCCTGGTCGCCGACCGCGACCTGTCCGCCTCCGGCGTGGAGGTCGACTTCTTCGGCGGCCGGGCCAAGATGCCGGCCGGCCCGGCGATGCTCGCCCAGTCCACCGGGGCGCTGCTTTTGCCCGTCACCCTCTGGTACGACCGCACGCCCGTCCTGCAGGGCCGGGTGCACCCTCCGGTGGAGGTCCCGGAGAGCGGCACCCGCGCGGAGCGCACGGCGGTCATGACCCAGGCCGTGGCGGACGTCTTCGCCGCGGGCATCGCCGAGCACCCGGAGGACTGGCACATGCTGCAGCGCTTCTGGCTCGACGACCTGGAGCGCCGGTGAGCGCCCGGGGCGCGGGCCCGTCCGGCGGGGCCGCCGGGGTGCGCCCGTGAGGATCGGCGTCGTGTGCCCGTACTCCTGGGACGTCCCCGGGGGAGTGCAGTTCCACATCCGCGACCTCGCCGAGCACCTCATCGCACGCGGGCACGAGGTGTCCGTCCTGGCGCCCGCCGACGAGGACACCGCACTGCCGCCCTACGTCGTGTGCGCCGGACGCGCGGTCCCCGTCCCGTACAACGGCTCGGTGGCGCGCATCAACTTCGGCTTCCTGTCGGCCGCGCGGGTGCGCCGCTGGGTCAACGACGGGGACTTCGACGTCCTGCACATCCACGAACCCGCCTCCCCCTCGCTGGCACTGCTGGCCTGCTGGGCGGCGCAGGGGCCGATCGTGGGCACCTTCCACACCTCCAACCCGCGCTCGCGCGGGATGGTCGCCGCCTATCCGATCCTGCAGCCCGCCCTGGAGAAGATCAGCGCGCGGATCGCGGTGAGCGAGTACGCCCGGCGCACGCTGGTGGAGCACCTGGGCGGCGACGCCGTCGTCATCCCCAACGGGGTCGACGTCGGCTTCTTCGACCGCGCCCGCCCCCGGGAGGAGTGGCAGGGCGGCACGCTCGGCTTCATAGGGCGCATCGACGAGCCCCGCAAGGGGCTGCCCGTGCTGATGCGGGCCCTGCCGAAGATCCTGGCCGAACTGCCGCGGACCCGGCTGCTGGTGGCCGGCCGCGGCGACGAGGAGGAGGCCGTCGCGGCGCTGCCGGAGGCGATGCGCGCGCAGGTGGAGTTCCTCGGCATGGTCTCCGACGAGGACAAGGCGCGGCTGCTGAGCAGCGTGGACGTGTACGTGGCGCCCAACACCGGCGGTGAGTCCTTCGGGATCATCCTGGTGGAGGCGATGTCGGCGGGCGCGCCCGTACTGGCCAGTGATCTGGACGCCTTCGCGCAGGTGCTGGACGGCGGGCAGGCAGGCCGCCTCTTCGCGAACGAGGACGCCGACGACCTCGCGGTCCGGGCCGTGGAACTGCTCAAGGACCCCGGGCAGCGGGCGGAGTTGAGGCAGCGGGGCCGCCGGCACGTGGAGCGCTTCGACTGGTCGACGGTCGGCGCGGACATCCTCTCGGTCTACGAGACGGTCACCCAGGGCGCCGCCTGCGTCGCGGAGGACGAGGGCGCCGGCCTGTGGAGCAGGCTGGGGCTGGGCCGGGACTGAGTCGGGACTGGGCCGGCGCTGGGCCGAGGCTGGGACCGCAGTACGGCGCAGGGCCGCCCACCCGGCGCGGCGCCCCCGCGTCGGGGCGGTAGCCTCGGCGCTCGTGGACTTCCCCCTGTCGCTGCTGTGGATCACCGTCGCCCTGTTCCTCCTCGGCGTCTACCTGAGCTGGACCGCCGGCCGGCTGGACCGGCTGCACACCCGTATCGACGCCTCGCGGGCCGCCCTGGACGCCCAACTGCTGCGCCGCGCCTCCGTCACCCTGGAGCTGGCCACCAGCGGGGTGCTGGACCCGGCCGCGGCCATCGTGCTCTACCAGGCCGCGCACGCCGCCCGCCAGGCGCAGGACGAGCAGCGCGAGGTCGCGGAGAGCGAGCTGAGCCAGGCGCTGCGGGCGGTCTTCGGGGAGCCGCAGCAGGTCGAGGTCCTGCGCCGCGCGCCCGGCGGCGCGGAGTCCGTGGCGGAGCTGGCCGAGGCCGCACGCCGGGTGCCGATGGCCCGGCGCTTCCACAACGACGCGGTACGGGCCGCGCGGGCACTGCGCCGGCACCGCAAGGTGCGCTGGCTGCGGCTGGCGGGGCACGCGCCCTTCCCGCTGGCCTTCGAGATGGACGACGAGCCGCCGACGGCGCTGACGGACCGGGCGGCGGGCTGAGGCGGAGCGGGCCGCCGAGCGGCGGGAGCTGGTGGAGGCCGGCAGGGCACCCAGGGTGTGCGGGGTGGCCACAGCCTTGCGATTGGCTCTTTCCCCACCGCGCCACCTGCGGTTCCCTGGTGTACGGGCCGCACCGCCTCTGGTCGGAGTAAGCCCCGAACGCGCCTACGATAGATGTATCGCACCCTTCGTCACACGAGTGAGGTCAACCGTGTCCAGCAACACCTCTCAGGCCCCCGAGACCGGCACCGCCCGCGTGAAGCGCGGCATGGCCGAGCAGCTCAAGGGCGGCGTGATCATGGACGTGGTCAACGCCGAGCAGGCGAAGATCGCCGAGGACGCCGGCGCCGTGGCCGTCATGGCCCTGGAGCGGGTGCCCGCCGACATCCGCAAGGACGGCGGCGTGGCCCGTATGTCGGACCCGAACATGATCGAGGAGATCATCGAGGCCGTCTCCATCCCGGTCATGGCGAAGTCCCGTATCGGCCACTTCGTCGAGGCCCAGGTCCTGCAGTCGCTGGGCGTGGACTACATCGACGAGTCCGAGGTCCTCACCCCGGCCGACGAGGTCAACCACTCCGACAAGTGGTCCTTCACCACCCCCTTCGTCTGCGGCGCCACCAACCTGGGCGAGGCCCTGCGCCGGATCGCCGAGGGCGCGGCCATGATCCGCTCCAAGGGCGAGGCCGGCACCGGCAACGTCGTGGAGGCCGTCCGCCACCTGCGCCAGATCAAGAACGAGATCGGCGCCCTGCGCGGCCTGGACAACCACGAGCTGTACGCCGCCGCCAAGGAGCTGCGCGCCCCCTACGAGCTGGTCGCCGAGGTGGCCCGCCTGGGCAAGCTGCCGGTGGTGCTCTTCTCCGCGGGCGGCGTCGCCACCCCGGCCGACGCGGCGCTGATGCGCCAGCTCGGCGCCGAGGGCGTCTTCGTCGGCTCCGGCATCTTCAAGTCCGGCGACCCGGCCAAGCGCGCCGCCGCCATCGTGAAGGCCACCACCTTCCACGACGACCCCAAGATCATCGCGGACGCCTCCCGCAACCTGGGCGAGGCCATGGTCGGCATCAACTGCGACACCCTCCCCGAAGAGCAGCGCTACGCCAAGCGCGGTTGGTGAACCCCGCACCGGAGCACAGCGGTTGACGGGGTGGGCGCGCCGTAGCGGTACGGGCGTCCGCCCCGTCGCCGATCCGGGACCCGGTCGCCGCCCCGCGATCCCGCGGGCGCGCAGGTCCCGTCGTACCACCTAATCCAGGAAGGTCCCGTGTCCCCCGTCATCGGTGTCCTCGCCCTCCAGGGCGACGTCCGCGAGCATCTGGCCGCCCTTGAGGCCGCCGGCGCCGCGACCGTGTCCGTCCGCCGCCCCGAGGAACTGGCCGCGGTCGACGGCCTGGTGCTGCCGGGCGGCGAGTCGACCACCATCTCCAAACTGGCCATCGCCTTCGGCCTGATGGAGCCGCTGCGCGAGCGCGTCGGCGCCGGGCTGCCCGTCTACGGCTCCTGCGCCGGGATGATCATGCTCGCGGACAAGATCCTCGACCCCCGTTCCGGCCAGGAGACCATCGGCGGCATCGACATGATCGTCCGCCGCAACGCCTTCGGGCGCCAGAACGAGTCCTTCGAGGCCGCACTGGACGTCGACGGCGTCGACGGCGGCCCCGTCGAGGGGATCTTCATCCGGGCGCCGTGGGTGGAGTCGGTCGGCGCGAAGGCGCAGGTGCTCGCCCGCTACGGGGAGCACGCCGTCGCGGTGCGCCAGGGCGCTCTGCTCGCCACGTCCTTCCACCCCGAGCTGACCGGGGACCACCGGGTGCACCGGCTGTTCACCGAGATGGTGCGCGCGGCGGCGTGACGCGGTCCCGGTAGGATCCCCTCGTTCGTTTCCGTAGGGTCGTTGAATGGAGCCATGCCGTGTCCGGCCACTCTAAGTGGGCAACCACCAAGCACAAGAAGGCCGTGATCGATGCCAAGCGAGGGAAGCTCTTCGCGAAGCTGATCAAGAACGTCGAGGTCGCGGCCCGGATGGGCGGCGCCGACATCGACGGCAACCCCACGCTCTACGACGCGGTGCAGAAGGCCAAGAAGAGCTCGGTTCCCAACAAGAACATCGACTCGGCCATCAAGCGCGGCGCGGGCCTGGAGGCCGGCGGCGCCGACTACGAGACGATCATGTACGAGGGCTACGGCCCCAACGGTGTCGCGGTGCTCATCGAGTGCCTGACCGACAACCGCAACCGCGCCGCCTCCGACGTGCGCGTGGCGATGACCCGCAACGGCGGCTCGATGGCCGACCCCGGCTCCGTCTCGTACCTCTTCCACCGCAAGGGCGTCGTGATCGTCCCCAAGGGCGAGCTGGGCGAGGACGACGTGCTCGACGCGGTCCTGGAGGCCGGCGCCGAGGAGGTCAACGACCTGGGCGAGTCCTTCGAGGTGCTCTCCGAGGCGACCGACCTGGTGGCCGTGCGCACCGCGCTGCAGGAGGCCGGCATCGACTACGACTCGGCGGAGGCGAACTTCGTCCCCACGATGCAGGTCGAGCTGGACGAGGAGGGCGCGCGGAAGATCTTCCGGCTGATCGACGCCCTGGAGGACAGCGACGACGTGCAGAACGTCTTCGCCAACTTCGACGTCTCCGACGAGGTCATGGAGAAGGTCGACGTCTGACGGCGGGTGCGGCGGGGCCGCCGGGGCGGGCGAGCGCTCGCCCCGGCGGCCCCGCCGCATGCCTGCCCTCCCGGTGCGGGCGCCTCGTACGAGCGTGCCCGCCCCCGGCGTTGTCGGTGGCTGCGGATAGCCTGCACCTGCGGCGACGGAAGGGAGTCGAGGTGCGGGTACTGGGTGTGGACCCGGGGCTGACCAGATGCGGGGCGGGGGTCGTCGACGGCGCCCCCGGCCGGCCGTTGGCGATGGTCGCGGTCGGGGTCGTGCGCACCCCGCCGGACTCCCCGGTGCACGAGCGGCTGCTGCTCATCGAGCAGGGGCTGGAGGTCTGGCTGGAGGAGCACCGGCCCGACGTCGTCGCCATTGAGCGCGTCTTCAGCCAGCACAACGTGCGGACGGTCATGGGCACCGCCCAGGCCAGCGCCGCCGCGATGCTCTGCGCCGCCCGCCGCGGACTGCCGGTCGTGCTGCACACGCCCAGCGAGGTGAAGGCCGCCGTCACCGGCAGCGGGCGCGCGGACAAGGCCCAGGTCGGCGCGATGGTCACCCGGCTGCTGCGCCTCGACGCCCCGCCCCGGCCCGCCGACGCGGCGGACGCCCTGGCCCTGGCCATCTGCCACATCTGGCGCGGCCCCGCCCAGGAGCGGCTGCGCACCGCGGGCAGCCGGCAGACACAGCAGCTGCTGGCCCGCGCGGCCGCGGCCGCCGCCCGACCCCCCACCCCGGCGCAGGAGCGTCTGCGCCGGGCCGAAGCAGAAGCCCAGGCGGCAGCCGCCGCGCACCAGGAAGGGCGTTCATGATCGCCTTCGTCAGCGGCCCCGTCGCCGCGCTCGCCCCCGACTGCGCCGTCATCGAGGTCGGCGGCATCGGGATGGCCGTGCAGTGCTCCCCGGGCACCCTGGCCGCACTGCGGCTGGGCGCCCCGGCCAAGCTGGCCACCAGCCTGGTCGTCCGGGAGGACTCCCTCACGCTGTACGGCTTCGCGGACGACGACGAGCGCCGGACCTTCGAGCTGCTGCAGACCGCCAGCGGCGTCGGCCCCCGCCTCGCCCAGGCCATGCTCGCCGTGCACAGCCCGGACGCCCTGCGCCTGGCGGTCGCCACCGGCGACGAGAAAGCCCTCACCGCCGTGCCCGGCATCGGCAAGAAGGGCGCGCAGAAGCTGCTGCTGGAGTTGAAGGACCGGCTCGGCGCGCCGGTCGGCGCCCCGGCCCGCGCGGGCGCGGTGTCCGCGGCGACGTCCGGCTGGCGCGAGCAGCTGCACACCGCGCTCACCGGTCTCGGCTACGCCCCCCGGGAGGCGGAGGCCGCCGTGGAGGCGGTCGCCCCCCAGGCCGAGGAGGACGTGGCCGCCGGTGCGGCGCCCGAGGTGGGGCGCCTGCTGCGCACGGCCCTGCAGTCCCTGAACCGCGCCCGATGACCGCGCCCGATGACCGCGCAGCCGGCCCCGGCGGGCCCCGCGGCCCCGCAGGCCCCGGGAGTGCGGCCCCGTCCGACGACCGAACGACCGAGGTGACCTGACGTGACATGGGACGACGCCGAGTACGGCGCCGGCGGACCGGGCGCCGAGGCGACCGCCGACCCGGGCGCGAGCCGGCTGGTCGGTGCGGCGGCCGACGGCGAGGACGCGGCCGTCGAGGCGGCGCTGCGCCCCAAGGACCTCGCCGAGTTCGTCGGCCAGGAGCGCGTGCGCGAGCAGCTCGACCTGGTGCTGCGCGCCGCCCGCCAGCGCGGCGCCACCGCCGACCACGTGCTGCTCTCCGGTGCGCCCGGCCTCGGCAAGACCACCCTCGCCATGATCGTCGCCGCCGAGATGGGCGCCCCGATCCGGATCACCTCGGGCCCGGCCATCCAGCACGCCGGGGACCTGGCCGCCATCCTCTCCTCCCTCCAGGAGGGCGAGGTCCTCTTCCTCGACGAGATCCACCGGATGTCCCGGCCCGCCGAGGAGATGCTCTACATGGCGATGGAGGACTTCCGCGTCGACGTGATCGTCGGCAAGGGCCCCGGCGCCACGGCCATCCCGCTGGAGCTGCCGCCCTTCACCCTGGTCGGCGCCACCACCCGCGCCGGCCTGCTGCCGCCCCCGCTGCGCGACCGCTTCGGCTTCACCGGGCACATGGAGTTCTACGCCCCCCAGGAGCTGGAGCGGGTCATCCACCGCTCCGCCGGGCTGCTGGACGTGTCGATCGACCCGGCCGGCGCCGCCGAGATCGCCGGCCGCTCGCGCGGCACGCCCCGTATCGCCAACCGGCTGCTGCGACGGGTGCGCGACTACGCCCAGGTGCGCGCGGACGGCGCGGTCACCGAGGAACTGGCCGGCCGCGCCCTGGAGGTCTACGAGGTCGACGACCGCGGCCTCGACCGCCTGGACCGCGCCGTACTGCGGGCTCTGCTGCAGCTCTTCGGCGGCGGACCGGTCGGCCTGTCCACCCTCGCCGTCGCGGTGGGGGAGGAGCGCGAGACGGTCGAGGAGGTCGCCGAGCCGTTCCTGGTCCGCGAGGGGCTGCTGGCCCGTACGCCCAGAGGCCGCGTCGCGACGCCCGCCGCCTGGGCGCATCTCGGGCTTACCGCACCGCAGGGCGCCGCGGGTGCGGGACGCCAGGCGACGCTCCCCGACGCATGAGCCCGGCGGCGGCGCGGGTATTGGCCCGCCCAGGAACGGTGGTGCCATGCTGGGCGTTGTTCATCAGGTGGGGACTGGCTTAGACTCCGCCGACGTCCTCCGTAGAGCGGACGGCGATTCGCTCCCGAAATCGAGGCCGTGAATTCGGCCACTAAGGAAAATCCGGACACCGTGGATATCGGAATTCTTCTGCCGTTCATCATCCTGATCGGCGCCATGCTCCTCATGACCCGGTCGGCCAAGAACAAGCAGCGCCAGGCCGCGCAGATGCGGGACTCCATGCAGCCGGGCTCCGGCGTGCGGACCATCGGCGGTATGTACGCGGTGGTCAAGGAGGTCCACGACGACGCCGTTCTCCTCGAGGTCGCCCCCGGGGTGCACGCCGTGTACGCGAAGAACTCGATCGGCGCCATCCTGGACGACGAGGAGTACAACCGCATCGTCCACGGGGTCGAGACGGCGAAGGCCGACGACCTTCCGGAGGTTCCCGAGGACGCCTCGTCCCTCACCGGGGGCGACGCCGGAGCCCGCGAGGGCGACAGCGCCCCCGAGGCCCCCGAGATCGACCTGGGCAAGCCCAAGGACGCGGCGGACGGCGACGACCAGGACGGCAGCACCGCGAAGTAAGCGGTCCCGGCCGCCCGCGGGCGCCGGGTTTCCGCCGGGGTGTCCTCACACGACTTCGCCGTCCCGCGGCCCGCCAGGGCCGCGGGACGGCGCTGGACAGGAGAACTGAGAAGGTGGCAGCACCGAAGAGGGGCCGCGGGGCCCAGGGATCGCAGAGCCGGCCGTGGCGCCCGCTGCTGGCGATCCTGATCGCCCTCGTCGCGCTCACCGGGGGGATGTTCCTCTCCGGCCACACCACACCGCGACTGGGCATCGACCTCGCGGGTGGTACGAGCATCACGCTCGAGGCCAAGGAGCAGCCCGGCAAGACGGGCTCGATCACTCCCAAGAACATGGAGACGGCGGTCGGCATCATCGAGCGCCGTGTCAACGGTCTTGGTGTGTCGGAGGCCGAGGTCCAGACCCAGGGCGAGAAGAACATCATCGTCAACATCCCCAAGGGCACGGACCAGGAGTCGGCGCAGGAGCAGGTCGGTACGACCGCCAAGCTCTACTTCCGCCCCGTGCTCGCGGCGGAGCTGGGCGCGGCCCCCGCGCCGGACCCCTCTGCCGCTCCGGAGTCCTCGCCGAGCGCCTCCCCGAAGGCGGGGGAGGGCGGCACGAGCGGTGACGGTGGCAGCAAGGCCGACCCCTCCGCCGGCAGCACGGCCCCGCAGGGCCGCGCGCTGACCCAGGGCCTGCAGCAGCAGGACAGCTCGCCCAGCGCCTCCCCGAAGGCGTCGCAGTCCCCGAAGGCCCAGGACCCCGCCGCTCCCGCCGCCACCCCCGCGCCCGTGCCGGGTGTCACCCCCGAGCTGCAGGCCGCGCTCACCAAGCTCGACTGCTCCACCAAGGAGAAGCGCGCCGCGGCCGCCGACAAGGCGGCCGAGGCCGGCGACACCAAGAGCGTCGTCGCCTGCGAGCAGGACGGCTCCCAGAAGTACATCCTGGGCCCGGCCGCCGTGCTGGGCACCGACGTCAAGTCGGCACAGGCCTCGCTCGACACCCAGCAGGGCCGCGGCTGGATCGTCAACATGGACTTCACCGGCTCCGGCTCGAAGAAGTTCGCCAAGGTCACCGGCGACATCTCCGCCAAGCAGCCGCCGCAGAACCAGTTCGCGATCGAGCTGGACGGCGAGATCGTCTCCGCGCCGTCGGTACGCGAGTCCATCGGCGGCGGCTCGGCGTTCATCGAGGGCAGCTTCACCCAGCAGTCCGCCGAGTCGCTGGCCAACGTCCTGTCCTACGGCGCGCTGCCGCTGTCGTTCGAGACGCTCTCGGTCGACACCGTCTCCGCCGCGCTCGGCTCCGAGCAGCTGGAGGCGGGCCTGATCGCCGGCGCCATCGGCCTGGGCCTGGTCGTCATCTACCTGGTGGCCTACTACCGGGGCCTGTCGCTCATCGCGATCGCCAGCCTCCTGGCCTCGGCGGCCCTCACGTACACGATCATGGCACTGCTCGGCCCGGCCATCGGCTTCGCGCTGAACCTGCCGGCCGTCTGCGGCGCGATCGTGGCGATCGGCATCACGGCCGACTCCTTCATCGTGTACTTCGAGCGCATCCGTGACGAGATCCGCCACGGCCGCTCGCTGCGCCCCGCCGTGGAGCGGGCCTGGCCGCGCGCCCGCCGTACGATCCTCGTCTCCGACTTCGTCTCCTTCCTCGCCGCCGCGGTGCTCTTCGCCGTGACGGTCGGCAAGGTGCAGGGCTTCGCCTTCACGCTGGGGCTGACCACCGTCCTGGACGTGGTCGTGGTCTTCCTCTTCACGAAGCCGCTGATGACGATCCTGGCCCGGACGAAGTTCTTCGCCAGCGGCAACCCGTGGTCCGGCCTGGACCCCCGGCGCCTCGGGGTGCAGCCGCCGATCCGCCGCGGCCGGCGCTCCGCCGCCCCGCTCGACCTGACGAAGGAGGCGTGAGATGTCGCGTCTCGGCAATCTCGGTGCCAAGCTCTACCGCGGCGAGGTCGGCTACGACTTCGTCGGCAAGCGGTTCCTCTGGTACGGCGTCTCCATCCTGATCACCATCGTGGCGATCGCCGGATTCCTCATCCGCGGTCTCAACATGGGCATCGAGTTCGAGGGCGGGGCGGTCTTCACCACCCCGAAGACCAGCGTCTCGGTCGCCCACGCGCAGGAGGCGGCGGAGGCGGCCTCCGGGCACGACGCCATCGTCCAGCAGGTCGGCGGCGACAAGCTGCGCATCCAGGTCAGCGGCATCGGCACCGCCGAGTCCACCAAGGTCCAGAACAAGCTGGCCGAGGACTTCGGCATCAAGGACGCCAGCAGCATCAACGCGCAGCTGGTCGGCCCCAGTTGGGGCAAGCAGATCGCCGACAAGGCCTGGCAGGGCCTGTGGATCTTCATGGTCCTGGTGGTGGTCTACCTCGCGATCGCCTTCGAGTGGCGGATGGCGGTCGCGGCGCTGATCGCGCTGATCCACGACCTCACCATCACCATCGGCGTGTACGCCCTGGTGGGCTTCGAGGTCACCCCGGGCACGGTGATCGGTCTGCTGACCATCCTCGGCTACTCCCTGTACGACACCGTCGTCGTCTTCGACGGCCTCAAGGAGAGCAGCAAGGACTTCACCAAGCAGACCCGCTTCACCTACCGGGAGCTGGCGAACCGCTCGCTCAACGGCACGCTGGTGCGCTCGATCAACACCTCCGTGGTGGCGCTGCTGCCGGTCGCTGGCCTGCTCTTCATCGGCGGCGGCGTGCTCGGCGGCGGCATGCTCAACGACATCGCGCTCTCGCTCTTCGTGGGCCTGGCCGCCGGCGCCTACTCGTCGATCTTCATCGCGACGCCGCTGGTGGTCGACCTCAAGGAGCGCGACCCCGAGGTCAAGGCGCACGACAAGCGGGTCGCCGCCCGCCGTGCCGCCGAGGCCCGCGCCGCCCGTGAGGGCAAGGGCGGCCAGGGGCACGAGGGGGAGGCGGACGCCGAGGACGACTCCTCGCAGGACGCCGAGCCCGCGGGCGCCGGCAGCGGCCCGCGCCGCCAGCCCCCGCGCAACCGGGGCCGCGGCCGGCCCTCGGGCAAGCGGCGCTGAGGTCCGACGTACGAGGCCGAGGGGCGCCGGGCCCGCCGAGAGGCGGCCCGGCGCCCCTCGGCGTTCCACCCGCGGGCCGGGGCGCCGGCCCTGCGCTGCTACCGTGGCGCCCGGTCAGGCCGTCACCCCCGACGGCGCCGAACGCACGGACGAGGCGGTTGATGAGCAGCCTGCAGGAGCTCTTGCTGAGCCGGATCAAGGACGTCCCCGACTACCCCGAGCCGGGGATCGTCTTCAAGGACATCACCCCGCTGCTCGCGGACCCGGCCGCCTTCACGGCGCTGACCGACGCCCTGGCGGACATCTGCCTGCGCCAGGGCGCCACCAAGGTCGTCGGCCTGGAGGCGCGCGGTTTCATCCTGGGCGCCCCGGTGGCGGTGCGGGCGGGGGTCGGCTTCGTACCGGCGCGCAAGGCCGGCAAGCTCCCCGGTGCCACGCTCGGGCAGAGCTACGCGCTGGAGTACGGCACGGCGGAGATCGAGATCCACGCGGACGCCCTCACCCCGCACGACCGGGTGCTCGTCATCGACGACGTCCTGGCCACCGGCGGTACCGCCCGGGCGTCCCTGGAGCTGATCGGGCGCACGGGCGCGCAGGTCGCGGGCGTCGCCGTACTGATGGAACTGGGCTTCCTGCGGGGCCGTGAACGCCTGGAGCCGGCCCTGGCGGGCGCTCCGCTGGAGGCACTCCTCGCCCTGTGAGCACGCACCGGGCGGCCCCCGGGGCGGGCTGGACCCGGCCCGGGGGCGGTCCCGGGGCGGCCCGGAGGACAGCGCCCGGCGGGTGGGGCGGCCGGTCGGCCCGATACCATGGCTGTCCGGCCCCTTCGTGAATGCCGGGCGACCCCCGAGGGAGTGCACTTGCAGGACGAGGCCAAGCCCCCCGCCACCGCACAGCGCGACGAGAACGCCGTCGCGGCGGCCCCCGGCGCGCCCGAGCCGGCCGCGACCGGGCCCGCGCCCGGGGAGGAGCCGCCTGCAGCCCCCCTCGCAGGGAAGGACGCCGGGGACGCCGCCCAGGACAAGCCCCGGCCCGCGCAGCCCGCCGCCCGCCCCGGATCCGGCCGCCCCGTCACCGGATCGACGCGCTCCGGCTCGCCCAACCGCGTGCGCGCCCGCCTCGCCCGCCTGGGCGTCCAGCGCCAGAGCCCGTACAACCCGGTCCTGGAGCCCCTGCTGCGCATCGTCCGCAGCAACGACCCCAAGGCCGACGCCAGCACCCTGCGCCAGATCGAGCGCGCCTACCAGGTCGCCGAGCGCTGGCACCGCGGCCAGAAGCGCAAGAGCGGCGACCCGTACATCACCCACCCCCTCGCGGTCACCACGATCCTCGCCGAACTCGGCATGGACGCGGCCACGTTGATGGCCGGACTGCTGCACGACACGGTGGAGGACACCGAGTACGGGCTGGAGACGCTGCGGCTGGACTTCGGCGACCAGGTGGCGCTGCTCGTCGACGGCGTGACCAAGCTGGACAAGGTCAAGTTCGGCGAGGCCGCGCAGGCCGAGACGGTCCGCAAGATGGTCGTCGCCATGGCCAAGGACCCCCGGGTGCTGGTCATCAAGCTCGCCGACCGGCTGCACAACATGCGCACCATGCGCTACCTGCGCCGCGAGAAGCAGGAGCAGAAGGCCCGCGAGACGCTGGAGATCTACGCGCCGCTGGCCCACCGGCTCGGCATGAACACCATCAAGTGGGAGCTGGAGGACCTCGCCTTCGCGATCCTCTACCCCAAGATGTACGACGAGATCGTCCGCCTGGTCGCCGAGCGCGCCCCCAAGCGCGACGAGTACCTGGCCGTCGTCACCGACGAGGTCCAGTCCGACCTGCGCAGCGCCCGGATCAAGGCGACCGTCACCGGCCGCCCCAAGCACTACTACAGCGTCTACCAGAAGATGATCGTCCGCGGCCGGGACTTCGCGGAGATCTACGACCTGGTCGGCATCCGGGTCCTGGTGGAGTCGGTCCGCGACTGCTACGCGGCGCTCGGCACGATCCACGCGCGGTGGAACCCCGTCCCCGGACGGTTCAAGGACTACATCGCGATGCCGAAGTTCAACATGTACCAGTCGCTGCACACCACGGTCATCGGCCCCGGCGGCAAGCCCGTCGAGCTGCAGATCCGCACCTTCGACATGCACCGCCGCGCGGAGTACGGCATCGCCGCTCACTGGAAGTACAAGCAGCAGGCCGTCGCCGGCGAGTCCAAGGTCCGCACCGACACCCCGCGCCGCTCGGGCAAGGGCGAGGAGACGGTCAACGACATGGCGTGGCTGCGCCAGTTGATCGACTGGCAGAAGGAGACCGAGGACCCGGGGGAGTTCCTCGACGCGCTGCGCTTCGACCTCTCGCGCAACGAGGTCTTCGTCTTCACGCCCAAGGGCGACGTGATAGCGCTGCCGGCCGGTGCCACCCCCGTCGACTTCGCCTACAACGTCCACACCGAGGTCGGCCACCGGACCATAGGGGCACGGGTAAACGGGCGCCTCGTACCGCTGGAGTCGACCCTCGACAACGGCGACACGGTGGAGGTCTTCACCTCCAAGGCGCAGGGCGCCGGGCCCTCGCGGGACTGGCTGAACTTCGTCAAGTCGCCCCGGGCGCGCAACAAGATCCGCGGCTGGTTCTCCAAGGAGCGCCGCGACGAGGCGATCGAGCAGGGCAAGGACGCCATCGCGCGCGCCATGCGCAAGCAGAACCTCCCCATCCAGCGCATCCTCACCGGCGACACCCTGGTCACCATCGCGCACGAGATGCGCTACCCGGACATCTCCGCCCTCTACGCGGCGATCGGCGAGGGGCACGTCTCCGCGCAGAGCGTGGTGCAGAAGCTGGTGCAGGCCCTCGGCGGGGAGGAGGCCGCCACCGAGGACATCGAGGAGACGGCGCCGCCGCTGCACGGACGCGGCCGCAAGCGGCGCGCGGCCAACGACCCGGGCGTCATCGTCAAGGGCGTCGAGGACGTGTGGGTGAAGCTCTCACGCTGCTGCACACCCGTCCCGGGCGACCCGATCATCGGCTTCGTCACCCGGGGCAACGGCGTCTCGGTGCACCGGGCGGACTGCGTCAACGTCGACTCCCTCTCCCAGCAGCCCGAGCGGCTGCTGGAGGTGGAGTGGGCGCCGACCCAGTCCTCGGTCTTCCTGGTGGCCATCCAGGTCGAGGCGCTGGACCGCTCCCGGCTGCTCTCCGACGTCACCCGGGTGCTCTCCGACCAGCACGTCAACATCCTCTCCGCGGCCGTCCAGACCTCCCGCGACCGCGTCGCCACCTCCCGCTTCACCTTCGAGATGGGCGACCCCAAGCACCTGGGGCACGTCCTGAAGGCGGTCCGCAAGGTGGAGGGCGTCTACGACGTCTACCGGGTGACCTCGGCCCGTAACAACTGACCGCACGGTGAAGGGCCCCCGACCGGTCCGGCCGGGGGCCCTTCACCGTGGCGGCTCAGCGGCTCAACCGCCGAACTCCTGCAGGCCCTTGAGCGCCTGGTCCAGCAGCGCCTGGCGGCCCTCCAGCTCCCGGGAGAGCTTCTCGGCCTTCGCGTCGTTGCCGGCGGCGCGGGCCGTGTCGATCTGCCCGCGCAGCTTGTCGACGGCGTCCTGGAGCTGACCGGTCAGCCCCGCGGCACGGGCGCGCGCCTCCGGGTTCGTACGACGCCACTCGGCCTCCTCGGCCTCCTGGATCGCCCGCTCCACGGCGTGCATCCGCCCCTCGATCCTCGGCCGGGCGTCGCGCGGCACGTGACCGAGGGACTCCCAGCGCTCGTTGATCGTGCGGAACGCCGCGCGGGCGGCCTTCAGATCCGCGATCGGCAGCAACGTCTCCGCCTCGGCGGCCAGTTCCTCCTTGCGCGCGAGGTTCTCCCGCTGCTCCCCGTCGCGTTCGGCGAAGACCTCGCCGCGGGCCTGGAAGAAGACGTCCTGCGCACCGCGGAAGCGGTTCCACAGCTCGTCCTCGGCCTCGCGCTGCGCCCGGCCGGAAGCCTTCCAGTCGGCCATCAGCTCGCGGTAACGCGCCGCCGTGCCACCCCAGTCGGTGGACGAGGAGAGCGCCTCGGCCTCCTGCACCAGCTTCTCCTTGCCGCGCCGCGCCTCCTCCCGCTGGGCGTCCAGCGCGGCGAAGTGCGCCTTGCGGCGCTTGGAGAAGGCCGAACGGGCGTGGCTGAAGCGGTGCCAGAGCTCGTCGTCGCTCTTGCGGTCCAGCCGCGGCAGGCCCTTCCAGATGTCGACCAGCGCCCGCAGCCGCTCCCCGGCGGAGCGCCACTGCTCGGAGGCGGCCAACTCCTCGGCCTCGACGACCAGCGCCTCCTTCGCGGCACGCGCCTCCTGCGACTGCTGGGCCTTGGCCGCCTTGCGCTCCTCGCGGCGCGACTCGACGCTGGCGACCAGCTTGTCCAACCGGGCCGCCAGCGCGTCCAGATCGCCCACCGCGTGCGCGTCGACGACCTGCTCGCGCAGATGGTCGACGGCCGTCAGCGCGTCCTTGGTGGACAGGTCCGTCGTGCGCACCCGGCGCTCGAGGAGGCCGATCTCCACGACCAGGCCGTCGTACTTGCGCTTGTAGTAGGCCAGGGCCTCGTCCGGCGATCCGGCCTGCCACGAACCGACGGCACGCTCACCGTCGGCCGTACGCACATACACCGTTCCCGACTCGTCGACACGGCCCCACGGGTCGCTGCTCACAGCGCCTCCTCACATGACACCGAAGCGGGGAGCACCCGCCGGTATCGTCCACATCTGTCTTCGGCCGGACAGCGCCTTGTGCCTGCGGCCGTATCGTCGCCCCCGCCGACTCCGGTCGGCCGAGGGCGCCTTGCACAACGCCAACATAGGCGAGAGGTGGCCCGGCTGTCCGCATCCCGCGCGAGACCAATCGCGCGCGCAGGCGGCGCCGCGCGGGCGCGGACGCCCGCGGGGGCCGGGCCGCCCCGGGCTCAACCCTTCGCCACGGTCGCCTTGTTGATGACCACGGTGGCGTTGGGCGCGGTGTTGCCCGTCGTCGGGTCCGGAGCGGCGGCGCCCGCTCCCGCGATCTTCTTCAGGACATCCATGCCGGCCTTGTCGATCGTGCCGAAGGGGGTGTAGTCGGGCGGCAGCGGGCTGTCCTGGTAGACCAGGAAGAACTGGCTGCCGCCGCTGTCGCGGCCGGTCTTCGCCTGGGCGTTGTACTGGTTCGCCATCGCGACCGTGCCCGCCGGGTAGACGCCGCCCTTCAGGGAGGCGTCCTTGAGGTTCTCGTCGGGGATCGTGTAGCCGGGACCGTCGGTGCCGTCGCCCTTGGGGGAGCCGCACTGGAGCACGTAGATGCCCTGGGGGGTGAGGCGGTGGCACTTGGTGTGGTCCAAGTAGCCCTTGCCGACGAGGAAGTTGAAGGAGTTCACCGTGTGCGGCGCGGCCTTGGCCTTCAGCGCGACGGAGATGTCGCCGCAGGTGGTCTCCAGCTTCATCGTGTAGTCGGCCGACGTGTCGATGCTCATCGCCGGCTCCTTCGGGAACGTCCCCGCCTTCGGGGTGCCCCCGGCCGGCTTCCCGCAGGGGTCCGGGGCCTTGGACGTCGGCGCCGCGCTGGGCGCGCTGTCCGCCTTGTCCTTCGCGGGGTCCTTCTTCCACGGCGCCGCGGCGAGCAGGCCGCCGCCGCCGGCCACCACCACGGCGAGGACCGACGCGATCACGATGTTGCGCCGCCGTGCGCGCTGCCGCGCACCCACGCGACGCTGCTGCTGGCGCTCGAACTTCTCCCGGGCGAGCTGCCGCCGCCGCTGGTCCTTGGTGACCACCGCGTACCTCTCCCTTGCCTTCGGACGCCCCCGTGCCGGTGGACGCCTGCCTGCCAGGCGTGTCGCCTGCTTGCCAGGCATGTCGAATAACCGGATGTGTGTGAGGCGTACCGTATATCGGTTCGCCCCCTCATGAGCAGCGCCGGTAGGCTGTGCAACGGCTCACGCCCGCGGACCGTGACCCACCCGTCACCGGTCCGTCACCGGCCGTGCCCGCCCGCCTCATCCCACCGGACGTTTCGAAGGACGATCGTGCTCATTGCCGGGTTCCCCGCCGGGGCCTGGGGGACCAATTGTTATCTGGTCGCCCCCGCCGCCGGCGAGGAGTGTGTGATCATCGACCCCGGCCACCAGGCCGCCGAGGGCGTCGCGGAGACGATCGCCAAGCACCGGCTCAAGCCGGTCGCCGTGATGCTCACCCACGGCCACATCGACCACATCGCCTCCGTGGTGCCGGTCTGCGGCGCCAACGACGTCCCCGCCTGGATCCACCCCGACGACCGCTACATGATGAGCGATCCGGAGAAGGCCCTGGGCGCCTCCATCGGCAGGCAGCTGATGGGCGAGCTGACCGTGGGGGAGCCGGACGACGTCAGGGAGCTGGCCGACGGGGCGCGGTTGGAGCTCGCGGGGCTGACGCTCGACGTCGCGCACGCGCCCGGCCATACCAAGGGGTCGGTGGCCTTCCGGATGCCCGAGCAGCCCGACGTACCGCCGGTGCTGTTCTCGGGCGACCTGCTGTTCGCCGGCTCCGTCGGACGTACCGACCTGCCCGGTGGCGACCAGGCCGAGCTGCTCGACTCGCTGGCACGCGTGTGCCTGCCGCTCGAGGACCCGACCGTGGTGCTCTCCGGGCACGGCCCCCAGACGACCATCGGCCGCGAGCGCGCCACCAACCCCTATCTGCGGGAAGTGGCCGCCGGCCGGGGCGGCCCGAGCGCCGCCCCACGACGAGGAATGTGACGGGACTTCTTCCGTGAGTACCTTTCAGGCCCCCAAGGGCACGTACGACCTGATCCCGCCGGACTCCGCGCGCTTCCTGGCCGTGCGCGAGGCCATCGCGGCGCCGCTGCGCACCTCGGGCTACGGCTACATCGAGACGCCGGGCTTCGAGAACGTGGAGCTGTTCGCGCGCGGTGTGGGCGAGTCCACGGACATCGTGACCAAGGAGATGTTCACCCTCACCACCAAGGGCGGCAGCGAGCTGGCGCTGCGCCCCGAGGGCACCGCCTCCGTGCTGCGCTCCGCGCTGGAGCACAACCTGCACAAGCAGGGCAACCTGCCGGTCAAGCTCTGGTACTCGGGCTCGTACTACCGCTACGAGCGCCCGCAGAAGGGCCGTTACCGCCACTTCTCCCAGGTCGGCGCGGAGGCCATCGGGGCACAGGACCCGGCGCTGGACGCCGAGTTGGTCATCCTGGCCGACCAGGCGTACCGCTCGCTGGGGCTGCGCCGCTTCCGCATCCTGCTCAACAGCCTCGGCGACAAGGAGTGCCGCCCCGTCTACCGGGCCGCCCTGCAGGACTTCCTGCGCGGCCTGGACCTCGACGAGGAGACGCTGCGCCGCGCCGAGATCAACCCGCTGCGGGTGCTGGACGACAAGCGCCAGGACGTGCAGAAGCAGCTCACCGGGGCGCCGCTGCTGCGCGACTACCTGTGCGACGGCTGCAAGGCCTACCACGAGGAGGTGCGCGAGCTGCTCACGGCCGCCGGCGTGGCCTTCGAGGACGACCCGAGGCTGGTGCGCGGCCTGGACTACTACACGCGTACGACCTTCGAGTTCGTCCACGACGGACTGGGCTCCCAGTCGGCGGTGGGCGGCGGCGGCCGCTACGACGGGCTCTCCGAGATGATCGGCGGTCCCGCCCTGCCGTCCGTGGGCTGGGCCCTGGGCGTCGACCGCACGGTCCTCGCCCTTGAGGCGGAGGGCGTCGAGCTGGAGCTGCCGGCCGCGACCTCCGTCTTCGCCGTCCCCCTCGGCGAGGAGGCGCGCCGAGTCCTGTTCGCCACGGTCTCCGAGCTGCGCAGGGGCGGCGTCGCCGCTGACTTCGCGTACGGCGGGAAGGGCCTGAAGGCCGCGATGAAGGCCGCCAACCGCTCGGGGGCGCGCTACACCCTGGTGGCGGGCGAGCGCGACCTGGCGGAGGGCGTCGTCCAGCTCAAGGACATGGAGTCCGGCGAGCAGTCGCCGATCGCGCTCGACGCGGTGGTGGCGGAGCTGCGCGGCCGCCTCGGCTGAGCAAGCTGTGCGCGGATCTTTACGGGGAGTGAACGCCCGGTCGGGCAGAGTGGCCTCCACTCCGGGGCCTCCGCCCGCCCGGGCGCTCTGCGTTCCCGCCCCCCGGGCCACCGGGAGGTGGGGCACAATGGGCGCTGCCCGAGCCGGTCTTCGGCCGCGCGGCCACGACGACGATGGGATGAACGGCGCCATGACGACTGCGGCAGTCAACCGCTCCGGCACGGACGAGGGTTCGGGCGAGAAGTCCACTCTGATCGGCGCCGGCCGCCCCTTCGCCTGGCTGCTGATCATCTGCGGCGCGCTCGGCCTGGCGGCCTCCGCGGCCATCACGCACGACAAGACGGAGCTGCTGAAGAACCCGGACTACGAGCCGCCGTGCGGGATCAACCCCATCTTCTCCTGCAAGAACGTGATGGAGAGCTGGCAGTCGCACATCTTCGGCTTCTCCAACCCGTACATCGGCTGGGTCGCCTTCTCCATGCTGATCGTGATCGGCGTCTCGCTGCTCGCCGGCGGCCGCTTCGCCCGCTGGTGGTGGGTGGGCCTGTGGGCCGGAAGCCTCTTCGGCGTCCTCTTCTGCTTCTTCCTGCAGTACTCCTCGCTGTACGAGATCCACAACCTCTGCCTGTGGTGCATGGGCGCCTGGGCGGTCACGATCCTGGTGTTCTGGTACACCACCGTGCAGAACATCCGCACCGGCGTCTTCCGGGTGCCGGCGGGCGTGCGTGCCAACGTGCTGGAGTTCTCCTGGACCGTCCCGGTCCTGTGGTACGCGGCGATCGCCCTGCTGATCTACCTGAAGTGGGGCAACGCCGTCTTCGCCTGAGCACCGGGCGCCCGCCCGGGAGCGGGACGCGCGGGCCGCTGTCACAGGGGTGGCCTAAGGTCGCAGGCATGGAGCCCGACCTGTTCACAGCCGCCGCCGAGGAGCGCCAGGAGTCCAGCCCGGGGGCGAGCCCCCTGGCCGTGCGGATGCGCCCCAGGAGCCTGGACGAGGTGGTGGGCCAGCAGCATCTGCTCAAGCCCGGATCGCCGCTGCGCCGACTCGTCGAGACGGGGGAGCAGGGCCCGGCCGGCCCCGCCTCCGTGCTGCTGTGGGGTCCGCCCGGCACGGGCAAGACCACCCTGGCGTACGTGGTGAGCAAGGCCACCGACCGGCGCTTCGTGGAGCTCTCGGCGATCACCGCGGGGGTGAAGGAGGTCCGGGCCGTCATCGAGGGCGCCAAGCGCGCCGCCGGGGGGTACGGCAAGGAGACGGTCCTCTTCCTGGACGAGATCCACCGCTTCAGCAAGGCCCAGCAGGACTCCCTGCTCCCGGCGGTGGAGAACCGCTGGGTGACGCTGATCGCCGCCACCACCGAGAACCCCTACTTCTCGGTGATCTCCCCGCTGCTCTCCCGCTCGCTGCTGCTCACCCTGGAGCTGCTCACCGACGACGACATCCGCGGACTGCTGCGCCGCGCGCTGGCGCAGGAGCGGGGGCTGGCCGGCTCGCTCACGCTGCCCCCCGAGTCGGAGGACCACCTGGTGCGGATCGCGGGCGGCGACGCCCGGCGGGCGCTGACCGCGCTGGAGGCGGCGGCCGGCTCGGCCCTGTCCAAGCGGGAGGCGCAGATCGCCCTGGAGACGGTGGAGAGCGCGGTGAACCGCGCCGCGGTGGCCTACGACCGCGACGGCGACCAGCACTACGACGTCGCCAGCGCCTTCATCAAGTCCATCCGCGGCTCCGACGTCGACGCCGCGCTGCACTACCTGGCCCGCATGATCGAGGCGGGCGAGGACCCCCGCTTCATCGCCCGGCGGCTGATGATCGCCGCTAGCGAGGACATCGGCATGGCCGACTCCACGGCGCTGCAGACGGCCGTCGCCGCCGCCCAGGCGGTGGCGATGATCGGCTTCCCGGAGGCGCAGCTCACCCTCTCCCACGCCACCATCGCGCTCGCCCTGGCGCCGAAGTCGAACTCCGCGACGACGGCGATCCGCGAGGCGCTGGCCGACGTGCGGGCCGGGAAGGCGGGCCCCGTACCGCCGCACCTGCGCGACGGGCACTACAAGAGCGCGAAGAGGCTCGGGCACGCGCAGGGGTACGTCTACCCGCACAACGTGCCCGGCGCGGTCGCGGCCCAGCAGTACGCGCCGGACGCCGTGCACGGCCGCCGGTACTACGAGCCCACGCGCTACGGGGCGGAGGCGCGGTACGCAGAGGTGGCCGACCGGGTGCGCAGACGACTGGCGGGGGAGGGCGAGGAGGGGGAGTAACCTTGGTCACATCCGGAATGCCCGATTGCGCGCCCTCGTTGACCTGGATTGGCTCCTCACACGATCCGTCGCGTAAGGTAAGGCATACCTAATCTTTCATCGAAGGAACCGCACACTGTGAACCAGTCGCGCCCCAAGGTCCGCAAGTCGCGGGCGCTCGGCATCCCGCTCACCCCGAAGGCCGTCAAGTACTTCGAGGCCCGTCCCTACCCGCCCGGCATGCACGGCCGCGGCCGCAAGAGCACCAGTGACTACAAGGTGCGCCTGCTGGAGAAGCAGCGGCTGCGCGCCCAGTACGACATCAGCGAGCGCCAGCTCGTGCGCGCCTACGAGCGCGCGACCAAGGCCCAGGGCAAGACCGGCGAGGCGCTGATCGTCGAGCTGGAGCGGCGCCTGGACGCGCTCGTCCTGCGCTCCGGCGTGGCCCGTACCGTCTACCAGGCCCGCCAGATGGTCGTCCACGGCCACATCGAGGTCAACGGCCGCAAGGTCGACAAGCCCTCCTACCGGGTCCGCCCGGGCGACGTGGTGACGGTCCGCGAGCGCAGCCGCGAGAAGCACCCCTTCCAGGTGGCGCGCGAGGGCGGCTACGCCGGCGAGGGCGAGACGCCCAAGTACCTGGAGGTCAACCTCCCGGCGCTGGCCTTCCGCCTCGACCGCGACCCCAACCGCAAGGAGATCCCGGTGATCTGCGACGAGCAGCTCGTCGTGGAGTACTACGCCCGCTGACCGGTCGGCCGGAGGCGACGGGGCGCCGTCCGCCTTGGCCCGGGTGCCCGTACGGGGCGCGGCGGCCCGCTGTCCGGGCCGCCGCGCCCCGTAGGCGTTCCGGCGGAGCCGCCCTCCCGGGACCGGCCGGGACCGAGGGGTGGATGGATCGCACTGTCGGTGCGGCGCGATAGGGTTCGAAGCCATCGACGTGACGCAACGTAGCCGCGCCGTCCAGTGCAGCCGTCCAGTCCAAGGGAGTCGCCCATCGTGTCCGGTGTCGAGGTGGCCGGGATCCTCGTGGCCGTGTTCTGGGCGATCCTCGTATCGTTCCTCGCACTGGCCCTGGTCCGGCTCGCGCAGACCCTCCGCTCGGCGGGCACGCTGGTGGAGCGGATCACCGAGCAGGCCGTTCCGCTGCTGGCGGACGCCTCCGACACGGTGCGCTCCGCCCACACCCAGCTCGCCCGCGTCGACGCCATCGCCGCCGACGTCCAGGAGGTCACGGCGAACGCCTCCGCGCTCTCCACGACCGTCTCCTCCACCTTCGGCGGCCCGCTGGTGAAGGTCGCGGCCTTCGGCTACGGAGTGCGGCGCGCACTGGGCCGTCCCGGGCCCGGGGTGGTCGTCAGCAGGACCGTTCCCCCCGCCCGGCGCGGTGGTCGGGGCACCCGAGGCAGAAAGGGCTGAGTAGCATTGTTCCGCCGTACCTTCTGGTTCACGGCCGGAGCCGTCACCGGCGTCTGGGCCACCACCAAGGCACAGCGCTTCGTGCGCGGCCTCACTCCCGAGAGCCTGGCCGCCACCGCGGTCAACCGGGCCATCGACGCGGGGTTTCGCGCGAAGCTCTTCGCCGAGGACGTACGCGACGCGATGGCGGAGCGTGAGGCCCAGCTGAACGACGCGCTCGGCCTCGAGTCCGGACCCCGGCACGAACTGCCCGGGCAGCGGCTGAAGTCGCTGCCCGCGTCCGAGGCCGCGCCCAGGCGACGGCAGCGGCGCGCACCCGCGCGCGGGCTGCCCGCCGCAGGCGCTTCCCCGAACCGCCCCTACCGCACGTACGACCGGAAAGAGGACCTCTGATGGAGTCGGCTGAAATCCGCCGCCGCTGGCTGCGCTTCTTCGAGGAGCGCGGGCACACCGTCGTGCCGTCGGCCTCGCTGATCGCGGACGACCCGACTCTGCTGCTGGTCAACGCGGGCATGGTGCCGTTCAAGCCGTACTTCCTCGGCGAGACCAAGCCCCCGGCGCCGCGCGCCACTTCGGTGCAGAAGTGCGTCCGCACCCCGGACATCGAGGAGGTCGGCAAGACCACCCGGCACGGCACCTTCTTCCAGATGTGCGGCAACTTCTCCTTCGGGGACTACTTCAAGGAAGGCGCCATCACGTACGCCTGGGAGCTGCTCACCAGCTCCGTGGCGGACGGTGGCTACGGCCTGGACCCCGAGAAGCTCTGGATCACCGTCTACCTCGACGACGACGAGGCCGAGCGGATCTGGCGCGAGGTCATCGGCGTCCCGGCCGAGCGCATCCAGCGCCTGGGCAAGAAGGACAACTTCTGGTCCATGGGCGTCCCCGGCCCCTGCGGCCCCTGCTCCGAGATCAACTACGACCGCGGCCCCGAGTTCGGCGTCGAGGGCGGCCCCGCCGTCAACGACGAGCGGTACGTGGAGATCTGGAACCTGGTCTTCATGCAGTACGAGCGCGGCGCCGGCGAGGGCAAGGAGGACTTCCCCCTCCTGGGCGACCTCCCCTCCAAGAACATCGACACCGGCCTCGGACTCGAGCGCCTGGCGATGATCCTGCAGGGCGTGCGGAACATGTACGAGACCGACACCCTGCGCGTGGTCATGGACAAGGCCACCGAGCTGACCGGCGTGCGGTACGGCGCCGCCCAGGGCACGGACGTGTCCATGCGCGTGGTCGCCGACCACATCCGCACCTCCGTCATGCTGATCGGCGACGGCGTCACCCCGGGCAACGAGGGCCGGGGCTACGTGCTGCGCCGCATCATGCGCCGCGCCATCCGCAACATGCGCCTCATGGGCGCCACCGGTCCGGTCGTCCAGGAGCTCGTCGACGTCGTGATCGACACGATGGGGCAGCAGTACCCGGAGCTGATCACCGACCGCAAGCGCATCGAGACCGTCGCGCTCGCCGAGGAGGCCGCCTTCCTCAAGGCCCTCAAGGGCGGGACGAACATCCTCGACACCGCCGTGAGCGAGACCAGGGCCGCCGGCGGCACGGTCCTCTCCGGCGACAAGGCGTTCCTGCTCCACGACACCTGGGGCTTCCCCATCGACCTCACCCTGGAGATGGCCGCCGAGCAGGGCCTCTCCGTGGACGAGGGCGCCTTCCGCCGCCTGATGCAGGAGCAGCGCGACCGCGCCAAGGCCGACGCCAGGGCCAAGAAGACCGGGCACGCGGACATGTCCGCCTACCGGGAGATCGCGGACGGCTCCGGCGCCACCGAGTTCACCGGCTACACCGCCACCGAGGGCGAGTCGTCGATCGTCGGCCTGCTGGTCGACGGCGTCCCCGCGCCCGCCGCCTCCGAGGGCGACGAGGTCGAGGTCATCCTCGACCGCACCCCCTTCTACGCCGAGGGCGGCGGCCAGCTCGCCGACCACGGCCGCATCCGGCTGGACTCCGGCGCCGTGATCGAGGTGCGCGACGTCCAGCAGCCCGTCCCCGGCGTGTTCGTGCACAAGGGCTCGGTCCAGGTCGGCGAGGTCACCCTCGGTGCCTTTGCCCACGCGGCGATCGACACCCGCCGCCGCCGGGCCATCGCCCGCGCCCACTCCGCCACCCACCTCACCCACCAGGCGCTGCGCGACGCGCTGGGCCCGACGGCGGCGCAGGCCGGCTCGGAGAACTCCCCGGGCCGCTTCCGCTTCGACTTCGGCTCGCCCAACGCCGTCCCCGGCACGGTCCTCACGGACGTCGAGCAGAAGATCAACGACGTCCTCTCGCGGGAACTCGACGTCACCGCCGAGGTGATGGGCATCGACGAGGCCCGCAAGCAGGGCGCCATCGCCGAGTTCGGCGAGAAGTACGGCGAGCGGGTCCGCGTGGTGACCATCGGCGACTTCTCCAAGGAGCTGTGCGGCGGCACCCACGTGGGCAACACCGCCCAACTGGGCCTGGTCAAGCTGCTCGGCGAGTCCTCCATCGGCTCCGGCGTGCGCCGCATCGAGGCGCTCGTCGGCGTGGACGCGTACAACTTCCTCGCCCGGGAGCACACGGTCGTCGCCCAGCTCACCGAGCTGCTCAAGGGCCGCCCCGAGGAGCTGCCCGAGCGCGTCTCCGGCATGCTCGGCAAGCTCCGCGACGCCGAGAAGGAGATCGAGCGCTTCCGTGCCGAGAAGGTCCTGCAGGCCGCCGGCGGCCTCGCCGAGGGCGCCAAGGACCTGCGCGGCGTGGCCTTCGTCGCGGCCCGGGTGCCGGACGGCACCGCCGCCGACGACCTGCGCAAGCTGGTCCTCGACGTGCGGGGGCGGCTCGGTCAGACAGCGGGGCAGGGCGGCCGGGCGGCCGTGGTGGCGCTCTTCGCGGTGGCGGGAGGCCGTCCGCTGACGGTCATCGCCACCAACGACGCCGCCCGCGAGCGCGGTCTGAAGGCCGGCGACCTGGTGCGTACGGCCGCCAAGACCCTCGGTGGCGGTGGCGGCGGCAAGCCCGACATCGCCCAGGGTGGCGGCCAGGACCCGGAGGCGGTGGGCGAGGCCATCGCCGCCGTCGAGCGCCTGGTGGCCGAGACCGCATGACGCCGCCGGCAGTCCTCGTCCCGCCCGTCCAACCCGCCCGTCCCGCCCGGTTGTCGCGGTACGGGCGGGGGAGGGGCTGATGCGCCGGGGGCGGCGTATCGCCGTCGACGTGGGCGACGCCCGGATCGGGGTCGCGTCCTGCGACCCCGACGGGGTGCTCGCCACCCCGGTGGAGACGGTGCCGGGCCGGGACCTCCCGGCCGCGCACCGTCGGCTGTCGGCGATCGTCGCGGAGTACGAGCCGCTGGAGGTCGTCGTCGGGCTGCCGCGCTCCCTGAGCGGCAAGGAGGGCCCCGCCGCGGTCAAAGTCCGGGCGTTCGCCCAGGAGTTGGCCCGCCACATCAGCCCGGTCCCGGTGCGTCTGGTGGACGAGCGGATGAGTACGGTGACTGCTGCGCAGGGTCTGCGCGCCTCGGGGGTCACCGTGAAGAAGGGCCGCTCGGTCGTCGATCAGGCGGCGGCGGTCGTCATCCTTCAGAGTGCACTTGAGGCCGAACGGGCGTCCGGGCAAGAGCCCGGAGAGAGCGTCGAAGTCGTCATCTGATCGCGATACGGTAACGTTCCGCGCGAACATGGCAGCTGTCATATAAACGCACCGACAGCCAATCGGCTCTAGGGGATCGATGACTGAGTATGGCCGGGGCGCAGGCTCCGAACCGTGGTACCCGGGTGACCCGCTCTCCGGTAATGCCGGACAGCAGGGCACATGGGGAGCCCAGGGCTCCTACGGAGGCGGCCATCAGGGTCAGCAGCCGGGATACCCCCAGCAGGGCGGCGGACAGCCGGGCCCGGGCGGGTGGCACACCGGACCGCAGCCCCAGTACCCGGCCCAGCATCCACCCCAGTACCCGGCTCCGGGCCACACGGGCCAGCAGCCGGCGTACAACCCCTCCTGGGACACCACCGGCGGGATGCCGGCCGTCGATCCCTACGGGCAGCCCGCGCAGCCGGGCTCCCCGGTCCCCCCCGACTACTACGCCACCCCCGAGGCGTACCCGCCGCCCGGCGCCCCGCGCCGCGGCCCCGGCGGCGCCCGCCGGGAGCGGCCCGGCTCCTGGGACGAGGGACTGCCCCCGGAGCGCGACCACTCCTTCTTCTCCGAGGAGGACGAGGAGGCGCCGCCCGGCCGGGGCCGGGGCGGGCGGGGCGACGACGGGGAGCGCGACAGCGAGCGGGAGTCCAAGAGGCGCAACGGCTGCGCCTGCCTGGTGGTGGCGCTGGTGCTGGTCGGCGGGGGCGGCGCGGCGGCGTACTACGGCTACGAGTTCGTGAAGGACCGGTTCTTCGCCAGCGCCGCCGACTACACCGGCGAGGGCAGCGGCGAGGTGAGCGTCGAGATCCCGCAGGGTGCCACGATCGGGCAGATCGGCAACCTCCTGAAGGACAACGGCGTGGTGCAGAGCGTCGACGCCTTCATCCAGGCCGCCAACGAGAACAGCAAGTCGGGCACCATCCAGGCCGGCACTTACACGCTCCACAAGAAGATGTCCGCCAAGAGCGCCATCGACATGATGCTCGACCCCAGGACCCGCAACGCCCTCACCTTCCCCGAGGGCAGCACCGCGCGCGAGGTCTACCAGAAGATCGACGACAAGCTGGGCCTGAAGCACGGCACCACGAAGAAGGCCGGCCAGGAGCACTACGCCGAGCTGGGACTGCCCAAGTGGGCCAAGCGCGGCGGCGACGTCAAGGACCCGCTGGAGGGCTTCCTCTTCCCCGCCACCTACAACGCCGGCAAGG
The DNA here is from genome assembly GCF_042663125.1 of Streptomyces polyrhachis. Classification (NCBI taxonomy): domain Bacteria; kingdom Bacillati; phylum Actinomycetota; class Actinomycetes; order Kitasatosporales; family Streptomycetaceae; genus Streptomyces; species Streptomyces polyrhachis. The sequence continues at coordinate 23,385 of NZ_JBHSZO010000007.1, read as the reverse complement.
GCGCCGAGCCCGAGGCCATCCTCAAGCAGATGGTCACGCGGGCCAACGCCGAGTTCAAGCGGGCGGGCCTGGAGGAGAACGCCGCCAGGCTGGGCCTGAGCAGCCCCTGGCAGGTCCTCACCGTCGCCAGCCTCGTGGAGGCGGAGGGCAACAACGAGGCGGACTACCGCAAGATCACCCGTGTTGTCCTCAACCGCATGAAGAAGGACAACACGGAGACGTACGGCCTGCTGGACTTCGACTCGACCTACAACTACATCAAGCAGCAGAGCACCCTGGACGTGCCGCCGCCCTCCGAGATGCGCAAGCTGCAGGACCCGTACAACACGTACTACGTCAAGGGCCTGCCCGCCGGCCCCATCGACAACCCGGGCGCCAAGGCGATCGAGGCCACGCACGACCCGGCTGACGGCCCGTGGAACTACTTCGTCTCGCTGAACGACAAGACGCTCTTCGCCACCACCAACGAGGAGCACGAGAAGAACGTCGAACTCTACGAGCAGGAGAGGGCCAAGGAGCAGTGAGCGCCCCGGCCCGCCGGCGCGCGGCGGTCCTCGGATCGCCGATCGCGCACTCCCTCTCACCGGTCCTGCACCGCGCCGCCTACGCGGAGTTGGGGCTGGACGGGCGCTCCTACGACCGCTTCGAGGTCGACGAGGCCGCCCTGCCCGGCTTCCTCGCCGGCCTGGAACCGGGGGAGTGGGCCGGCCTCTCGCTCACCATGCCGCTGAAGCGGGCCGTCATCGCGCTGCTGGACGGGATCAGCCCCACCGCGGCCTCGGTGGAGGCCGTCAACACCGTGCTCTTCACCGACGACGGACGGCGCACCGGCGACAACACCGACATCCCCGGGATGCTCGCCGCCCTGCGCGAGCGCGGTGTCGAGAAGGCCGAGGAGGCGGCGATCCTCGGCGCGGGCGCCACCGCCTCCTCCGCACTGGCCGCCCTGGCGCGGCTCGGCGCCGGCGAGGCCACCGTGTACGTACGCAGCGAGGCGCGCGGCGACGAGATGCGGCAGTGGGGCGAGCGCCTGGGCATCCGGGTGCGCACCGCCCCCTGGTCGCAGGCCGCGCGGGCGCTGACCGCGCCGCTGGTCGTCGCCACCACCCCGGCCGGCGCGACGGACGCGCTCGCCGCCGAGGTACCGCCGGGCGCCGGGGCGCTCTTCGACGTGCTCTACGACCCCTGGCCGACGGCACTGGCCGCCGCCTGGACGGGACCGGTCATCGGCGGCCTGGACCTGCTCGTCCACCAGGCCGTGCTCCAGGTCGAGTCGATGACGGGCGTCCCCCGCGCCCCGCTGGCGGCGATGCGGGCGGCGGGCGAGGCGGCGCTGCACGCGCGCTGAGCGCACCGCGTCCACGCCTCGACCGTACGGGCCCACATCGTGGACCTCCGCGAGGAGGCACCCCCGGGGCGTGGGAGGATCGGGGCTGCACGCGCAAACCGTACAAGGGAGCACCGTTGACCAGGCTGCGCTGGCTCACCGCCGGTGAATCGCACGGACCCGCCCTCGTCGCGACGCTTGAGGGCCTGCCGGCCGGTGTGCCGGTGACCACGGACCTCGTCGCCGACCATCTGGCCCGGCGCCGGCTGGGCTACGGGCGCGGGGCCCGGATGAAGTTCGAGCGCGACGAGGTCACCTTCCTGGGCGGGGTGCGGCACGGGCTGACCATCGGCTCGCCGGTGGCGGTCATGGTCGGCAACACCGAGTGGCCCAAGTGGGAGAAGGTCATGTCGGCCGACCCCGTGGACCCGGCCGAGCTGGCGCAGCTGGCCCGCAACGCGCCGCTCACCCGCCCCCGCCCCGGCCACGCGGACCTGGCCGGCATGCAGAAGTACGGCTTCGACGAGGCCCGCCCCGTCCTGGAGCGCGCCTCCGCCCGCGAGACCGCCGCCCGGGTGGCGCTGGGCGCGGTGGCCCGCTCCTTCCTGAAGGAGGCCGCCGGCATCGAGATCGTCTCCCACGTGGTGGAGCTGGGCGCCGCGAAGGCCCCCTACGGCGTCGTGCCGACGCCCGCGGACGTGGAGCGCCTCGATGCCGACCCCGTGCGCTGCCTGGACGCCGATGCCGCGAAGGCGATGGTCGCCGAGATCGACCAGGCCCACAAGGACGGCGACACCCTGGGCGGTGTGGTCGAGGTCCTCGCCTACGGCGTCCCCGTGGGCCTGGGCTCGCACGTGCACTGGGACCGGCGCCTAGACGCCCGCCTGGCCGGCGCGCTGATGGGCATCCAGGCGATCAAGGGTGTCGAGGTCGGCGACGGCTTCGGCCTGGCCCGCGTCCCCGGCTCGCAGGCGCACGACGAGATCGTCCCCACCCCCGAGGGCGTGCGCCGCTCCTCCGGCCGCTCCGGCGGTACGGAGGGCGGGCTGAGCACCGGCGAACTCCTGCGCGTACGGGCCGCGATGAAGCCCATCGCCACCGTGCCGCGCGCCCTGGCCACCATCGACGTCACCACCGGCGAGGCCGCCGCCGCCCACCACCAGCGCTCGGACGTCTGCGCCGTGCCGGCCGCCGGCATCGTGGCCGAGGCGATGGTGGCGCTGGTCCTCGCGGACGCGGTCTGCGAGAAGTTCGGCGGCGACTCCGTGGCCGAGACGGCGCGCAACGTCCGCTCGTACCTGGAAAACCTGGCGATCCGGTGAGCGGCCCCGTCGCCGTCCTCGTCGGGCCGCCCGGCGCCGGCAAGTCGACCGTGGCGCAGCTCCTCGCCGAGCGCCTCGGCACCACCGTCCGCGACACCGACGCCGACGTCGAGCGCCGCGCGGGCAAGACCGTCGCCGACCTCTTCTACGACGAGGGCGAGCCGCACTTCCGCGCGCTGGAGCGCACCGCCGTGCGCGAGGCGCTCGCCGAGCACGACGGAGTGCTGTCCCTCGGCGGCGGAGCCGTCCTGGCGGACGAGACGCGTGCGCTGCTGGCCGGGCGCCCCGTGGTCTTCCTCGACGTGCCGCTCGCCGACGCGGTCAAGCGCGTCGGCCTGGACGCCCCCCGGCCGCTGCTCATCGTCAACCCCCGCCAGCAGTGGCGCGAGTTGATGGAGCGCCGCCGGCCCCTGTACACGGAAGTCGCCCGCGCCGTGGTGGACACCGGCGGGCAGCGCCCCGAAGCCGTCGCACAGGCGGTGCTCCAGGCACTCGGCCTGGCCGGGGCGAGCGCACAGCAGTGAGGTGGAGATGAGCGAGTCCCAGACGCCCGAGACCATTCGCGTGGCGATCGCCGAGACGCCCGGCACCGAGGCGTACGAGGTGCTGATCGGGCACCAGCTGCTCGGTGAACTCCCCGCCCTCATCGGGGAGAAGGCCCAGCGGGTGGCGGTCATCCACCCCGAGGCCCTCGCCGAGACCGGCGAGGTGCTGCGCGAGGACCTCGCCGCCCAGGGGTACGAGGCCGTCGCCGTCCAGGTGCCCAACGCGGAGGAGGCGAAGACCGCCGAGGTGGCCGCGTACTGCTGGAAGGCCCTCGGGCAGTCCGGCTTCACCCGCAGCGACGTGATCGTCGGCGTCGGCGGCGGGGCGACCACCGACCTGGCCGGCTTCGTGGCCGCGAGCTGGCTGCGCGGCGTGCGCTGGATCGCGGTGCCGACGACGGTGCTGGGCATGGTGGACGCGGCGGTCGGCGGCAAGACCGGCATCAACACCGCCGAGGGCAAGAACCTCGTCGGCGCCTTCCACCCCCCGGCGGGCGTGCTGTGCGACCTGGCCGCGCTGGCCTCGCTGCCCGTGCACGACTACGTCTCCGGCCTCGCGGAGATCATCAAGGCCGGCTTCATCGCCGACCCGGCCATCCTCGACCTGATCGAGTCCGACCCCGCCGGCGCCCGCAGCCCCGACGGACCGCACACCGCCGAGCTGATCGAGCGCTCCATCCGGGTCAAGGCCGACGTGGTCTCCAGCGACCTGAAGGAGTCGGGGCCGCGCGAGATCCTCAACTACGGGCACACCCTCGCGCACGCCATCGAGAAGAACGAGCGCTACGAGTGGCGCCACGGCGCGGCCGTCTCGGTCGGCATGGTCTTCGCCGCCGAACTGGGCCGTATCGCCGGCCGGTTGGACGACGCGACGGCCGACCGCCACCGCGCGGTGCTGGAGTCGGTCGGACTGCCGGTGGCCTACCGGGGCGACCAGTGGCCCAAGCTGCTGGAGAACATGAAGGTCGACAAGAAGTCGCGCGGCGACCGGCTGCGCTTCGTCGTCCTGGACGGCCTCGCCAAGCCCACCGTGCTGGAGGCCCCCGACCCGGCGATGCTGCTGGCCGCGCACGCGGAGATCGCCGCGTGAGCGAGCCGCGCAGGGTCCTGGTCCTCAACGGCCCCAACCTCGGCCGGCTGGGCTCGCGCGAGCCCGACGTCTACGGCTCCACCTCCTACCCGGCCCTCGTCGAGCAGTGCACCGCGCTGGGCGGGGAGTTGGGGATGGACGTCGAGGTCCGGGAGACCAACGACGAGGGCGAGATGATCCGCTGGCTGCACGAGGCGGCGGACGGCCGGATCCCGGTGGTCGTCAACCCGGGCGCGTTCACGCACTACTCGTACGGCATGCGCGACGCGGCGGCGCAGCGCACGGCGCCGCTGATCGAGGTGCACATCTCCAACCCGTACGCCCGCGAGTCCTTCCGCCACACCTCGGTGATCGCCGCGATCGCCACGGGTACGATCGCGGGCTTCGGCATCGGCTCCTACCTGCTGGCGCTGCGCGCACTGGCGCAGGAGCCGGCCGGCTGAGACGCTGCCGGTGCCCAACTCCCCCCGGGGCACGCCCGGTCGACGCCGGGCGTGCATCAACCGGCAATCAGTTTGGGTACGGTTCGGAGAGGCCGGGGAGAAGCCACCGGCCGGGCGGGCACGGATACGGGACGAGAAGGGCGCCGGATGCGGACAGTGGACACTCCTACGCCGCCCCACGGGACGGGACGGCCGGCCCCGGAGCGTCCGGCCGGGAGCGCGGAGACCACCGGTGCGCTGCGGCTCCCGCCCGGCGCCCTCGTGCCGGTGCCCACCCCGCCGCCGCTGCCGCTCATCCGGCAGCCGCACGGGGCGCCGCCGCCGATCGTGGCGGTGCTGCTGATCGGCCCCGCGGGCGCCGGCAAGACCAGCGTCGCGCGGTACTGGGCGGACACCCGCCGGGCGCCCACCGCGCACATCTCCCTGGACGACGTACGCGAATGGGTGCGCGCCGGTTTCGCCGACCCGCGCGCGGGGTGGACCGACCGCTCCGAGGCGCAGTACCGGCTGGCTCGGCGCACCTGCGGCTTCGCCGCGCGCAACTACCTTGCCAACGGCATCTCCTGCGTCCTGGACGACGCCGTCTTCCCCGACCGCCCCGTCGTCGGCCTCGGCGGCTGGAAGCGGCACGTGGGGCCCGGCCTGCTGCCGGTGGTCCTCCTCCCCGGCCTGGAGGCGGTGCTGGCCCGCAACGCCCTGCGCAGCGGTACGCGCAGACTGGCGGACGAGGAGGTGGCCCGTATCCACGGGCGGATGGCCGGCTGGTACGGCTCGGGGCTGCCGATCCTGGACAACACCCACCACGACGTGGCGACGACGGCGCGGATGCTGGACGAGGTGGTGTCGCGGGCGATCGCGAGCCCGCCCGCCTGGTAGCCCCCGCCCGGCAGCCGCCGACCCACCAGGACGCACCCACCCGGACGCACCCGCCCACCGCGCGGGCACCGGAGCGGAGTCATACGCTCCACATATGGCTCCTTCCACGTCCGAGCCGCACACCGTACGCCGATCGCGTCTGCGAGCCCACTGCGCGGGCGCCGGAAGCGACGCCGTGCTGGTGTCCCGGCCCGCGAACATCCGGTACCTCACCGGGTACGCGCCCGCCGGCTCCGTGCTGCTGCTCGGGCCCGGCGAGGACGTGCTCGTCCACCTCGGCGAACCCGACGGGGGCGAGGGCGGGCTGCCGGAGGAACTGCGCGTGCACACCCTCGCCGTACCCGGCGGCGACCCCGCCGTCGCCGCCGCCTCCCTCGCGGCAGCCGCCCGCGCGCAGGCCCTCGCCGTCGAGGAGCACCACCTCACCGTCGCCCGCCACCGCGCCCTGGGCAGCGCCGCCCCCGCCCTGCGCCTGGCCGACCTCGGCCGCGCGGTGGAGCAGCAGCGGCTGGTGAAGGACGACGAGGAGATCTCCTGCCTGCGGATCGCCGCCGAGATCGCCGACCAGGCGCTCGGGGAGCTGCTGGAGTCGATCCTCGTCGGCCGCACCGAACGCCACCTCGCCCTGGAGCTGGAGCGCCGCCTGGTCGACCACGGCGCCGAGGGCCCGGCCTTCCCCACCTCCGTGGGCACCGGCCCCAACTCCGGGCGCGCCGGACACGTACCCACCGACCGGCGGGTCGAGGAGGGCGACTTCCTCAGCATCGGACTCGGTGCCCGCTACCGGGGCTACCGCTGCGAGATCGGCCGCACCTTCGTCATCGGCAGCGTGCCCGACACCTGGCAGATCGAGCTCTACGACCTGGTCTTCGCCGCTCAGCGCGCCGGCCGCGAGGCCCTCACCCCCGGCGCCGAGTACCGCGACGTCGACCGCGCCGCCCGGCAGATCCTCACCGCCGCCGGGTACGGCGACGACCTCGCGCCGTGGACCGGACACGGCGTGGGACTCGAAATCGACGAGGACCCGAAGCTGGCCCCCGCGGCCATGGGTAAACTGGACGCTTGCGTGCCGGTCACCGTCGAACCGGGGGTCCATCTCCCGGGCCGGGGCGGCGTCCGGATCGATGACACGCTCGTCGTCCGCCCCGCGGCGGACGGCGGTCCAGAGCTACTCACCATCACGACCAAGGAGTTGCTCGCCCTCTAGCGGCGAGAGCCCCCCAGGCCGTCCGAAGCAGCAGTGCAGGAGATTCCGCCACCGTGGCCACCACGAACGACCTCAAGAACGGCATGGTGCTCAAGCTCGACGGGGGCCAGCTCTGGTCCGTTGTCGAGTTCCAGCACGTCAAGCCCGGCAAGGGCCCCGCGTTCGTCCGTACGAAGCTGAAGAACGTGCTCTCCGGAAAGATCGTCGACAAGACGTTCAACGCCGGCACCAAGGTCGAGACGGCCAATGTCGACAAGCGCGGCATGCAGTACTCGTACAAGGACGGCAACGACTTCGTGTTCATGGACATGGAGACGTACGACCAGATCTACATCACCCCCGACACCGTGAGCGACGCGGCCAACTTCCTCCTGGAGGGCTTCGACGCCGTCGTCGCCATGTACGAGGGGTCCCCGCTCTACGTCGAACTGCCCACCTCCGTCGAGCTGGTCATCGCCGAGACCGAGCCGGGTCTGCAGGGTGACCGCTCCACCGGCGGTACCAAGCCGGCGACGCTGGAGACCGGCTACCAGATCCAGGTGCCGCTCTTCATCACCACCGGCGAGAAGATCAAGGTCGACACCCGTTCCGGCGACTACCTCGGCCGGGTGAACAGCTAACCGTGGCTGCTCGCAACAAGGCCCGCAAGCGCGCCTTCCAGATCCTCTTCGAGGCAGACCAGCGCGGTGTGTCCGTGGAGACAGTGCTTGCGGACTGGATCCGGCACGCGCGCAGCGACACCCGCCAGCCGCCGGTGAGCGAGTACACGATGCAACTGGTCGAGGGCTACAGCCCGCGCGCCGAGCGGATCGACTCGCTGATCTCGCAGTACGCGACGAGCTGGACGCTCGACCGGATGCCGGTCGTCGACCGCAACATCCTCCGGCTCGGCGCCTACGAGCTGCTGTGGGAGGACGAGACTCCGGACGCGGTCGTCATGGACGAGGCCGTGCAGCTGGCCAAGGAGTTCTCGACCGACGACTCCCCGTCCTTCGTCAACGGCCTCCTCGGCCGGCTGAAGACCCTCAAGCCCCAGCTGCGCCGCGACGCGGAATAGCCGGGCAGACGCCGGACCGACCGGGCGGTGCCCCCCTTTGCGTAAAGGGGGGCACCGCCCGGTCGTCTTCCTCCCGAACGCACCGCCGCCCGGCCGCCGGCCCCCGTGTGGGGGATCCGGCGCCGGGCGGTGGTGCCTGCCTGGGTCGGCGGGCGCTACACGTCCTCGGTGTGCACCGCGCGGCGCGCGTCCGCGTCCAGCACGCCCCAGCCGATCAGCTGCTCGGTGAGCACCGACGGCGACTGGTCGTAGATGACGGCCAGCGTGCGCAGGTCGTCCTGGCGGATGGAGAGGACCTTGCCGTTGTAGTCACCGCGCTGCGACTGGATCGTGGCGGCGTAGCGCTGCAGCGGGCCGGCCTTGTCGGCGGGGACGTGCGCGAGGCGCTCCAGGTCCAGCACCAGCTTCGGCGGGGGCTCGGCCGCACCGCCCGGCTGCGTGCCCGGCAGCAGCTCCTGCACCGGCACGCCGTAGAAGTCCGCGAGCTCGGCGAGCCGCTGCACGGTGACGGCGCGGTCCCCGCGCTCGTAGGAACCGACCACGACCGCCTTCCAGCGGCCCTGCGACTTCTCCTCCACACCGTGGAGGGAGAGACCCTGCTGCGTGCGGATCGCACGGAGCTTCGCCCCGAGCTGCTTAGCGTATTCGCTGGACATAGAACTCCCCGGACGCTGTTCCCACAGGCGGCTCAGCCGCCCGTGGCTCCGTAACTCACTGTGAGGTTACGCAGCGTAACGTGGACCCGTCAAGCCGAGATCCGCCGACCCCCGCCCACCCCCCTCCCGACCTGCGCCGCGGACCCCTCGGAGGGCCGGTCGCGGACCGGTTGCGGACCGATTGGCAGGGCCCTCGCAGGCGCTGCTACCGTGGTGGGGACCCGACGTCCTTTAACACCAGTCCCGTGAGGCTGGGAAGGAGGTCCGTTTCTTATGGACTCGCAGCACGGCACGACCCCGGCGCCCCCCAGGCCCGTCCTGGAGGCCCCGGACATCCAGCGGGTGCTCACCCGCATCGCCCACGAGATCGTCGAACGCGCCAAGGGCGCCGACGACGTGGTGCTTCTCGGCATCCCCACCCGCGGCGTCTTCCTCGCCCGGCGGCTGGCGGACAAGCTCCAGGACATCACCGGCCGCAAGCAGGCGGTGGGCTCCCTCGACATCACGATGTACCGCGACGACCTGCGCCTGGGCCCCGCCCGCACGCTCGGCCACACGGACATCCCCGCCGCCGGTGTCGACGGGCGCCTCGTCGTCCTCGTCGACGACGTGCTCTTCTCCGGCCGCACCATCCGCGCCGCCCTCGACGCCCTCGGCGACATCGGCCGGCCCCGCGCCGTCCAGCTCGCCGTCCTCGTCGACCGCGGCCACCGCGAGCTGCCCATCCGCGCCGACTACGTCGGCAAGAACCTCCCCACCTCGCTGCGGGAGACGGTCAAGGTCCTGCTCACCGAGGAGGACGGCCGCGACGCCGTCCTGCTCGGCGAGAAGGCAACCGCCCCGGCCGGCGGGCAGTAGCCCCCCGCCCGACCCGGACCCGCTCCGGGCCGGCGCCCCCGCATGCCCGCCGCCACGTCAGCCACCACCACGAACACGGCAGAAGCACCACACCCCGCAACCGCCGTGAAACGGGAGTGAACACCCGGATGAAGCGCCATCTGATCTCGACCGCCGACCTCAGCCGCGACGACGCCCTGCGCATCCTCGACACCGCCGAGGAGATGGCCCGCCTGGCCGACCGCCCCATCAAGAAGCTGCCGACCCTGCGCGGCCGCACCGTGGTCAACCTCTTCTTCGAGGACTCCACCCGCACCCGCATCTCCTTCGAGGCCGCCGCCAAGCGCCTCTCCGCGGACGTCATCAACTTCTCCGCCAAGGGCTCCTCCGTCTCCAAGGGCGAGTCCCTCAAGGACACCGCCCTGACCCTGCAGGCGATGGGCGCGGACGCGGTCGTCGTACGCCACCACGCCTCCGGCGCCCCGCACCGCCTGGCCGGCTCCGGCTGGCTCGACGGCAGCGTCATCAACGCCGGCGACGGCACCCACGAGCACCCCACCCAGGCCCTGCTGGACGCCTTCACCATGCGCCGCCACCTCGCCGGCGCCCCCGGCGGCGGTCCTACCCACCACCGCGGCCCCGGCGACGGCACGGGCCGCGACCTGGAGGGACGCCGCATCACGCTCGTCGGCGACGTGCTGCACAGCCGCGTCGCCCGCTCCAACGTCCGCCTGCTGCACACCCTGGGCGCCCAGGTGACCCTGGTCGCGCCGCCCACGCTGCTGCCCATCGGGGTGGAGAGCTGGCCCTGCGAGGTCTCCTACGACCTCGACGCCGCCGTCCCCAAGTCCGACGCGGTGATGATGCTGCGCGTGCAGCGCGAGCGGATGAACGCCGCGTTCTTCCCCACCGAGCGCGAGTACTCCCGCCGCTACGGCCTGGACGGCGACCGGATGGCGCGGATGCCCGAGCACGCCATCGTCATGCACCCCGGCCCGATGAACCGCGGCATGGAGATCTCCGCCGAGGTCGCCGACTCCCACCGATCCACCATCGTCGAGCAGGTCGCCAACGGCGTCTCGGTCCGGATGGCCGTGATGTACCTGCTGCTCGGCGGCGCCGTCCTCCCCGACGCCGACGCCGCCCCCCAGCCGTGACCCGTACCGCCAGCAAGGAGAACGAGTAAGAATGAGCAAGACCCTGATCCGCGGTGCGAAGGTCCTGGGCGGAGAGCCGCAGGACGTGCTGATCGACGACGAGAGCATCGAGGCCGTCGGCACCGGCCTCACCGCCCCCGAGGGCGCCACGGTGATCGAGGCCGCGGGGCTGGTCCTGCTGCCCGGCCTGGTGGACCTCCACACCCACCTGCGCGAGCCCGGCCGCGAGGACTCCGAGACCGTCCTGACCGGCACCCGCGCCGCCGCCAAGGGCGGCTACACCGCCGTGCACGCCATGGCCAACACCTTCCCCGTCGCCGACACCGCCGGCGTGGTGGAGCAGGTCTGGCGGCTGGGGCGCGAGTCCGGCTACTGCGACGTGCAGCCCATCGGCGCCGTCACCGTCGGCCTGGAGGGAAAGCAGCTCGCCGAGCTGGGCGCCATGCACGACTCCGCCGCGCACGTGACGGTCTTCTCCGACGACGGCAAGTGCGTCGACGACGCCGTGATCATGCGCCGGGCGCTGGAGTACGTGAAGGCCTTCGACGGCCTCGTCGCCCAGCACGCCCAGGAGCCGCGGCTGACCGAGGGCGCCCAGATGAACGAGGGCGTCGTCTCCGCCGAGCTGGGCCTGGGCGGCTGGCCGGCCGTGGCGGAGGAGTCGATCATCGCCCGCGACGTGCTGCTCGCCGCGCACGTCGGCTCGCGGCTGCACATCTGCCACCTGTCCACCGCCGGCTCGGTGGAGATCGTCCGCTGGGCGAAGTCCAAGGGCTGGCCGGTGACCGCCGAGGTCACCCCGCACCACCTGCTCCTCACCGAGGAGACGGTCCGCTCGTACGACCCCGTCTACAAGGTCAACCCGCCGCTGCGTACCGAGGCGGACGTCATGGCGCTGCGCGAAGCGCTCGCGGACGGCACCATCGACTGTGTGGCCACCGATCACGCCCCGCACCCGCACGAGGACAAGGACTGCGAGTGGGCCGCCGCCGCCATGGGCATGGTCGGCCTGGAGACCGCGCTCTCCGTCGTCCAGCAGACCATGGTCGACACCGGCCTGCTGGACTGGGCGGGCGTCGCCGAGCGGATGTCCGCCACCCCGGCGGCCATCGGGCGCCTGGCGGGGCACGGCCGGCCGATCGCCGCCGGCGAGCCCGCCAACCTCACCCTGGTCGACCCCGCCCACCGCGCCTTGGTGGACCCCGCCGCCTTCGCCTCCCGCAGCCGCAACACGCCCTACGAGGGCCGGGAGCTGCCGGGCCGCGTCACCCACACCTTCCTGCGGGGCGCCGCGACCGTCGTGGACGGAGAGCTGGCGTGACGCACCTGCCCCCCGGCGCCCTGCTGCTGGCCGCCGAGCCCAAGTCCCAGCCGGTGACCCACCTCGGCGAGCGGATCGGCTGGGTCGTGGGACTGCTGCTGTTCGTCGCCCTGTGCTACTGGCTGATGCGCCAGGGCTGGACCTGGCGCCGCACCCTGCAGTCGCACCTGCCGCCGCTGGAGGCGATCCCCGCGGCACACGCGCAGCCGCGGCTCACCATGACCGGCCGCTACCACGGCACCACCACCGCCGGGCACTGGCTGGACCGCGTCGTCGCCCACGGCCTGGGCGCCCGCTCGCGCGCCGAGCTGACCCTCACCGAGGGCGGCCTGGCGGTCATACGGCCCGGGGCGACGGACTTCTTCGTCCCCGCCGACCGGCTGCGCGGCGCCCGCCTCGACAAGGGCATCGCCGGCAAGGTCCTCACCGAGGACGGCCTGCTGGTGATCACCTGGGAGCACGGCGGCAGGGAGTACGACTCCGGCTTCCGCTCCGACCACGCGGCCGAGCACACCCAGTGGCTCGCCGCCCTGAACACCCCGTCCGACACGAACGGGCACACCACCACGGAGGGCACGCGATGACCACGCTTCCGGCCCGGGGCACCGACCCCAGGACCGCCCCCGCGGTCCTCGTCCTGGAGGACGGCCGCACCTTCCGCGGCCAGGCCTACGGAGCGGTGGGGGAGACCTTCGGCGAAGCCGTCTTCAACACCGGCATGACCGGCTACCAGGAGACGCTCACCGACCCCTCGTACCACCGCCAGGTGGTCGTGATGACCGCCCCGCACATCGGCAACACCGGCGTCAACGACGAGGACCCCGAGTCCGCCCGCATCTGGGTCGCCGGCTACGTCGTACGCGACCCCGCCCGCGTCCCCTCCAACTGGCGCGCCCGCCGCCCGCTGGACGAGGAGCTGGCCGCCCAGGGCGTCGTGGGCATCAGCGGCGTCGACACCCGCGCGCTCACCCGCCACCTGCGCGAGCGCGGCGCCATGCGCGCCGGGATCTTCTCCGGCAACGCGCTGGCCGAGGAGGGCACCCTGCTCGCCCGGGTCCGCCAGGCCCCCGAGATGAGCGGCGCCGACCTCTCCGCCGAGGTCGCCACCGCCGAGCCCTACGTCGTCCCCGCCGTCGGGGAGAAGCGCTTCACCGTCGCCGCCCTGGACCTGGGCATCAAGGGCATGACCCCGCAGCGGATGGCCGAGCGCGGCATCGAGGTGCACGTGCTGCCCGCCACCGCCACCCTGGAGGACGTCTACGCCGTCGACCCCGACGGCGTGTTCCTCTCCAACGGCCCCGGCGACCCCGCCACCGCCGACCTCACCGTCGTCAAGGGCGTACTGGAGCGCGGCACCCCGCTGTTCGGGATCTGCTTCGGCAACCAGCTCTTCGGACGGGCGCTGGGCTTCGGCACGTACAAGCTGAAGTACGGCCACCGCGGCATCAACCAGCCCGTCCAGGACCGCACCACCGGCAAGGTCGAGGTCACCGCCCACAACCACGGCTTCGCCGTCGACGCACCGCTGGACGGCACCGCCGAGACGCCCTACGGGCCCGCCGAGGTCACCCACGTCTGCCTCAACGACGACGTGGTGGAGGGACTGCGCCTGCTCGACCGGCCGGCCTTCTCCGTCCAGTACCACCCGGAGGCCGCCGCGGGTCCGCACGACGCCGCGTACCTCTTCGACCGCTTCGTCGAGCTCATGCGCGACACCGACCAGCACCGCCCCGACCTCATGGAGGGCCAGCGTGCCTAAGCGCACCGACATCCAGTCCGTCCTGGTCATCGGCTCCGGCCCGATCGTCATCGGCCAGGCCGCCGAGTTCGACTACTCCGGCACCCAGGCCTGCCGCGTCCTGCGGGCCGAGGGCCTGCGCGTCATCCTGGTCAACTCCAACCCGGCCACGATCATGACCGACCCGGAGATCGCCGACGCGACCTACGTCGAGCCGATCACCCCCGAGTTCGTCGAGAAGATCATCGCCAGGGAGCGCCCCGACGCCCTGCTGCCCACCCTGGGCGGGCAGACCGCGCTCAACACCGCCATCTCGCTGCACGCCAACGGCGTGCTGGAGAAGTACGGCGTGGAGCTGATCGGCGCCAACGTCGAGGCGATCAACAAGGGCGAGGACCGCGAGCTGTTCAAGGAGGTCGTCGAGGCCGTCAACGCCCGCATCGGCCACGGCGAGTCCGCCCGCTCGGTGGTCTGCCACACCATGGACGAGATCCTGGCGGGCGTGGAGACCCTCGGCGGCTACCCGGTCGTCGTGCGCCCCTCCTTCACCATGGGCGGCGCCGGCTCCGGCTTCGCCCACGACGAGGAGGAGCTGCGCCGGATCGCCGGGCAGGGCCTCGCGCTCTCGCCCACCACCGAGGTGCTCCTGGAGGAGTCCATCCTCGGCTGGAAGGAGTACGAGCTGGAGCTGATGCGCGACAAGCACGACAACGTCGTGGTCGTCTGCTCCATCGAGAACTTCGACCCGATGGGCGTGCACACCGGCGACTCCATCACCGTCGCCCCGTCGATGACGCTCACCGACCGCGAGTACCAGACCCTGCGCGACATCGGCATCGCCGTCATCCGCGAGGTCGGCGTGGACACCGGCGGCTGCAACATCCAGTTCGCCGTCAACCCCGAGGACGGCCGGGTCATCGTCATCGAGATGAACCCGCGCGTCTCGCGCTCCTCCGCGCTGGCCTCCAAGGCCACCGGCTTCCCGATCGCGAAGATCGCCGCCAAGCTGGCCGTCGGCTACACCCTCGACGAGATCCCCAACGACATCACCGAGGAGACCCCCGCCTCCTTCGAGCCGAGCCTCGACTACGTCGTGGTGAAGGTGCCCCGCTTCGCCTTCGAGAAGTTCCCCTCCGCGGACGCCACCCTCACCACCACGATGAAGTCCGTCGGCGAGGCCATGGCGCTGGGCCGCAACTTCACCGAGGCGCTGCAGAAGGCGCTGCGCTCCGTGGAGAAGAAGGACGCCCCCTTCTCCTTCACCGGGGAGCCGGGCGACCGGGCCGAGCTGCTGGCCCGGGCCGTCCAGCCCACCGACGGGCGCCTGCAGACGGTGATGGCGGCCATCCGTGCCGGCGCCACCCAGGAGGAGGTCTTCCAGGCCACCCGGATCGACCCCTGGTTCGTCGACCAGCTCTTCCTGATCCACGAGGTCGCCCAGGAGCTGGCCGCCGCCCCCGAGCTGACGCCCGCACTGCTGGCGCACGCCAAGCGCCACGGCTTCTCCGACGCCCAGATCGGCGAGATCCGCGGGCTGCGCGAGGACGTCGTACGCGAGGTGCGCCACGCCCTGGGCATCCGCCCCGTCTACAAGACGGTCGACACCTGCGCCGCCGAGTTCGCCGCGCGGACCCCGTACTTCTACTCCTCCTACGACGAGGAGAACGAGGTCGCCCCGCGCGAGAAGCCCGCGGTGATCATCCTGGGCTCCGGGCCCAACCGCATCGGCCAGGGCATCGAGTTCGACTACTCCTGCGTCCACGCCTCCTTCGCGCTCAGCGAGGCGGGCTACGAGACGGTGATGGTCAACTGCAACCCCGAGACCGTCTCCACCGACTACGACACCTCCGACCGGCTGTACTTCGAGCCGCTCACCCTGGAGGACGTACTGGAGATCGTCCATGCCGAGCAGCAGGCCGGCCCGGTCGCCGGCGTCATCGTCCAGCTCGGCGGCCAGACCCCGCTGGGCCTGGCGCAGGCGCTCAAGGACAACGGGGTGCCCGTCGTCGGCACCCCCCCGGAGGCCATCCACGCCGCCGAGGACCGCGGCGCCTTCGGCCGCGTGCTGACCGAGGCGGGGCTGCCCGCGCCGAAGTACGGCACCGCGTTCTCCTTCGAGGAGGCCGCCCGTATCGCCGGCGGCATCGGCTACCCGGTGATGGTGCGCCCCTCGTACGTCCTGGGCGGCCGGGGCATGCAGATCGTCTACGACGAGCCCTCGCTGGGCGAGTACATCGAGAAGCACGCCGGCCTCATCTCCGACCACCCGGTGCTCATCGACCGCTTCCTCGACGACGCCATCGAGATCGACGTCGACGCCCTCTACGACGGTGAGGAGCTCTACCTCGGCGGCGTGATGGAGCACATCGAGGAGGCCGGCATCCACTCCGGCGACTCCGCCTGCGCGCTGCCCCCGATCACCCTGGGCGGCCACGACATCAAGCGGCTGCGGGCCTCGACGGAGGCCATTGCGCGCGGCGTCGGGGTGCGCGGGCTGATCAACATCCAGTTCGCGCTGGCCGGGGACATCCTCTACGTACTGGAGGCCAACCCGCGCGCCTCCCGTACCGTGCCCTTCACCTCCAAGGCCACCGCGGTGCCGCTGGCCAAGGCCGCGGCCCGGATCTCCCTGGGCGCCACCGTCGCCGAGCTGCGCGCCGAGGGCATGCTCCCGGCCGTCGGCGACGGAGGCACCCTGCCGATGGACGCGCCGATCTCCGTCAAGGAGGCCGTGATGCCCTGGTCGCGCTTCCGCGACATCCACGGCCGCGGGGTGGACACCGTGCTGGGCCCGGAGATGCGCTCCACCGGCGAGGTCATGGGCATCGACTCCGTCTTCGGCACGGCGTACGCCAAGTCGCAGGCCGGGGCGTACGGCGCGCTGCCGCTGAAGGGGCGGGCCTTCGTCTCCGTCGCCAACCGCGACAAGCGCTCGATGATCTTCCCGGCCCGCGAGCTGGTCGCCCACGGCTTCGAGCTGCTGGCCACCTCCGGCACCGCCGAGGTCCTCAAGCGCAACGGCATCAACGCCCGCGTGGTGCGCAAGCAGTCCGAGGGGGAGGGGCCCAACGGCGAGAAGACCATCGTCCAGCTCATCCACGACGGCGAGGTCGACCTCATCGTCAACACCCCCTTCGGCACGGGCGGCCGGCTCGACGGCTACGAGATCCGCACCGCCGCCGTCGCCCGCGGCGTCCCCTGCCTGACCACGGTCCAGGCGCTCGCCGCCGCCGTCCAGGGCATCGAGGCGCTCTCCCGCGGCGACGTGGGGGTGCGCTCCCTCCAGGAGCACGCCCGCCATCTCGTCGCAGGCCGCGACGGCCAGCAGCCCAGCCAGTAAGCAGCAGCACGAGCCCCGCCGGTCCGAGACCGGCGGGGCTCACTACCGAAGGCCGCCATGTACTCCGCCCTGTTCAACACCGTCTTCAAGCGGATGGACCCCGAGAAGGCCCACCACCTCGCCTTCGACGCCATCCGCGCCGCCGCTGCCACCCCCGGCGCGCGCTCGGCCCTGCGCGCCGTCGCCGCGCCCCCGCACCCCTCCCTGCGCGTCAAGACGCTGGGGCTGGACCTGCCCGGCCCCTTCGGGCTCGCGGCCGGCTTCGACAAGAACGCCGTCGGCATCGACGGACTGGCCGTGCTCGGCTTCGACTTCGTCGAGATCGGCACCGTCACCGCCCGGCCCCAGCCCGGCAACGAGCGCCCCCGCCTCTTCCGCCTCCCCGCCGACCGGGCCCTGGTCAACCGGATGGGCTTCAACAACGACGGCTCCGCCGCCGTCGCCGCCCGCCTGGCCCGCCGCGCACACGGCTCCCGCGTCCCGTACCGGCCGAACGCCGTCGTCGGCGTCAACATCGGCAAGACCAAGGCCGTCCCCGAACCGGAGGCGGTCGCGGACTACGTCACCTCCACCGAGCGCCTGGCCGCCTACGCCGACTACCTCGTCGTCAACGTCTCCTCCCCGAACACCCCCGGCCTGCGCGACCTGCAGGCCGTCGAGGTGCTGCGCCCGCTGCTGACAGCCGTCCGCGAGGCCGCCGACCGCACGACCACCGCGCGCGTACCCCTGCTGGTCAAGATCGCCCCCGACCTCGCCGACGAGGACGTGGACGCGGTGGCCGACCTGGCCCTGGAGCTGGGGCTGGACGGCATCATCGCCACCAACACCACCATCTCCCGCGACGGCCTGCGCACCGACCCCGCGCACGTCGCCTCCCTCGGCGCCGGCGGCCTCTCCGGCGCCCCCCTCAAGCAGCGCTCCCTGGACGTCCTGCGCCGCCTGTACGCCCGCGTGGGCGAGCGCACCGTCCTGGTCGGCGTCGGCGGCATCGAGACCGCCGAGGACGCCTGGCAGCGCATCCTCGCCGGCGCCACGCTCGTCCAGGGCTACAGCGCCTTCGTCTACGAGGGCCCGCTGTGGCCCCGCGCGATCCACCGCGGGCTGGCCGCCCTGCTCGCCGCCAGCCCGTACGACACCCTCGCCGACGCCGTCGGCGCCGACCTGAGGAAGGCCCCGAGCGCATGACGGATCCCCTGGCAACGCCCCTGGCAGACCCCCTGACCGAGCCCTTCGGCGCCCGCCTGCGCACCGCCATGGACACCCGCGGCCCGCTCTGCGTGGGCATCGACCCGCACGCCGCGCTCCTGGCCTCCTGGGGCCTGAACGACGATGTGGCGGGCCTGGAGCGCTTCGCCATGACCGTCGTCGAGGCGCTCGCCGACCGCACGGCCGTCCTCAAGCCGCAGTCCGCGTTCTTCGAGCGCTTCGGCTCGCGCGGGGTGGCCGTCCTGGAGAAGGCCGCCGCCGCCGCCCGCGCCGCGGGGGCCCTGGTGCTGATGGACGCCAAACGCGGCGACATCGGCTCCACCATGGGCGGCTACGCCGCCGCCTTCCTGGCCAAGGACTCCCCGCTCTTCTCCGACGCCCTGACCGTCACCCCGTACCTCGGCTACGAGTCGCTGCGCCCGGCGCTGGAGGCCGCGCACGTGAGCGGCAGCGGCATCTTCGTCGTCACCCTCACCTCCAACCCCGAGGGCGGCGAGGTGCAGCGCGCCGTGGCAGCGAACGGCGCCACGGTCGGCCAGGCCATGCTCGCCCACATCGCCGCCGAGAACGCGGGAGCGGCGCCCCTGGGCTCCGTCGGCGCGGTCGTCGGCGCCACGCTCGCCGACCCCGGGGCGGACCTGATGGTCAACGGACCCCTGCTGGCCCCCGGCATCGGCGCCCAGGGCGCCACCCCCGCGGACCTCCCGGCCCTCTTCGGCCGGGCACTGCGCAACGTGGTGCCGAGCGCGAGCCGGAGTGTACTGCGCCACGGACCGGACGTCGCGGCATTGCGCCGGGCCGCCGAACTACTGGCCGACGAGGTACGCACCGTAGTCGGACAAAATGGCTGAAAACCGTATGCATTCTCGCGCAACTTCAGTCTGACCAGGACTTTTAGTCTGTTCTCGCTGACTGGGGCGGACTCGGCCGCTAGTCTCCGTTGGCATAGCGCGTGTACCTGCGCGTTATCGACTCCCCCGCAGGTGCGGGGGGTTGGAGCACGTAGCAGTGCCAGCAGTGCCAGCAGTGCCAGCAGTACAAGCAGTGCCAGCAGTACAGCCCCTATCCGACAAGTTCGACATCCGAGGTGACGAAGGCGTGGCTCTTCCGCCCCTTACCCCTGAACAGCGCGCAGCCGCGCTCGAGAAGGCCGCAGCGGCACGCCGGGAGCGCGCCGAGGTCAAGAATCGGCTCAAGCACTCCGGCGCCTCCCTGCAGGAGGTGATCAAGCAGGGCCAGGAGAACGAGGTCATCGGCAAGATGAAGGTCTCCGCCCTGCTCGAGTCCCTTCCCGGCGTGGGCAAGGTCCGCGCCAAGCAGATCATGGAGCGGCTCGGTATCTCCGAGAGCCGGCGTGTGCGCGGTCTGGGCTCCAACCAGATCGCATCCCTCGAGCGCGAGTTCGGCGCGACCACCTGAGGCCCCGGCGTCCCCCTGCGGGACGCATGACGGCTTCCGAGGTTCCCGGGCACTTCCGGGAAGCTGGATAATCGCTGCATGACAGAACGTCCGCGTCTGACCGTGCTCTCCGGCCCCTCCGGGGTCGGCAAGAGCACGGTCGTCGCTCATATGCGCACAGTCCACCCCGAGGTATGGCTCTCCGTCTCGGCCACCACCCGCAAGCCGCGGCCCGGTGAGCGAAACGGCGTCCACTACTTCTTCGTCTCCGACGAGGAGTTCGACCGGCTGGTCGCCGACGGCGAGCTGCTGGAGTGGGCGGAGTTCTCCGGGAACCGCTACGGCACGCCCCGCAAGGCCGTGCTGGACCGGCTGGAGGCCGGCGAGCCCGTCCTGCTGGAGATCGACCTGCAGGGCGCTCGGCTGGTCCGCTCGTCGATGCCGGAGGCCCAGCTCGTCTTCCTCGCCCCGCCGAGCTGGGAGGAGCTGGTCCGCCGGCTGACCGGCCGGGGCACGGAGCCGCCCGAGGTGATCGCCCAGCGGCTCGACGCCGCCAAGGTGGAGCTGGCGTCGGAGTCGGAGTTCGACACCACCCTGGTCAACACCTCCGTCGAGGACGTTGCGGGCGAGCTGCTAGCCTTGATGAAGGTTTCGTAGATTTTTTCATTTAGCGGAAGGCCTGAGAGTTGTCCTCTCCCATGACCGCGCCCGAGGGCATCATCAATCCGCCGATCGATGAGCTGCTCGAGGCCACGGACTCCAAGTACAGCCTCGTGATCTACGCGGCCAAGCGTGCGCGGCAGATCAACGCGTACTACTCGCAGCTCGGCGAGGGCCTGCTGGAGTACGTCGGCCCGCTGGTCGACACCCACGTCCACGAGAAGCCGCTGTCGATCGCGCTGCGCGAGATCAACGCCGGCCTGCTGACGGCGGAGAAGACGGACGCGCCGTAGGGACCCCTTGCGGGCCCCGGTGGATCGGGCTGCACGCGGCACACGCCGCGCTGCGGCCCGTTTTGCGTTCCGCGGTGCTTTCCCTCGCGCTTCTACGGACCGAGCGGCGCGCAGCGCCGACCCTCACCCCCCTCCTGCGCCCCCGCGCGCCGTGGTGTGTGATGGGGGGCGACAGCGAATCTCGAGGGGAGAGCCATGGCCAAGCCCAGGGTCGTGCTCGGCGTGAGCGGCGGCATCGCGGCGTACAAGGCGTGTGAGCTGCTGCGGCGGCTGACCGAGTCCGGGCACGAGGTCCGCGTCGTGCCCACCGCCGCCTCGCTCCACTTCGTCGGCGAGGCCACCTGGTCCGCGCTCTCCGGCCAACCCGCCGCCACCGAGGTCTGGCACGACGTCCACCAGGTCCCGCACGTGCGCATCGGCCAGGAGGCCGACCTGGTCGTCGTCGCGCCCGCCACCGCCGACCTGCTGGCCAGGGCCGCCCACGGGCTGGCCGACGACCTCCTCACCAACACGCTGCTCACCGCCCGCGCCCCGGTCGTCCTCGCCCCCGCCATGCACACCGAGATGTGGGAGCACCCGGCCACCCGGGCCAACGTGGCCACCCTGCGCGAGCGCGGCGCTGTGGTGATCGAGCCGGCCGTCGGCCGCCTCACCGGCGCCGACACCGGCAAGGGGCGGCTGCCCGACCCGGAGGAGATCTTCGAGGTCTGCCGGCGGGTGCTGGCGCGCGGGCCCGAAGGGCTCGTCCCCGATCTCGCGGGACGCCGGATCGTGATCAGCGCCGGGGGTACGCGCGAGCCGCTCGACCCCGTGCGCTACCTCGGCAACCGCTCCACCGGACTGCAGGGCTACGCCCTGGCCCGCACGGCCGTGGCCCGGGGCGCCCGGGTGACGCTGATCGCCGCCAACACCGCGCTGCCCGACCCCGCCGGAGCGGACGTGGTGCGCGTGCAGACCGCCGTCCAGCTGCGCGAGGCCGTCCTGAAGGCCGCCGGGGAGGCGGACGTGGTGGTGATGGCGGCGGCCGTCGCCGACTTCCGGCCGGCCGTGTATGCCACCGGGAAGATCAAGAAGCGGGACGGCCGGGAGCCCGACGCCGTCGCCCTGGTCCGCAACCCCGACATCCTCGCCGAGGTCTCCGCCGAGCGGGCGCGGCCCGGGCAGCTCGTGGTCGGCTTCGCCGCCGAGACCGACGACGTGCTCGCCAACGGCCGCGCGAAGCTCGCCCGCAAGGGCTGCGACCTCCTGGTCGTCAACGAGGTGGGGGAGGACAAGACCTTCGGCTCCGCGCAGAACGAGGCGGTCGTGCTGGGCGCCGACGGCTCGGAGCACCCGGTGCCGTACGGGCCCAAGGAAGCCCTCGCCGACACCGTCTGGGACCTCGTCACCGCCCGCCTGGACTGATCCTCGCGCTGCGTCCGGAGGCGGCGACACTCCGTCATGCCCGGCTGTCCGCAGGCTGTCGTACAGATGACGTCCCAGGTCACGGGCTGACCACAGGGCGAGACGGGTTGCCCGCCCGCCGAGGACGCCCGATAAACTTCACTACGGACCCGAACCGGGCGCGGCGCCGCCGCGTCTGGCAGACTGTCCGACCTTGTCTAGCCAGCAGCCGCTGCAACCCAGGGAGCGATGTGTCCCGCCGTCTTTTCACCTCGGAGTCCGTGACCGAAGGTCACCCCGACAAGATCGCCGACCAGATCAGCGACACGATCCTCGACGCCCTGCTGAAGGAGGACCCCACCTCCCGCGTCGCGGTCGAGACCCTGATCACCACCGGCCAGGTCCACGTGGCCGGCGAGGTGACCACCACGGGCTACGCGGACATCGCGACCCTCGTGCGCAACAAGATCCTCGAGATCGGCTACGACTCCTCCAAGAAGGGCTTCGACGGCGCCTCCTGCGGCGTCTCGGTGTCCATCGGCTCCCAGTCCCCGGACATCGCCCAGGGCGTCGACACGGCGTACGAGAACCGGGTGGAGGGCGACGAGGACGAGCTGGACCGGCAGGGTGCGGGCGACCAGGGCCTGATGTTCGGCTACGCCTGCGACGAGACCCCCGAGCTGATGCCGCTGCCCGTCCACCTGGCGCACCGGCTCTCCCGGCGGCTCACCGAGGTCCGCAAGAACGGCACCATCCCCTACCTGCGGCCCGACGGCAAGACCCAGGTCACCATCGAGTACAACGGCGACAAGGCCGTCCGGCTGGACACCGTCGTCGTCTCCTCGCAGCACGCCTCGGACATCGACCTGGACTCGCTGCTCGCTCCCGACATCCGCGAGTTCGTCGTCGAGCCGGTGCTCGCCTCGCTGGTGGCGGACGGCATCAAGATCGACACCGAGGGCTACCGGCTGCTGGTCAACCCGACCGGCCGCTTCGAGATCGGCGGCCCGATGGGCGACGCCGGACTGACCGGCCGCAAGATCATCATCGACACCTACGGCGGCATGGCCCGCCACGGCGGCGGCGCCTTCTCCGGCAAGGACCCCTCCAAGGTCGACCGCTCGGCCGCGTACGCGATGCGCTGGGTCGCCAAGAACGTCGTGGCCGCGGGCCTGGCCACGCGCTGCGAGGTGCAGGTCGCCTACGCCATCGGCAAGGCGGAGCCGGTCGGCCTCTTCGTCGAGACCTTCGGCACGGCCACCGTGGACCCGGAGCGGATCGAGCAGGCCATCGCCGAGGTCTTCGACCTGCGCCCGGCCGCGATCATCCGCGACCTGGACCTGCTGCGGCCGATCTACGCCCAGACCGCCGCCTACGGCCACTTCGGCCGGGAGGACGCGGACTTCACCTGGGAGCGCACGGACCGCGTGGACGCCCTGCGCAAGGCCGCGGGCCTGTAGCCACCCGCCCCACCGCGCACACCCCCGCGCCCCGGCGCCCCCCGCGCGGGGGGCGCCGGGGCGCGGGGG
>NZ_JBHSZO010000006.1:0-193829 GCF_042663125.1 Streptomyces polyrhachis | reverse complement strand
GCTGCGGATCGTGCAGGCGTTCCGCCAGGAGTCGGGCGGCGCGGGCGGCGCTCAGGCAGCTCGCGGCGCGGGCCTCGTGGGCGGCGCCGTCGTCGGCCAACTCCCGCAGGCGGGCCTGCCAGGCGGCGCGTTCGCGCAGCCGGTGGGCGAGGCCGGCGAGGGCGCCGGCGCGGCGGCGGGGGCGCTGGGCGGCCTCCTGGCGCTCCTCGCGGATGCGGGCGGCCTCGGCGGCGGCCTCGGCGGTGGTGTCGCGCCGGGTGCGGGCCCGGGCGAGGGTCTGCTCGGCGGCGGTGGCGGCGGTGCGGGCCGTGTGGGCGAGGGAGGCCAGCTCGGCCAGCCGGCCCGCAGGGCAGCCGGCGCGCCAGGAGGCGAGGCGGGCGGCCAGGGCGCGGTCGGCGGTGAGGCGGGCGGCGAGGGTGCGGATGTCCTCGTCGCGCTCGGCGGCGCGCTCGCGCAGCCGGCGGCGCTCCTCGTCGGCGGCGCGCTCGTCGTGCATCGCCGGGTTGGGCGGGACGAGGAAGACGTCGGTGTCGGAGGGGCCGGCGGGGGTGGGGGCGATGAGGGCGGCGGCGGTGCCGACGGCGAGCGCCGAGCGCGGCAGCAGGGACGCCTCGGCCAGCACCTCGCGGGCGCGGGCGTGGGTCTGCGGGTCGGTGATGACCACGCCGTCCACCAGCTCGGGGCGGGCGGCCAGTACGGCGGCGTGGTCGGCGGCGTCGACGGCCTGCGCGAGATAGCGCCAGCCGGGCAGGGCGGGGATGCCGTGCTCGCCGAGGTACTCCACCGTGGCGAGGACGTCGGGTCCGGCGGGGAGCAGTCCGCCGTCGCCGAGCGCGCCCAGGATGCGCGCGTCGTCGGCCGCCGCGGTGCGCAGCTCGAACAGGCGGCGCTCGGCGGTGTGGTCGGCGTCCGCGAGCAGCTCGCGCAGGGTGTCGGCGCCCCGGTCGAGGTCCTCGGCGTCCAGCTCGCCGGCCGTACCGCCGCTGCCGGCGCCGAGCAGTGCGGCCAGTCGCGGTTCGGCGCCCAGGGCGCGCGCGGTGGCCGACTCCGCCTCGTACGTGCCCTGGGCGGCCAGTGCCGCGTCGCCGGCGCGGGCGGCGGCCAGCTCGGCGCGGGTCAGGGCGGCGGCGGCCTCCTGGGCCTGCCCGGCGGTGCGGGCGGCGGCCTCGCGGGCGGTGTCCCAGGCGGCGACGGCGCTCTTCTCGGCGTCGGCGGCGGCGAGGGCGGCGCGGGCCGGATCGGCCTGGGGGCTGCGGTCGTCGAGCCAGCCGGCGCGGACGGCCTCGGCGGTCTCCTGCTCGACCTCGGCCAGGCGCTGGCGCAGATGGCCGCTCTCGCTGCGGGCCCGCTCGGCGGCCGTGGCGGCGGCGGTGGCGTCGCGGTGGGCTGCCTCGGAGCGGCTCTGCAGGGCGGTGGAGCGCTCCTCCTCCTCGTCGGCGCGCCGCTCGCCCTCGCGGGCGGCGTGGTCCAGGGCCCGGACCAGCTCCTCGGCCGCCCGGGTGCGCGCGGCCAGGGCCGGGGCGGCGTCGCGCTCGGCCTCGTGGATGGCGGCGTGGACGCGGGCGGCGCGGTCGGCGGCGGCGCGGTGGCGCAGCACCGCCTCGGCGGCCTGCCAGGCGGACTGCAGGGTACGGGCCTCGGTCAGCTCGCGGCGCTGGGCGGCGGCGTCCTTCTCGGCGGCGGCCAGCGCCAGGCAGGCGTGGCGGTGGGCGAGCTCGGCGGCGACGGCCACCGCGCGGTCGCGGGCGCGGCGGGCGTCGCCGACGGCGTGCGCGGCGGTGGTGACCTGGGCGGCGAGGGCGGCGAGGCGTTCGCGCTCCTGGCCGGCGCGGGCGGTGAGGCGGTGGGCCAGCGCGGCGGTGCGGCGCTCGGCGCCGGCGTGCACCTCGCGGGCCCGCAGCCGGTGGCCGGCCGCCTGCGCGACGGCGTCGAGCAGCTCCAGGGAGCCGGCGGTGAAGTCGCGTTCGGCGGTCAGCTCGGCGCGGCGGCCGAGTTTGTGGGCGAAGCCGTGGACGAGGTCGGCGAGGCCGTCGGTGTCGCGGGTGTCGGTGACGGCGCGCAGCAGCAGGTCGGTGAAGTCGGAGTCGTTCTTCACCGCGAAGAGGCCGGCGGCCTCGCCCTCGTCGGCGTTCATCTCCCGCTGGTAGCGGAAGAGTTCGGGGTCCAGGCCCAGGCCCGTCAGGTGCTCGTTCCACCGCTCGTGGACGTCCTCCCAGGCCACCTCCAGATGCGGGTAGCTGCGGCCCGCCTCGGTCAGCGCGTCGCGGAAGCCCTTCATGGTGCGCCGCCGGCCGCGGGCTCCGGAGGCGGACCGGGGGGCCTCGGCGACGGGGAGGGAGTCCAGGCCCAGTCCGGGGCCGGGGCGGAAGGAGTACCAGGCTTCGGAGAACTTCCGCGGGTCGGTGGAGACCTGCCGGCCGCGCCACTCGCTCACCTTGCCCACGACGACCGCCTCGCCGGTCACGGTGTGCTGCCACTCCAGCGCCACGTGGCCGCAGTCGTCGGCGAGGAGGAACTTGCGCAGTACGCCGGAGCTGGCGCCGCCGAGGGTGTTGCGGTGGCCGGGCAGCATCACGGAGAAGATCAGCTTCAGCAGGACGGACTTGCCGCCGCCGTTCTCCAGGAAGAGCACCCCGGCCGGGGCGGGGCGGCGGGGCGGCCCGCTGGGCTCCTCGGCGAAGAAGTCGCCCTGGGCCGGCGCCGGGGCCGCCACCGGGTCACCCACTCCGCGCAGGTCCAGCACGGTGTCGGCGTAGCGCGCGCCGGCGGGTCCGATGGAGTGGAGGCGGATCCGGGACAGCTCGTACATGGCTCTCTCAGGGGGTCGTGGGGGCGGGTCGGCGGGCGGTCAGCCGCTGTGGCGCTGGTCGGGGAAGAACGGCAGCCCGGCCTCGGCGGCCAGCTCCTCGACGCCGTCGGGGACGAGCAGGCTGGGGCTGCCGTCGCCGACGGGGACGACGCCCAGCTCCAGCAGCTCGGTCATGGCGGCGCCGCCGGCCAGGTCGCGGACCTGCAGCTGGTAGCGGGCGGTGGTGCGGTACGTGCCGCCGGCCTCGTCGGAGGTGCGCTGCAGGAAGCCGGAGTCGGTGAGGAAGGCGAGGGCCTTGGCGATGATGCCGGTGGTGGAGCCGGCGAGGCGGCGGGCGTCCTTGGTGGCCCCGGTGGCGCTGCGCCGTACGTACACCCGCCAGGCCGACTCCAGGCCGGGGGCCCCGCTCGCCGGGTCGGTGTTCTCCCCCGCCGCCTCGGCGCGCTCCTGCAGTCTGCGGCACACCTGGCGGACGAAGGCGTCCACGCCGTTGACCGTGATCCGGCCGAGGTAGCCGTCGTCGGCCAGGTCGTCGGGGCGGGGGAAGGCCATCGCGGCGGCGGCGAGGTGGGCCAGGCCGTGCAGGAAGCGGTCGGCGGAGTCGGCGGTGGCCCGGCGCGCGTACTCGCCCATCCGCACGGCGAAGACGGAGTCCTCGGCGGCGGTGACGGCCATGCCGGCGCGGCCGGAGACCTCCAGCACGACCAGGCCGAGCCCGCCGGCGACGGCGTCGGCGAGGCGGGCGAAGGGCGGGTCCTCGCGGTAGCGGCGCAGCAGTTCGGCGTACTCCAGGTCGCGGGCGGGGAGCAGCCGGGGCTGCAGGCCGAAGGCGACGAGGCGGGCCGCGTCGGCGGCGTCGGCGGGCGTGAGCGCTGCCTGCGCGGGCTCGGCGGCGGTGCTGTGCTCGCTGCTCATCGGGCTTGTCCTGTCTGCTTGTCGGCGGCCTGCTTCACGGTCGGTACGACGGCCGCCCGCCGTCCTGTCCTACGCGCCCTCACGGCGCCCCCTCCGTACGCCCGGCCGCCATCCCGGCCGCGTCCAGCAGGGCTGTCCCCACGATGAGGTCCGCGCCGCCGAACTCCGGGTCGTCCAGCTCGGTGCCGTCGTCGACGGCGAAGAGCAGCCGCTCCTCGCCCTGCCGGTAGGCCGTGCCGACGGGTGGGCTGGCGGCGTGGACGGCGAGCAGCGCGACCAGGTACGGCAGCGCGGGGTCGCGGCGGCGGGCCTCGGCGAGCAGGCCGGACAGGCGGCGCGGGGCGTCGGGGGCCAGCTCCAGCAGCTCCAGGGCGCCGGCGAGCTGCTCCTCGCTGAAGCGGCTGTCGTCGGGGGTGGCGATCAGGTCCGGCTCGGGCAGCTCGGCGCCCAGGTGCTCGCGCTCGGCCGGCGGGGTCAGCAGGGTCTCCACCAGGTCGCCCAGCCGTACGGCGGGCGGCGGGCGCAGGCCCGTGCCCCGGGCGAACCAGGCGTCCGTGACGCGCACGGCCTGCTCCAGGGGCAGCGGCAGGACGGGGGCGAGGAGCTGCCCGTACAGGTCGAGGCCGGAGTGCGCGGCGGGGGTGGCGAAGGACTGGCGGTCCTGCTCGGCGCGGAAGAGGGGGCCGGCGTCCAGCAGCCGGGACTGCAGCTGGGTGTGGCGGCGGATGCAGTCCTTGACGATGTCGATCAGCTCGGCGGCGCGCCGCTTGTGCTCAGGGTCTTCGGCCTCGTCGCGGGAGCGGCGGATGTGGGTGAGGATGGCGTTCTCGTGCCGGTAGCGGTCGGCGACGTGGTCGAGGGCTTCGGCGATCATGTCGGGGACGGTGCGCAGCCAGTCCACCGCGCGGACGTTGCGCCGGGTGGCCTCCAGGGTGCGGCGCAGCGTCTCGGCGTACTGCACGGTGCGGTAGCGGGCCTGCTCGGCGGCGAGCTGGGCGTCGGCGAGGCGGCCGCGCGAGATGAGCACCTCCAGCTTGACCTCGGCGGCGATCTGGGCGCTGGTGACGTCGGTGTCCAGGGCGCCGACCAGGACGTTGACCGCCTCGTCGGTGGTCCGCAGGTAGACCGCGCCGTCGGGGCCCGGCACCTCCTCGACCAGCTTGAAGTCGTAGTCCCGGCGCACGTAGGAGCCGTCGGGGGCGAAGGTGCCGTAGACGGCGCGGAAGCCCCGGTCGACGCTGCCGACGTTGATCAGGTTGTCCAGCACCCAGCGCGCGACGCGCTCGTGCTCGGCGGCCGGGCGGCGGGGGGCCTGGGCGGCGACGCGGGGCAGCAGCCGGGCGAGGACCTGCTCGTGGTCGGCGCCGGTGTCGAAGTCCATCTGGAGGGTGACCAGGTCGATCGCGGCCAGGGCCACCTCCGCCATCGCGTACACCCCGTACTCGCCGGCCAGGTTGGCCTTGCGCACGTCGAGGTCGTGCAGCGGCGCCGTGCAGGCGAGGGCGCGCAGCCGGCGGGCCAGGCCCTCGTCGGCGGCCGGGCCCGCGGCGGGTGAAGCGGTGGCAGGTGCGGTCACGACGGACAGATTAGGCGCTGCCACCGACAACGCTCCAAACCGAGTGGATCAGGGCGGCGCCTGCCGGTCCGGATCGGCGCGGATCAGGACCGGCCGGGATGGCGTCAGGGCTTCGGCTCCCCGTAGCCCCCACCGCCCGGCGTCTCCACCACCAGCACGTCCCCCGCCCCCGCCTCGGCGGTGTCGCAGCCCGCCAGCTCCTCGACGGTGCCGTCGGCGCGCTCCACGCGGTTGGCGCCCAGCGCGCCCGGCGCACCGCCCGCCATGCCGTACGGGCCGACGCGGCGGTGGTTGCTCAGCAGCGTCACGGTCATCGGCTCCAGGAAGCGCAGCCTGCGCACCACCCCGCTGCCGCCTGGCCAGCGGCCCGCGCCGCCGCTGCCGCGCCGTACGGAGAACTCCTCCACCCGCACCGGGAAGCGCCATTCCAGCACCTCCGGGTCGGTGAGCCGCGAGTTCGTCATGTGCGTCTGGACAGCGTCGGCGCCCGCGAAGCCCTCGCCCGCCCCCGAGCCGCTGGCGATGGTCTCGTAGTACTGGGCGTGCTCGTTGCCGAAGGTGAGGTTGTTCATCGTGCCGGAGCCCTCCGCCTGGACGCCCAGCGCCGCGTACAGGGCGCCGGTGACCGCCTGCGAGGTCTCGACGTTGCCGGCGACGGTGGCGGCGGGGTGGCGCGGGGCGAGCATGGAGCCCTCGGGGATGCGCACGTCGAGGGGTTTGAGGCAGCCGCTGTTGAGCGGGATGTCCTCGGCGACCAGGGTGCGGAAGACGTACAGCACGGCCGCCGTGACGACGGAGGAGGGGGCGTTGGAGTTGTCCGCGCGCTGCGGGGAGGTGCCGGCGAAGTCGATGACCGCGCTGCGGGCGGCGCGGTCGACGTCCACCCGTACGGCGATCACGGCCCCGCTGTCGGTCTCGTAGCGGTACGAGCCGCCGTGCAGCCGGGCGATGATCCGCCGTACGGACTCCTCCGCGTTGTCCTGTACGTGGCGCATGTAGGCCCGTACCGTCTCCAGGCCGAACTGCTCGACCATGCGGTGCAGTTCGCGGATGCCCTTCTCGTTGGCGGCGAGCTGGGCGCGCAGGTCGGCGAGGTTGGCGTCGGGGGCGCGCGAGGGGTACGGGCCCGAGCGCAGCAGCCCGCGGGTCTCCTCCTCGCGCAGCCGCCCGGCGCGCATCAGCGGCCAGGTGTCGAAGAGGACGCCCTCCTCGTCCACCGTGCGGCTGAAGGCCGGCATGGAGCCGGGGGTGATGCCGCCGATCTCCGCGTGGTGGCCGCGGGAGGCGACCAGGAAGAGCAGTTCCTCTCCGGCGGCGTCGAAGACGGGGGTGACGACGGTGACGTCCGGCAGGTGGGTGCCGCCGTGGTAGGGGTCGTTGACGGCGTACGCGTCCCCGGGGCGCAGGTCGCCGGCGCGCCGGCGCAGCACCTCCTTGATGGACTCGCCCATCGAGCCCAGGTGGACGGGGATGTGCGGGGCGTTGGCGATGAGGTTGCCCTCGGCGTCGAACAGGGCGCAGGAGAAGTCGAGGCGCTCCTTGATGTTGACGGAGTGCGCGGTGTTCTCCAGGCGCAGGCCCATCTGCTCGGCGATGGACATGAAGAGGCTGTTGAACACCTCCAGCATCACCGGGTCCGCCTCGGTGCCGACGGCGAAGACGGTGGGCCGGGGGCGTACCCGGGTGAGGACGAGGTGCCCGCGCTCGTCGGCGGCGGCCTGCCAGCCGGGGTCCACCACGGTGGTGGCGTCGGGCTCGGCGATCAGCGCGGGGCCGGTGACGGTGTCGGCGGGGCGCAGGTCTTCGCGCCGGTAGAGGTCGACCTCCCGCAGTGCGCCGTCGACGAACAGCTCCACCCGGTCGGCCGCCCGCAACCCACCCTCGCGCGGCGGCTGTTCGAGGGCGTCCAGGGAGGTCGGCGGCGGGGTGGAGGACGCTTCGACGGACACCGCCTCGGCGACGAGGGGCTTGTCCATGGTGAAGCCGTAGCGGGCGCGGTGCACGGCCGCGAACTCGGCGGCCATGGCGGGCGCCGCCGCGGCCGCCACCGGGATCGCGGAGTCCGTACCGGCGTACCGCAGCCGCACCCGGGCGGTGGTGGTGACCGACTCGTCCGCGATGCCGTCGGCGCGCAGGTCGGCGCGGGTGGCCTGCGCCAACTGCTCGCACACCTCGTGGACACGGGGCAGTGCGTCCTCGGTGAGCGGTTCCTCGACGGACTGCTCGCGCATGGCCGTCGCCGCCGCGACGCCGATCCCGTACGCGGAGAGCACGCCTGCCAGGGGTGGTACGAGCACGGTGGCGATGCCCAACTGGTCGGCGACGGCGCAGGCGTGCTGGCCGCCCGCGCCGCCGAAGCTCACCAGGGCGTGGCGGGCGGGGTCGTGGCCGCGCTGGACGGAGATCTTCTTCACCGCGTTGGCCATGTTGAGCACCGCGATGTCCACGAAACCGGCGGCGACCTCCTCGGGCCTGCGGGTGTCCCCCGTCGCCTTCGCGGCCTCCTCGGCCAGCTCGGTGAACGCCTGCCGTACGGCCGCCGTGTCCAGCGGCTGATCGCCGCCGGGGCCGAACACGGCGGGGAAGTGCGCGCCTTGGACCCGTCCCAGCATCACGTTGGCGTCGGTGACGGTGAGCGGGCCGCCCCGGCGGTAGGCGAGCGGGCCGGGAGCGGCGCCCGCGGAGTCGGGGCCCACCCGGTAGCGGCGGCCGTCGAAGTGCAGGACCGAGCCGCCGCCGGCCGCGACGGTGTGGATGCTCATCATCGGCGCGCGCATCCGCACACCCGCCACCTCGGTGCCGAACTCGCGCTCGTACTCCCCCGCGTAGTGCGAGACGTCCGTGGAGGTGCCGCCCATGTCGAAGCCGACCACCTTCTCGTAGCCCAGGGCGCCCGCCGCCCGCACCATCCCCACCACCCCGCCGGCCGGTCCGGAGAGCACCGCGTCCTTGCCCCGGAAGTGCTCCGCCTGGCGCAGTCCGCCGTTGGACTGCATGAACATCAGCCGGATACCGGGCAGTTCGGCGGCGACCTGCTCGACGTAGCGGCGCAGGATGGGCGAGAGGTAGGCGTCCACGACGGTGGTGTCGCCGCGCGGGACCAGCTTCATCAGCGGGCTCACCTCGTGCGAGACGCTGACCTGCGTGAAGCCGAGCTCGCGGGCGGCTCGCGCCACCTCGCGCTCGTGGGCGTCGTAGCGGTAGCCGTGCATCAGGACGACGGCGGCGCTGCGGTAGCCGGCGTCGTAGGCGGCGCGCAGTCCCGACACGGCGGCGGCCAGGTCGAGTTCGCGGACGGTCTCGCCGTGGGCGCCGACGCGCTCGGGCACCTCGACCACGCGCTCGTAGAGCGCCTCGGGCAGCAGGATGCGGCGGTCGAAGAGGCGGGGGCGGTTCTGGTAGGCGATACGCAGCGCGTCGCGAAAGCCCTCCGTGATGACCAGCACCGTCGGCTCGCCCTTGCGCTCCAGCAGCGCGTTGGTGGCCACCGTGGTGCCCATCTTCACCACCGCCACCCGCTCGGCGGGGACCGGCTCGTCCTCGCCGAGCCCCAGGGTGCGCCGGATGCCGGCGACGGCGGCGTCCCGGTAGCGGTCGGGGTCGTGCGAGAGGAGCTTGCGGGCGAGGAGGCGGCCGTCGGGGGTCTTGGCGACGATGTCGGTGAAGGTGCCGCCGCGGTCGATCCAGAACTCCCAGCGTCCACCGGTCCGTTCCGCCTGGCCCACCTGGCCCGTCTGTGCCGCCTGCGCCGTCCGCGCCTTCTGGTCCGCCTGCGCCGCTTCCGTACCCATCAGCCCATTCTGGCAGCGGATCCGCT
Source organism: Streptomyces polyrhachis (assembly GCF_042663125.1). Lineage (NCBI taxonomy): Bacteria > Bacillati > Actinomycetota > Actinomycetes > Kitasatosporales > Streptomycetaceae > Streptomyces > Streptomyces polyrhachis. Next base: position 184,712 of record NZ_JBHSZO010000006.1, on the reverse strand, counting down.
CCCGGTCCGGACATCCTCCGGCATCGCGTGGGCCGCCAGGAACGCCGCCGTCGCCGCCGGCCACCCGTACTCCTCGGCCCGGCGGCGGGCCGCCGCACGCCGCTCCCCCTCGTCGCGGGCCAGCAGCCGCAGGGCCGCCCGGGCGAAGGCCGCCCCGCTGTCGGCGGCCGTCTCCCCCGCCGGGCCGACGATCGCGGGCAGCGCGGAGAGCGCGCTGGCCACCACCGGGGTGCCGCAGGCCAGCGCCTCCAGGGCGGCCAGGCCGAAGGTCTCCACCGGGCCGGGCGCCAGCGCCAGGTCGGCGCTGGCCTGCAGCGCCGCCACCTCCACGGCGGGCAGGTGCCCCAGGAAGGCCACCGGCAGCCGCTCGGCGTCCGCCCGCGCGGCCAGGCGCCGACGCAGCGGTCCCTCGCCCGCCACCGCCAGCCGGGCCGCCACCCCGCGCCCGCGCAGCTCGGCGAGGGCGTCCAGGGCCCGGCCGGGGCGCTTCTCCGGCGAGAGGCGCGAGCACAGCAGGAGGAGTACGGCGCCGGGGTCGGCGCCGTCCCCGCCGAGCAGCCGGGCCCGCAGCGCCGTACTGCGGTGGGCGGGATGGTGGCGGGTCAGATCGACGCCGAGGGGGGCCCGTACGACGTTGCGCGCGCCGATGCGCTCGAACTCGCGCGCCGCCCACTCGGTGGTGCACACGATGCGCCGAAAGGCGTGGGCGGAGCGGCGGTTGAGGCTGTCGGCGGCGCGCAGGGCCGTCTCCTGCGGCACGCCCCAGGTGCGCAGCACCCCGTCGACGCTCTCGTGGGAGACCATCACCGCCGGCACCCGGGCGCGCCGCGCCCAGCCGCCGGTCCAGCGCAGGGTGGTGCGGTCGGAGACCTCCAGGCGGTCGGGGGCCAGCTCCGCCAGCAGCCGGGTCAGCGCGCGCCGCTCCAGCAGGACGCGGTAGCCGCCGGTGGCGGGCAGGACGGGGCCGGGGAGGGTGATCACGCGCCCCTGCCCGGTCTCCTCGTCGCCCGCCCTCGCGCCGGGCACCACGAGCACCGGCTCGTGGCCGGCGGCCCGGTAGCCGGCGCCCAGTTCGCGCAGGGCGGTGCGCAGTCCGCCGGAGGCGGGGGTGACGAAGTTGGCGAGGCGCACGATGCGCAGGCCGCCGCTCATGCCGCGAGCGCCGTACGGGCGGCGAGGATCTCGGCGTAGTGGCCGAGGAGTCGGTCGCCCACGGCCTCCCAGGTGCGTTCGGCGACCGCCGCCCGTCCCGCGCCGCCCAGCCGCGCCCGCAGCGCCGGGTCGTCCGCGAGGCGCCGTACGGCGGTGGCGGCGGCCCGCTCGTCGAGCGGCGCGGTCAGCAGTCCGGTACGGCCCTCCCGGACCAGGTCCAGCGGTCCGCCCGCGGCGGGCGCGACCACCGCCGTCCCGGAGGCCATGGCCTCCTGCACGGTCTGGCAGAACGTCTCGAAGGGGCCGGTGTGCACGAAGACGTCCAAGGAGGCGTGGATGCGGGCGAGTTCGTCGCCCGTACGCATGCCCAGGAAGCGCGCGCCGGGGACGGCCGCCCGCAGCGCCGCCGCGCTGGGTCCGTCGCCGACGACCACCAGGCGCACGTCCTCCAGCGCGGCGGTGGCCGCCAGCAGCTCGACGTGCTTCTCCGGCGCCAGCCGTCCCACGTAGCCGACGAGGGTACGGGCCCCGCCCGCCAGGCTCGCGCGCAGCGCCTCGTCGCGCCGGCCGGGGTGGAAGCGGTGGGTGTCCACGCCGCGCGGCCACAGCCGCAGCCGGGGCACGCCGTGGGCGTGCAGCTGCGCCATCGCCGCGGTGGACGGCGCCAGGGTCAGCGCGGCGGCGCCGTGCACGGCGCGGATGCGCCGCCAGGCCAGGGACTCGCCGGCGCCCAGGTAGGTGCGGGCGTAGGAGCCCAGGTCGGTCTGGTAGACGGCGACGGCCGGGACGCCCAGGCGGGCGGCGGCCGCCGCGCCGCGCGCGCCCAGGACGAAGGGGCTGGCCAGGTGGACCAGTTCGGTGCCGTGCGCGCTCAGCTCCGCCGCCAGGCGGCGGGTGGGCAGGGCGAGGCGGACCTGCCGGTAGCCGGGCAGGGACACGGCGGGCAGCCGCACGACGCGGCACGGGGGCGGCGGCGCCGGGGTGCCCCGCAGGGTGTCGGGGGCGACCACCAGGACGTCGTGGCCGCGGCGCACCAGGTGGCGGGCGGTCTGCCAGGCGCAGTGGGCGACGCCGTTGACGTCGGGCGGGAAGGATTCGGTGACGAGCGCGATACGCATACCCGAGTTGTCGCCGGGCCCGCGGTGGTGCGGGCCACCGGCAGCTGTCGGGGCGGAGAACGCCGCGTGAGCAGTTGGCGCGGGGCGCCCCGGCGGCTTCCCGACCAGCCCTCGGCGCCTCTACCGGTCCCTATCTCACGAACCGTCCGGACTCATCCGGGTGCGCACCGCGGTCTGCACGCCCGCCTCCTCGGCCGGGTCGGCGGCCAGTCGGCGCAGCCGCTCCGCGACCCGGGCGTCGGCCGTCTCGGCGGTGCGGGCGGCCAGTTCGCGCGTCGACTCCTCGCAGTCCCACAGGCACTCGACGGCGAAGGAGGCGGCGAAGGCCGCGTCGGTGGCCGCCAGCGCGGCGGCGGTGATCCCCCGCAGCTGCGAGGAGGCGGTCTCGCGGTAGACGTGCCGCAGCACCGGCGCCGCCTCGCGGATGCCGAGCCGCCCGGCGCCCTCCGTCAGCGCCCACAGCGCCTTCGCGTCGGGTCCTTCCAGGCGTACGGTCCGCAGCAGCGCGCCGCGCACCGCCTCGCTGTCCTGCGGGGCGCCGCGCCGGGCCAGCATGACCGCGGCGGCGGTGCCCAGGGCGTCCGGCCGGCGCACCCAGCCGCGGGCGCGGCGCAGGGCGGCGGCGGAGCGCATGCAGCCGAACACGCACAGGGCCGTCTCCGCCACATAGGCCGAGCCCGTCTGGGCCGCCAGCTCGATCAGGTCCAGGGCCTCGGTGTCGGCGACGGCGGCCAGGTGGGCCAGCGCGGCGGCGCGGGCGCCGTCCTCACCGCCGCGGGCGGCGGCGACGAGCACGGGGTGGTCGGTGGCCAGGGCGACGGCGGCGAGGCAGCGGGCGGCTGCGGCGTGGCGCGGCTGGTCGGGCTTCTCCTCGTACCCCTGGCGCGCCCAGTCCAGCACCGCCGTCACGCTCCAGTCGGGGCGCGGGCCGCGCGGGCGCAGCTGGCGCTGCCACAGCTCGAAGCTGCGCCGCTCCTGGGCGGCGCGCACCCGGGCGCCGAGGCGCTCGTCCTTCGCCCACAGGTTCCACGGGCGCGGTTCGAAGGACTCGGCGACGGCGGCGGCGAGTGCCTGCTCGCCCTCGGGGGTGCGGGGGAAGCGCGCCAGGACGGCGGGGCCCAGCAGGCGCAGCGCCTCGTCGCCGTCGCGTACGGCCAGCTCGTCCAGCGCCCACTGCCAGCAGGCGCCGCGTTCGGCGTAGCGCCGCAGCAGGGCCAGGGCGTCGGTGCGCCCGTAGCCGGCCAGATGTCCCAGGACGGCGAGCGCGAGCCCGCAGCGCTGCTCGTCGGGGCGGTCGTCGCCGTGGTCGTCGGGGTGGAAGAGGTGCTCCGCCACCGCGTCGAGGCCGGCGTCCAGATCCAGCCAGAGCCGGGCGTAGTACAAGGAGCGGTTCTCCACCTGCCAGTCGGGGCGGGGGTCGTGCAGCACGCAGCTCTCAAGGGCGGCGACGGCCTCCGCCTCGGGGGCCGCGAGGGCGTGCAGGGTCCCGTCGCCGCGCCCCCGCTGCAGGAGGCCGAGCAGGGTGCCGCTGGGCGCTATGACTGGCTCGAACATGAGGTCAGCATCCGTGGTGGGGGGCGGAGAGGCAACGGAATTATCTGGGAAAGGGACGTACCGGACACCGTGCGGGGGCTTGGGTGGGGGTGCCCCCGGCGCGGCATCGGGGAAGCTTATCGGGACCTTCGCGCAGATCACGACGGGTTGCCGGACGACGTGCGGCAGCTCTCTCCGGCATATGCCAGAAGCATCATCAATGCGAGTATTGCCAAAGTGGTTACGTGTCGTCGTGCTCTGTGCCACAGTCATTACGGCTCCACTCCCCAGCTTCCCCCACTCCCGCACCCTCCCGCCCTCTCGCCAAGCCGGAGTTCCCATGCCGTCCCACCTCTCGCCGGAGCGCCCCGCGGCGGCCCAGTCGCAGGGCAGGGATGCCGTGGAGGCCGTGCTGGAGCAGGTGCGGCGGCTGCGCGGCGGAGTGGAGGCGGTGCGCCGGGAGGCCGGGCCGCCGCGCTTCGGCGACGCGGACGCGCGGGCGCGCTGGCAGCGGGCCCTGTGCGACCTCGCCGACAGCCAGCTCAACGAACTGGACGCGCAGCTCGGCCAGTTGCGCGAGCGCAGACCCGCCACGGCCGGCCGGCCCGCCGGCTCCCTGCTGACCCGGGTGGGCACGGCGGAGTGGGATCTGCTCACCGACCGGATCGACTGGTCCGACGAGCTGTACGCGATCTTCGGCCGCTCCCCCGAGGAGGGGCCGCTCTCCCTCGACGAGCTGCCCGGCGCCATCGCCGGCGCCGACCAGGCCCGGCTGACCGCCATGGTGACCGACTGCCTGGTCGACGGCCGCACGATCGACGGCGAGTTCCGCGTCGTACGCCCCGACGGCAGCCTGCGCACCGTGCACCTGGTGGGCGAGCCGGTGCTCGACGCCGACGGCGCGACCGCCTCCATGTGGGCGGTGCTGCGCGACGTCAGCGAGCTGCGCCGCAGCCAGCGGGCGGTGAGCGCGCCCCGCGAGGCGCGCGGCGGCCCGCCCGCCCAGGGCGAGCAGCGCCTCGCGGTCGAGCTGCGCGAGACCGTGCTGCCCCCCTGGCGCGGCACGCTGCGCTTCCCGCACGACGAGCACGACAGCCCCGCCGGCCTCGACCTGGCCGCGCACTACCTCTGCCCGCCGGGCGGCTCCTCCGCCCGCAGCGACTGGTACGACGCCCTGCGCCTGCCCGGCGACTGCACGCTGCTGTCCGTCGGCGACCTCGCCGGGCGCGGCCTGTCCGCCAGTTCGGGGCTGGCGATGCTGCTGGGCGCGCTGCGCGGGATGGCGCTGACGGGCGTGGACCCGGGCCCCCTGCTGGGCTGGCTCAACCAGCTGCTGGAAGCCTCCGCGCAGCCGCTCCTGGGCAGCGCGCTGTGCTGCAGATACGATCCGGCAACCCGCTCGCTGGAGTGGGCCCAGGGCGGCCACCCCGCCCCGCTGCTCTTCCGCGAGGGGACGGGCCGCGCCCTGGAGCGCCCCGCCGGCGAGGTGCTGGGCGCCGGCGCGCAGTCGACGTACCGGCCGGCGCGCGAGGAGCTGCTGCCCGGCGACGTGCTGGTGCTGCACACGGCCGCGCTGAACTCCGCCCTGGACCCGCGCTCCCTCGCCCCGGACCTCACCGCCGCCGCGGACGCGGAGGCGTGCCTGGGCGTCCTGGCGCAGGCCACGGCGGGCACACCCGGTGTGTGCCTGCTGGTCGCCCGGGTGACGGGCTGAACTCCCGGGCGTACCGGGCCTACTGCCGCCGCCTGTCAGGTACGGACGTCCGTAGGTGCTGAACTCCTGTGTGCGAAGGGCTTCCTGAGCGCTGCCGGGCCACCCCCGCGCTCACGCCTTCGTGCTTCTCCCCCCGCGTGCCTGGCGGGGCAGTGCGAAGCGCAGCTCCTCCCGCAGGTCCTGCACCTTGGGGTAGTCGGCGTACTGGCCGGTCAGCCGGTACATCTCGCGCAGCCGGTCCCAGGTGCGGTGCGAGGAGGTCTCCCCGATGGTCAGCAGCGCCAGGCGCGCGTAGCGGTCGGCCTGCTCGGGGTCGTCGGCGATGAAGCAGGCCGAGGCCAGCGAGATGTAGTCGAAGATCTGGGAGCGCTGGCGCCCCTCGGCCCGCAGCCGCAGCGCCCGGTGCGCGTGCCGCTGCGCGAGGTGGGCCGCCGCCGGATCGTGCTCGGCGAACGTGCGGTAGGCCAGCGCCTCCATGCCGTGCAGGTCCGCCTCGTCGAACATCTGCATCCAACTGGGCGGCGGCACATCGCCCTTGTCGGCGGCGAAGAGGTCCTCCGCCTCCCCGAGCGTGCGCCGCATCCCGCGCCCGTCGCCCTTGGCCGCCTGCGCCCACGCCTCGATCGTGCACAGCATGGCGCGGGTGCGGGGCAGGGTGCGCTGCCCGGAGCCGGACTTGGCGAGCTTCATCAGGTCCAGCGCGTCGTCGGGGCGGCCCAGGTGCACCATCTGGCGCGCGGCCCGGGAGAGGGCCTCGCCGGCGCGCGGCCGGTCGCCGCCCTCGCGCGCGGCGTGGGTGGCGATGACGAAGTACTTCTGCGCGGTGGGCTCCAGGCCCACGTCGTGCGACATCCAGCCCGCCAGCACCGCGAGGTTCGCCGCCACCCCCCACAGCCTGCGCTGCAGCTGCGGGGGGTGGCGGTAGGCGAGCATGCCGCCCACCTCGTTGAGCTGGCCGACGACGGCCTTGCGCTGCAGGCCGCCGCCGCGCGCCGCGTCCCAGGCGCGGAAGACCTCCACCGAGCGCTCCAGCGCCTCGACCTCGGCGCTGCCGACGGGCGTCGCCTCGTAGGAGGAGGTGTGGGAGGCGTACTCGAAGGCGGGGTCGGCCGTCCCGGGGCGGCGCAGGGGGTCGGAGGCGACGTGGGGTCGGGGGCGGGAGGCGGGGTCGGTGTGGAGCCAGTCGTGCATGGCGCTGCTGAGTGTGGAGCCGGCGGCGAGCGCGGCGCCCGCGCCTACCAGGCCGCGTCGATTGAGCATGAGGTCCATTCCCGTGAATTCGGTGAGGACCTCCGCCGTACGCTCCGGCGCCCAGGGGAGTCCGGCGCCCGATCCTGCCCGCCGTCTCCCCGCGCGCCCACCACGGGCGAGACCGAGATCCTCGATGGTCACGACACGGCCGAGACGCTCGGTGAACAGGGCTTCCAGCACCTTCGGTACGGGATCGCGCGGAATCTCACCGGTCTCCATCCAGCGCCGCACCCGTGAGGTGTCGGTCGCCAGCTGCGGGTAACCCATCACGCCCGCCTGCCGGTTCACAAGCCTCGCCAACTCGCCCTTGGACCAGCCGGCCAGCTCGAAGAGGTCGGCCAGTCTGGTGTTGGGTCCCCTGCTCACGTCAAGCCCCCAGGATGCTCGGCTGATTCGACAGTAGACCCGCCCTCACCTGCCGAGCGACTATTCGCCATGGTTCGCCAGGGTCCGCCAGATGGTGTGCCACCCGCGTATGGGTGTGGTGTAGGGATGCGCGATCCGGTCGGCAGGCCGGTGGCACATGCCAACCGCATTCCCCAGGATGCGGGCCTTCCTGTCAGCCGCCGCGGTCCGGCACCCCGGCCCCGGCGGTACGGCATCCGGTCGGGGCCTGTCCGGTCCGACGGGCCGCCGGCGGTTCTGCCGGCCGGGATCGCGCACCGCAGTCGTCGGCACGCGAAGGGACCCGTTACGCCCATGTACGCAACATCTGCCTCCGCGCCAGCCCCCGCCCGCCCCCACCGGGGTCCGGGCCCCGCCCCGCTCGCCGGGGCCTCCGGCCTGCCCCCCGAGCGCGGCGCCTACGGCGACACGGCCCTGCGGCCGGGCGTCGGCCGCCCCCGGCGCTCCCCCGGGAGCGGCCGGGCCGGGGACGGGGCGCTGGGGGGGAGACTCGACCTGTCCGGGCCCCAGGGCGCGGTGCTGCGCACGGCCGTCGCCTCGGTGCACCGCATCTGCCCCGACTTCACCCCCGTGCAGGTACTGCGCCGCAGCAGCCGGTCGGTGTTACTGATCGGGACGACCGGGCGCACCACGGTGGTGGCGAAGTGCCTCATCGACCGCTCCCCGGCCTGGATCGAGCGCTTCCAGCACGAGATAGCCACCTACCGCACCTTCGTACGCCACAAGCCGCCCGTGCGGGTGCCGCGGCTGATCGCGGCCGACCCGGAGCACTGCACGCTGGTCATCGAGCGCAGCCCCGGCCGGGTGGCGGCACTGCAGCGCCACCCCGTCGAGCCGCCGCCGCGCGCCGACGTGCGCTCGGTGCTGGGCGCGATCTGCCGGGTGAACCTGTGGCGTCCGCCGGCGGGCGTGTTCAACGCCCCGCTGGACTACCCGCGCGAGATGCGCCGCCTCCACGAGCTGGGGCTGCTCACCGACCGGGACCTGAGCGACATGCAGTCCCTGCTGCACGGACTGGCGCACGGGCCGGGGCAGTTCTGCCACGGTGACGCGCTGCTGTCGAACATGCTGCTCTCCCCCGCCGGCCCGGTGCTGGTCGACTGGGAGCGGGCGGGCTGGTACCTGCCGGGCTACGACCTGGCGACGATGTGGGCGGTGCTGGGCGACGCGGCCGAGGCGCGCCGGCAGATCAGCCAGCTCGCCCAGGCGGCGGGCCCGGCGGCCCGGGACGCCTTCCTGGTCAACCTGATGCTGGTGCTGACCCGGGAGATCCGCACCTACGAGTCGGCCGTCCAGCGCACGATGCACGAGCCCGTCCCCGGCGGCGCCGCCGAGCGGCGCGCGGCGGCGCCGGCGAGCGGCGAGGAGCTGCGGCTGCTGCTGCGCAGGCTGCACGACGACGCCTCGATGGCGCGCCGCGCGGTGCGGGCGGCCGTCGGCACCCGCTGAGCCGGCCTGGTCGGCCGCCGGCCGCCGGGCCGACGCGCCGAGGGGCGGCACCCGATCAGGGTGCCGCCCCTCGGCGCGTGCGTGCGCCGATCCCCGCGCGGGGCGCCGCGCCCTCCGCCTCGCCGTACACCCCGCCTCGCCGTGCCCTCCGCCTCGCCGTGCCCTCCGCCTCGCCGTGCACCCCGTTGATGTTTGACGCGGCCCGCGCCGGGGGGTAGCCCTGGACTTCGATCACGATCAGTGATCCCGCGCGTACCCACGGTGGCGCGGCGTCCGGTACCGGAGGCACTGGCTTGCGCAGGTTCGTACCCACCCTGGCGGCAGCGGCGCTCGCCCTGCCCGCCCTCCTCTCCCAGGCGCCCCGGGCCCTGGCCGACCCCCTGGCGAATCCGCCGGCGGGCTCCCCCGCGGCCAGCACGGCGCAGTGCCCGCCCGAGCTGGACTGCGAGTGGCTGCCCGCGCCCTTCCGGGAGTTCACCGGCGACGACGGCGCCCCCGACTACGGCAACCACGACCCGGCGGACCGCCCCGCCGACCAGCCCGTCCGCTATCTCGTCATCCACGACACCGAGGCCCCCTACGGCGGCTCGGTGCAGGCCGTGCAGAACCCGCGCTCGGTATCCTGGCAGTACACGATCCGCTCCCGCGACGGCCATGTGGCGCAGCACGTGCCGCTGTCGGCGGTGGCCTGGCACGCCGGGAACTGGCATGTGAACTCCCAGTCCGTCGGCATCGAGCACGAGGCCCGACTGGCCGAGCCCGACGCCTGGTTCACGGAGGAGATGTACCGCTCCTCGGCGCGGCTGGTGCGCTGGCTGGCCGACCGCTACGGCATTCCGCTGGACCGCCGGCACATCATCGGCCACGACAACGTGCCCGCCTCCACCCCGGCCGGCATCCGGGGCATGCACACCGACCCGGGCCCGTACTGGGACTGGGCGCACTACTTCGAGCTGCTGGGCGCGCCCTTCACCGCCACCGGCCCCGCGGACTCCGGCATCGTGACGATCCTCCCGGACTACGACCGCCACCGGCCGCGCTACACCTCCTGCACCGCCGCGCGCCGGGTGTGCCCCCCGCACGGCTCCGGCGCGGTGCGGCTGCACACGGCGCCCTCGCACTCCGCGCCGCTGGTGTCCGACACGGGACTGCACGGCGGCGACGGCCGCTCCTCGACGGGCGTCAACGACACGGGCGCGCGGGCCTCGACGGGGCAGCAGTTCGCGGTGGCGGGCCGCGAGGGCGCGTGGACGGCGATCTGGTACCTCGGCGCCAAGGCGTGGTTCCACAGCCCGGCCGCGCGCCCGGTGGCGGTCCCCGCCGCGGGCCGCACCGTCACCCCCCGGCCCGGCGCGGGGCCGGTGCGCGTCTACGGGCGGGTGCTGCCGGAGGCGCGGGCGTACCCCAGGGGCGTCAAGCCGGTCGAGCCGACACCGCTGCCGTACGTCCTGGAGCCGGGCCAGCGCTATGTCCTGGGCGACACGCTGCGCGCCGAGCACTTCCACGCCACCGAGTTCGCCGGCCCGCTGCAGCGCACGGTGGTGCGCGGGCGCACGGCCTACCACCTGATCCAGTTCGGCCACCGGCTGGCGTACGTCAACGCGGCCGACGTACGGGTCAGCCCTGCTGGAAAAGCTCCGCGGGGAGGGGCTTGAGGAGCTGGTAGAGGTCGCCGGTGATGGGCCGGTCCCAGGTGGCGATGGTGACCAGCACGCCGTCGCTGCGGTCGAACTGCACGCAGGAGATCCGGCTCTCGGAGCACCTGACCTGCTTGACGATGAGCAGGTTGTCCTGGTGCATCACGGGGGTGTCCTCGCTGCCCACGACCGTCACCGGCTCCTCGTTGCCCAGGGCGGCGAGGAGCTGCGCCACCTCGAAGGGGACCTGGTCCTCGGCGGGTTCACGCGCCGGGGAGCCGGCCGGGAGGTTGCCGATGACCATCGCGGGGCCGCGCCCGCCGAAGAGGTCGTAGCGCAGGAAGACACCCTGGCAGGTGCCGTCGGGCGCGGGCAGCAGCCCGGCGCCCAGATCCCCGGGCCAGTCACCGGGATCCATGGCGAGGACGTCGAAGTCCGGCCCGGCGGGCGCGGGGGTGCTGCGGCGGCGGAGGAAGGACATACCCCAATCGTACGGCGCGGTCGTACGTGCGGGCGCCGGGGTGGCGGCCGGTGTTCAGGGGCGACGCCGGAAGCGGCGCCGGGAGGGCGTCACGGAGCAGGCGCCAGTGCCTGCGCCAGGCCCGCGGGGTCGGTGCCGACCTTGCGGTAGACCGCCGACAGCAGCAGTGCCACCGTCCGCTCGTCGGTGTCCAGCTCCGCGGCGATGCGCTGGTGGGGCATCGCGCGCGCGGCGCGTTCGGCGGCGGCCCGCTCCTGGGCGCTGAGCGTGTCGGTGGCGGTGGTGCGCAGCCGGCGCGGGCGCAGGCCCGCCGCGGCGAGTTCGCCGCGGGCCCGCTCGGCGAGGCCGTCGGCCCCGCAGTCGAGGGCCCCCTCCAGCCCCCGGTAGAGCTGCTCGGCGGCCTCGCACGGCTGCCCGGCGGCGCGCAGGGCGGTGGCGTGCTCCACGAGGGCGAGCGCCAGTTCGTATCCGGCGGGCGAGCGCTCCAGGTGCTCGACGGCCTCCTGCAGCAGCTTGGGCCGCTCGGCGGGCGGCGATACGTGGGCGGTGGTGCGCAGCGCCTGGCCGATGGCGGAGGGCGCGCCGTACTGGCGGGCGGCGGCCAGGCCCTCCCTGGCGTGCCGCAGCGCCCGCTCGGGGGCGTCGGGCAGCTCGGCCTGGGCGAGGCGCAGCTGCCAGGGGCACCAGGACGGGTTGCGGATGCCGCGCCGCGACAGGCGCCGGCCGGCCGCGGCCAGGTGGACGGCGGCCTGGCCGGACTCCCCGGTGGCCAGGAGCAGTTCGCCGTACACGGTCTGCGCGTCGGGGAAGACGACGGCCACCGGGCGCGGCTCGCGGAAGTCGTACTCCTCGGCCAGGCGGGCCGCCTCGCCGGGCCGACCGCGGGCGAGGAGGACCTCGATCAGGATGGCGACGGCGTACCACTGGGCGGGGGTGTGGCGGCCCACCCGCTCGGCGAGGGCCAGTCCGTCGCGGGTGAAGTCCTCGGCCTCGTGGAGGCGGCCGCGGCGGTAGCGCACGTAGCCCAGCAGGGTGTAGCCGAAGGAGAGGTGGGCGCCGCGCCAGCCCTGCCGTTCGAAGGCGGCGATGCCCTCGGCGAACAGCTCCTCGGTACGGCCGGGCCGGTCGGCGTACATGAAGGCCAGGGCGGCCAGGATGGGCACCTCGAAGCCGCGCTCGCCGTCCGCCCAGTCCAGGCCGCCGCGCAGGGCCCGCTCGGCGTGGCCGACGGCGGTCTCGGCGGGCTCGGCGCGCAAGGTGGCGTCCCAGGCGCGCAGGCCGATGATGTAGCGCTCGGTGAGGTCGCGGCCGGAGAGGCGGTCGGCCAGCAGGGTCAGGCGGCGCGAGCGCGCCGGGGAGTCGGGCTCGTCGGCGCGGAAGGCGTCCCACATGAACTGCTCGGCGCGCATCCGCAGCCGGCTGCGCGCGTCGGTCACCGTACGGGCGCCCTGGGCGACCACCTCGGAGGCCTCCACCAGGCGGTCGGCGTGCGCGAGGGTCTGGGAGAGGCGGTAGACGATGGCGTTGCGCAGCTCCGGGTCGGAGCCCGCCTCGTCCAGGGCGGCGCGCAGGTGGTTGACGGTGGTGGCGGGCTCGGTGAGCGTGGAGGAGCAGCCCAACTCGTAGAGCACGGCGGCGCGTTCCTCCGGCGGGGGTGGTTCGCGCAGGGCGCGGTCGAGGTAGGAGCGGGCGGTGTCGGGCGCGCCGGCGCGCAGGGTCTCGCGGGCGGCCTCGCGCAGTTGGCGCACCACCCAGGGGTCGGCCTCGGGGTGCGTCTCCAGCAGGTGGCGGGCGGCGGCGCAGGCGCCCGCCCCCCGGTCGACCACGCACCAGGCGGCCTGTCCGTGCAGGGCGACGCGCACGGCGTCGGGGATGGCGCGGTAGACGGCGGTGGCGATCAGCGGGTGGACGAACTGCAGGGTGTCGGCGCCGGTGAGGATCCGGGCCGCGCGCAGCCGGTCGGCCGCGTCGAGCGCCTCCTCGGTGCCCATCCCGGCGACGGCGGCGGCCAGCGGCGGGGCGATCTCGGTGCCCAGGACGGCGCAGGCCCAGGCGAAGCGGACGGTGGAGGTGCCCAGCCGCTCCAGGCGCCGGGCCAGCCCGCTGCCCTTGGCGGCGGCGGCCAGGTCGCGCAGCAGGTGGGCGCTGGACTCGTCGGGGCGCAGTGCGCGGTCGCGGACGCGGGCGGTGAGTTCGACGGCCTCGAAGGGGTTTCCGGCGGTGACCGCCCAGCACTCGCGGCAGAAGGCGTCGTCGGCCTCGGGGCCGATGCGGGCGCGGACCAGCTCGGCGACGGCGGGGGCGGTGAGCGGCTCCAGGCCCAGCGGGCGGTGTCCGGCGCGGCCCGGGAGGGCGCGGAACGCCTCGGCGTGGTCGGGGAGTTCCTCCGGCCGGTAGGCGGCGACGATCAGCATCGGCAGCTCCTCGGCGCGCGGCGCGAAGGAGGTCAGCCAGCCCAGCGACTCGGCGTCGGCCCAGTGGGCGTCGTCCAGGACGAGGACGAGGGGGGCGCGGTGGGTGGCGAGGTGGGTGAGCACCCAGTCCAGGCCGTCGGCGAGTCCCTGGGGGTCGGGCGGGGCGCCGCCGGAGCCGTCGGTCAGGCCGAGCGCCGGGCCGACGATGCCGTACCAGCCGCCCAGGGTGCGGTGCAGCTCCTCCTCGCCGTAGCGGGCGAGTCGGGGCTGCAGCAGCTGGCGCGCGACGTGGAAGGCGACGCGCTGCTCCTGGTCGCCGCCGCGGGCGAACAGCACGGTGCAGCCCAGCGCGGCGGCGCGGTCGCGGACGTGGGCCAGCAGGGTGGTCTTGCCGAATCCGGCGTGCCCGGCCACCGCGAGGACGCCGCCGCGGCGGGCGGCGGGGCGGCCGGCGTCGCGCAGCCCGGTGAGGGCGTGCAGGGCCTCGTCGACGGCCCGCAGCTCCGGTTCACGTTCGAGCAGCCGGTTGTCGGACATGAGGGCATCACCGCGACTCGCTACGCCGCGTACACGGAGGTGTGTACGCCTGTGCGTGAGCACTGAGCGTACGCCTCCGGGTACGCGGCGGTGACCCGTCGGAGGGGATTGGTGCACGGCCGATCCGGCGCGGACGCGGACCCCGCGCCCACCCCTACGTGAGGTCGAACTCGCCGTCTCTGGCGCCCAGTACGAAGGCGCGCCACTCCGCCGGGGTGAAGACGAGCGCCGGGCCCTGCGGGTTGCGTCCGTCGCGCATGGCGATGTAGCCCTCGACGAAGGCGACCTGGACGTCGCCCACGCCCTGGCTGCCGGACTGCCACTGCGCGTCCGACAGGTCGAGCTGCGGCTTCTCCCGCCCCGCCACGGGGTGTTCAGTGGTGCTCTCGGCCACGTGCCTACTCCTCCCGGTCCAACTCCGGCCGCCAGCCTATCCAGCACACCCCGTGTGCGACAGGTCACACGCCCGCTTCCCCTCCAACGCGCCCCCTGCTTCGGCAGGTTGACGGGCGGGCGCGACGGATCCGCCCCCGGATCGGCTCACTCCGCGAGGAAGGACTCCACCTGCCGCGCCACGAAGGGCCCGTCGTCCACCCAGGGCATGTGCACCGCCCCGGGCTGCAGGACGTGCCGGCCGCCCGGCAGGAGCGCGGCGGCGTCCTGGGCGTCCGAGGGACGCGGGTTCCAGTCGTACGCGCCGGAGAGCAGGAGGACCGGGACGGGCAGTGCGGCCGCGGCGGTGCGGATCGCCGGTACGTCGAAGGTGCCCGGCTCGTAGTAGACCTCCGCGGCGGCCTCGTTGACCTGCGCGGCGGCGCCGGCCTCGCTGCGGCGTGCGGCGTCCGTCCAGCGGCCGAAGAAGAACGGGCCGACGGCGTCCCACACCTCGTCGGTGTCGGCGCCGGCGGCGATCCGCTCCAGCGCGGCGCGCGCCGCCGGGTACCAGGGCTCCCCCGCGCGGTGCTCGGTGTGCTCGCGCCAGCGGTCGATCGAGGAGACCTGGCCGAGGGCGCGCAGGGCGGGGGCGAGGAGGGCCATCCGGCGGACGCGTGCGGGGTGCGCCAGTGCGTACAGCAGGGCCAGGTTGCTGCCGGCGGAGTGGGCGAGGAGGTCGACGCGCTCCAGGCCGAGGTGGACACGCAGCGCCTCGACGTCGCCGGTCTGCCGGTCGCAGCGGTAGGTGGCGGGATCCTCCGGGACGGCGGACTTCCCCGTGCCGCGCAGGTCGAGGAGGATCAGCCGGCGGTGGGCGTCGAGTCCGCCCAGGTCCTCCAGGTAGGCGCTGGCGCGCATGGGGCCGCCGGGGAGGCAGATCAGCGGCTCGCCCCGGCCTTTGACGTGGTACGCCAGCTCGGTGCCGTCGGGTGCGGTGAAGATGTGCATCCGCGGATCGTGCCAGGTCGGGGCACGGCGGGCCAACTGCTTTGCGCGGGAGCGGGAGGCGGGGCGGGGTCGTGGGTCGCCACGCCCCGATCAGATCGTTTCGACTCCTTGACAGCGCGCCCCGGCCGGAAGAAAGTTTCACCGGAACTCCGACCGGCGAAAGTAAATTTCACACGTGGGGTGGGATCGTGGACGAGGCGGCTACGGGTCGAGGGATCAGCCGTAGGCAGTTCGGGGCGGGGATGGGGGCTGGAGTCGTCGCGCTGGGTGGAGGGTTGATGGTGCTGGGAGGCAACACCCCTGCGGTGGCGGCAGGTTTGGACAGCGCCGCGGCCGGGGACCCCGCCGCCACCCCTGTGCTGCGGCGCGGCAGTGCCCAGGACGCGCGGCTGCTGGCCCCGTACCTCGACAAGCTGGTGGCGGACTCCCGCGCCTATCTGGACCCGAGCCCCAAGCACCCCTGGTACGCGGGGGCGGTGCTCCTCGCCGGGCGCGGGCGCACGGTGGCGCTGGAGCAGGCCATCGGCAAGGCGCTGCGCTACGAGCGCTACGACGAGGCCACCGACACGGGCGTGGAGTTCCCGGCGGAGCAGCAGATCGACATGTCGATGGACACGGTCTTCGATCTGGCCTCCGTCTCCAAGCTGTTCACGTCGCTGCTGGCCGTGCAGCAGATCGAGCGCGGCGCGCTGGAGCTGGAGGCGGCCGTCGCCTCGTACCTCCCGGAGTTCGGCGCGGCGGGCAAGCAGGACATCACGATCCTCCAACTCCTCACCCATACCTCCGGGTTCACCTCCTGGATCCCGCTCTTCCGCGAGCCGACCTGGGAGGCGAAGCTGCAGCGGCTGTGGAACGAGAAGCCGCTCAACCCGCCGGGCACCAGGTACCTCTACTCCGACCTCAACCTGATCACCCTGCAGCTGGTGCTGGAGAGGATCACCGGCCGCAGGCTGGACGAGCTGCTGGCGCGGGACATCACCGGGCCGCTCGGGATGCGCCACACCCGCTACAACCCGCCCGCCGAGTGGAAGCCGCGCATCGCCGCGACGGAGGACGCGCGGCTGCCCTGGTCGGGGCTGGAGCGCGGGCTGGTCTGGGGCGAGGTGCACGACGAGAACGCCTACTCCTTCGGCGGCGTCGCCGGCCACGCGGGGGTCTTCTCCACCGCCTGGGACCTGGCGGTCCTGTGCCGCACGCTGCTCAACGGCGGGGCGTACGGGCAGGTCCGCGTCCTGGCGGAGGAGTCGGTGCGGCTGATGTTCACCGACTTCAACGCCGCCTTCCCCGGCGACGAGCACGGGCTCGGCTTCGAGCTGTACCAGCACTGGTTCATGGGCGCCATGGCCACCCCGAAAGCCGCCGGCCACACGGGCTTCACCGGGACGAGCCTGGTCATCGACCCCAGCACGGACAGCTTCCTCATCGTGCTGGGCAACTCCGTCCACCCGGTGCGCAGTTGGCGCTCCGGAAGCGCCCCCCGGGTCGCTGCGGGCACGAACCTGGCACGCGCGGTGCCGGTGGCTCCGGTGGACGGCGGGGGCGCCTGGTTCAGCGGGACGGCCAGCCAGACCACGGCGACCCTCACCCTCCCCGAGCTGACCGTGCGGGGGCCGGGCGCGCGGCTGGGCTTCGCGCTGTGGTGGGACACCGAGCCGGTCTGGGACCCGGTCGTCCTGGAGGCGTCCGACGACGGCGGCGCCACCTGGACGCCGGTGCCGTTCTCCACCGCCGCGCCGGGCGCCGACGCGGTGGCGCACCCGGCCGGCAGCGCGGACGGCTACGCGGGCCGCGTCTGGCACCGGGCGAGCGCCCCCCTCGCCGCCTGGCGGGGCCGGCCGGTGCGGCTGCGCTGGCGCTACACCACGGATCTGCGCTACGTGGGGCGCGGGGTGTACGTGGACGAGGTGCGCGTCGAGGACGGCGACACCCTCGCCTTCTCCGACGCCCGCCAGGCGGACGCCGCCCGCGTCGAGGCCGTGGGCTGGACGGTCTCAAGCGACTGAAGTCGCTTACCGGGCAGAGGCGTTACCGGCCCAGCGCCGCCATCGCGGCGTTGTGGCCGGGGATGCCGCTGACGCCGCCGCCGCGGACCGCGCCCGCGCCGCAGAGCAGGATATTGGCGTGGGCGGTCTCCACCCCCCAGCGGCCGGTGGGCGCCTCCGCGTCCGCGTACGGGAAGGCGAGGTCGCGGTGGAAGATGTTGCCGCCGGGCAGCCGCAGCTCGTGCTCCAGGTCCAGCGGTGTCTTCGCCTCGATGCAGGGGCGCCCCTCGGCGTCCACCGCCAGGCAGTCGGCGAGGGGCTCGTCCAGGACCGCGTCGAGCTGGGCCAGGGTCGCCTTGAGCAGTTCCTCGCGTACCGCCGCGTTGTCGCGGGCGAAGAGGCGGGCGGGGGTGTGCAGGCCGAAGAGCGTGAGGGTCTGGTAGCCGGCGGCGGCCAGTTCGGGGCCGAGGATCGAGGGGTCGGTCAGCGAGTGGCAGTAGATCTCCGAGGGCGGGGCGGTGGGCAGCCGGCCGGCGGCGGCCTCCCGGTAGGCGGTCTCCAGCGCCCCGTACCCCTCGGCGATGTGGAAGGTGCCGGCGAACGCCTCGCGCGGGTCGACGCCCTGGTCGCGCAGCCGGGGCAGCCGGGTCAGCAGCATGTTGACCTTCAGCTGCGCGCCCTCGGCCGGCTCGGGCGCCGCCTCGCCCAGCAGCTCCGCCAGCGCCTGCGGTGAGGCGTTGACCAGCACCTGCCCGGCGCCGACGGTCGCCTCGCCGTCGGCCGTACGGTAGGTGACCTCCGCGCGGCGCCCGTCGGTGGCCAGGGCCGTCACCTCATGTCCGGTACGCAGCTCGGCGCCGGCCGCGCGCGCGGCGCGGGCCAGGGCGTCGGTGAGGGAGCCCATGCCGCCCACGGGGACGTCCCAGTCGCCGGTGCCGCCGCCGACGACGTGGTAGAGGAAGCAGCGGTTCTGGCGCAGGGAGGGGTCGTGGGCGCCGGCGAAGGTGCCGATCAGGGCGTCCGTCAGGACCACCCCCCGGACCAGGTCGTCGGCGAAGTCGGCCTCGATACGCTCGCCCAGGGGCCGTACGAAGAGGGACTCCCACGCCTCCGCGTCCCCGATGCGGCGCTCCAGCTCGGCGCGCTCGGGCAGCGGCTCGGTGAGGGTGGGGAAGACGCGCTCGGCGACGCGCCGGGTCATGGCGTAGAAGCGCTGCCAGGTGTCGAACTCGCGGTCGGTGCCGGTCAGTCGGGCGAAGGACTCGCGGGTCGCGGCGGCGCCGGAGACGAGCAGCCCGCTCTCGCGGCCGTCGCGCCGCACGGGGGTGTAGGAGGAGACGCGGCGCTTGCGGACGGCGAAGTCCAGCCCCAGCTCGTCGACGATCTTCCGCGGCAGCAGGCTCACCAGGTACGAGTAGCGCGACAGGCGCGCGTCCACGCCCGCGAAGGCCCGGGTGGAGACGGCCGCGCCGCCGGTGCGGCCGAGCCGCTCCAGCAGCAGCACGGTGCGTCCGGCGCGGGCGAGGTAGGCGGCGGCGACCAGGCCGTTGTGGCCTCCGCCGACGATCACGACGTCGTACGAGGTGGGCATGGCCCTTGGTAGCACGGGGAGATCACTTCTGGCTACGGGTCGGCGGGGTGGCGGCGGACGCCCACCCCGTAGGCGCCGCCCACCTCACCGTTCCGCCGCCGCCAGCCGTCCGCGCAGTTCCCTCGCCTCCGCCTCGCGCCCCAGCTGCTCCAGGCAGCGCGCCTCGTCGGCCAGCGCCGCGCGGGTCTCCGGGTGGCGCGGCCCGAGGGTGTGCTCGCGGGCGCGCGCGACCTCGCGGTAGCTGTCCAGGGCCTGCGGCCAGCGGCCCAGCCAGCCCAGCGCCACGGCCGTCTCGCGGCGGCTGGCGATCGTGTCGTCGTGGTCGGCGCCGAGGGCCGCCTCGCGGTCGGCGCCGACCTCGCGGGCGGCGGTCAGCGCCTCCTCCCAGCGGCCCAGGCGGCCCAGCGCCACGCCCAGGCCGTGGCGGGCGCGCAGGGTCTCGGGGTGGTGGGGGCCGCTGTGGCGGGCCCGGTCGGCGGCGAGGCGCTCGTAGTGCTCCAGTGCCTCCGCCAGGTGGCCGGTGCGGCCGAGGCAGATGCCGACCTCGTAGCGGGCGGCGAGGGTGGCGGTGTGTCCGGCGCCGAGTTCGCGCTCGCAGTCGCCGGCCAGTTCGCGAAAGCTGCCGAGGGCCTTTGCCCAGTCCCCCCGGCGGCCCGACTCCAGGGCTGCCTCGTGGCGTTCACGCAGCCCGTGGGTCCGGTCGTCGGGCGTGTCGCCGGCCCGCTCACCGCGCGCCGGGATGCCGCCGGGCGGGGTCCAGAGCGCGGTGAGGCCGGCGAGGGAGTCCGGCGGCGAGGCGCCCGTGCGCCGGGCGTGCGCGTGGGGGCCGCCGGTGAGGGCGGCGCCCCAGGCCGGCAGCGGTGGCTCGGCGGGAGCCTGCGGCACGGCGGGAGGACTCGCAGCACCCCCGAGCCTGCCCGCGATCTCGTGGGCGTCCGCCGGGCGGTCCTGCGGCTCCTTGGCGAGCAGGTCGAGGATCAGCCGGTCCAGCTCCGCGGGCACCTCCGGGCGCCGGGTGCGCGGGGGTACGGGCTCGGTGTCCCGGTGTCCGACGAGCACCGACCAGGAGTCGCCCAGGTCGAACGGCGGGGCGCCGGTGGCCAGTTCGTACAGCACGCAGCCCAGCGAGTACAGGTCGCTGCGGTGGTCCACACCGGAGCCGGCGATCTGCTCCGGCGACATGTAGTGCGGGGTGCCCATCGCCACCCCGCTGCCCGAGACGCGGGCGGTGAAGCCGATGTCGTGGGCGAGGCGGGCGATGCCGAAGTCGCAGATCTTCACCGAACCGTCCGCGAGGCGCACGATGTTGGCGGGCTTGAGATCGCGGTGCACGATGCCCTGGTCATGGGTGTAGGCGAGGGCGGCGGCCATCTGCACGGCGATGTCGGCGACCTCCCCGACGGGCAGCCCCTGCTTCCCGCCGACGTCGCTCAGCGCCTGGCTGAGGTTGGCGCCGTCGAGCAACTCCATGACGAGGTAGAGCAGTCCGCCGTTGCCGGGGTCCTCGCCGAAGTCGTGCACCACGGTGATGCCCCGGTGCTGCAGCCCGGCGGCGACCCGCGCCTCGCGCCGGAAGCGCTCGCGGACCACGGTGGTGAAGGCCGCCCCCTCGCGCTCCTCGCGGTGCGCGCCGGCGGGCTTGAGGACCTTCACCGCGATCCGGCGGCCCAGCGACTCGTCCAGGGACCGCCAGACCTCGCCCATGCCGCCGCGGCCGATCAGCTCGATCAGCCGGTAGCGGCCCTGGATGAGCCTGGTCTGCGCCATCGTCCCCCCTGCTACGAGGACAGGTCTCCCCCGCCTGCCCCATGCACAGCACCGCCCAGTATGGCGGGGTCCCGGCGCAGGCGGGAGGGCGAGGGGCGGGTGTGCGGGCCGAGGCGGTCCATGGCGCGCAGGATGTGCCGGGGCGGCAGCCGCCAGCGCACCTCCGGCGGGATGGCGCGCAGGATGCGGCCGACGGCGGTGAGCCGCCGGGTGACGGTGGCGGGGGGCGGGGCCGGGTGGCCGTACAACGCGTGGGCCCAGGGCGGGAGGGTGCCGTAGGCGACGGCGGAGAGCTTCGTCCACAGGGCCTCGCGCAGGGGTACGAGCAGGGGCGGGATCGGGGGGCGCCGGAGGAAGTCGTAGACGTCCGCCGACTCCTGCGTGGCGGCGAGGCCGGGACGTACCTTCTCGAAGTAGTCGGCCAACTCCCCTTCGGTGGCGGGCACTTCTCCGGGATCGAGGCCCACCAGCCGGGCGGCGGCGCGCTGTTCGTCCACATAGCGGTCGGCGTGGGCGTCGCTCACCGGCAGTCCGCAGCGGCGTGCCACGTGCAGGTAGGAGTCGATCTCCGCGCAGTGCACCCACAGGAGCAGCTCCGGCTCGTCCACCCGGTAGCGCTCCCCCGTCGCCGGGTCGAGCGCGTCGAGCCTGCGGTGGATGCCGCGCACCCTGGCCCCGGCTCGCTCGGCGGCCCGCGTGGTGCCGTACGTGAGCGTGCCGACGAAGCCCGCGGTGCGCATCAGCCGCCCCCAGGTGTCCTGGCGGAAGTCGGAGTTCTGCGTGACGCCGCGCACCGCGCGCGGATGCAGCGCCTGGAGGTACAGCGCGCGCACCCCGGCGATCCACATCACCGGGTCGCTGTGCAGCTGCCAGGTCACCGAGTGCGGGCCGAAGAGACCGGGGTCGCGGTCCATGGGGTGCCTCCAGGGTTGGTCTAGGGCATCCGATATCTTCCCGCGGCCCTCGCGGGCGAACCGCCCCGGCTCCGGGGGCTCGGGAGGGCGTTGTGCGCGTACCCGACGGTGACGTGGCAGCCCTCAGGCGGCAAGCGGCCGATCGCCCGGACTCACCGGCCAGGGCAGGGAGTTCACCCCCGTGAGGTACGCGTCGACCGCCGCCGCGCAGGCCCGTCCCTCGGCGATGGCCCAGACGATCAGCGACTGCCCGCGCCCCGCGTCCCCGGCGACGAACACCCCCTCGCGGCCGGCCGTGTAGTCCTCCCCGCGGGCGAAGGAGCCGTCCGCCGCCAGGGTGAGGCCCAGCCCGTCGAGCAGTCCGGCGGCCGGCTCGGGGCCGTCGAAGCCCAGGGCCAGGAGGACGAGGCCGGCGGGGATCTCCCGTTCGGTGCCGGGCAGCGGCGTACGGTCGGCGGGATCGACCCGGGCCAGGTACGCCGCGCGGACCCGGCCGGCCGCGTCCCCCTCGAAGCGCAGGGTGCCCACCCCGTAGACGCGGCCGTGCTCGCCGCGCCCGGTGGTGGCGCCGGCCTCCTCGTGGGCGGGCTCGACGCGCAGCACCTTGGGGTGGACGGGCCAGGGCTGGTGGGCGGGGCGGTCCTCGCCCGGCATGGGGTGGATGTCGAGCTGGGTGACCGATTCGGCGCCCTGGCGGATGACCGTACCCAGGCAGTCGGCGCCGGTGTCGCCGCCGCCGACGATGACGACGTGCTTGCCGGCGGCGCTGACCGGGGAGGTGGCGTAGTCGCCCTCCTGCACGCGGTTGGCCATCGGCAGGAACTCCATCGCCTGGTGGATACCGTCCAAGTGGCGCCCGGGGACGGCCAGTTCGCGCCAGGCGCCCGCTCCGACGGCGACGACCACCGCGTCGTAGCGGCGGCGCAGGCCGGCGGCGTCGAGGTCGCGGCCGATCTCGATGCCGGTGCGGAATCTGGTGCCCTCGTGGCGCATCTGCCCGATCCGGCGGTCGATGTGGTGCTTCTCCATCTTGAAGGAGGGGATGCCGTAGCGCAGCAGCCCGCCGAGGCGGTCCTCGCGCTCGTAGACCGCCACCGTGTGCCCGGCGCGGGTCAGCTGCTGGGCGGCGGCGAGCCCGGCGGGGCCCGAGCCGATCACCGCGACCGTACGGCCGGAGTGGCGGCCGGGCGGCCTCGGGGCGGTGTGTCCGCGCTCCCACGCCTCGTCGGCGATGGCCTGCTCGACGTTCTTGATGGCCACCGGCGCCCCGTCCAGCGCCAGCACGCAGGCGCTCTCGCAGGGGGCGGGGCACAGCCGCCCGGTGAACTCGGGGAAGTTGTTCGTCGCGTGCAGGCGCTCACTCGCCGCGCGCCAGTCGCCGCGGTAGGCGTAGTCGTTCCACTCGGGGATGAGGTTGCCCAGCGGGCACTCCTGGTGGCAGAAGGGGATCCCGCAGTCCATACAGCGCCCCGCCTGCACGCTGACCTGCGGCAGCTCACGCCCGGACGCTCCACCCGGCGGCGCGTAGACCTCCCGCCAGTCGAGCACGCGCTCGTCCACGGGACGGCGCGCCCAGACCCGGCGCGGGGTGGTGAGGAATCCCTTCGGGTCAGCCACGGGCTGCCCCCTACTGGTGCGGCACAGGTGCAGCTCAGTTCCACTTCCACTCTACGACGCCCGCCGACATGGGGCATCCGCTGAGGGCGCGGCTTCCGCAAGGCGGCGGGGCGGGTGCGTACGGGCCACGACGCCCCCTGCACGGGTGTGGCCTGCGCCACATCCGCGTGGTGATACTGGACCGGTCATGGCGCGCAGCGCCCCGTACCCCCGTACCCCCGTTCCCCCAGCAGCCGGAGGCAGCGATGAAGATGCTCATCAACGTGCCCGAGAGCGTCGTCGCCGACGCCCTGCGCGGGATGGCCGCCGCGCATCCCGAGCTGACGGTCGACGTCGAGAACCGGGTGGTCGTCCGCGGGGACGCGCCCGTGGCGGACAAGGTGGGGCTGGTCTCCGGGGGCGGGTCGGGGCACGAGCCGCTGCACGGCGGGTTCGTCGGGCCGGGGATGCTGGACGCGGCCTGTCCCGGTGAGGTCTTCACCTCGCCCGTCCCCGACCAGATGGCGCGGGCGGCGGCAGCGGTGGACAGCGGGCAGGGCGTGCTGTTCGTGGTGAAGAACTACACCGGTGACGTGCTCAACTTCGACATGGCCGCCGAGCTGGCCGAGGACGAGGGCGTCCAGGTCGCCAAGGTGCTGGTCGACGACGACGTGGCCGTCACCGACAGCCTCTACACCGCCGGCCGGCGCGGCACCGGGGCCACCCTCTTCGTGGAGAAGATCGCCGGCGCGGCCGCCCAGGAGGGCGCGCCGCTGGAGCGGGTGGAGGCGCTCGCCCGGCAGGTCAACGAGTCCTCCCGCAGTTTCGGCGTGGCCCTGGCCGCCTGCACGACCCCGGCGAAGGGCAGTGCGACCTTCGATCTCCCGCCGGGTGAGCTGGAGTTGGGCGTCGGCATCCACGGGGAGCCGGGCCGCGAGCGCCGTCCGATGATGACCTCGGCGGAGATCGCGGACTTCGCCGTGGACGCGGTGCTGGCCGACCTGGGCGGCGCGGGGCCGGTGCTGGCGCTGGTCAACGGCATGGGCGGGACGCCGCTGCTGGAGCTGTACGGCTTCGCCGCCGAGGTGCACCGGGTGCTGCGGGAGCGCGGGGTGCCGGTGGCGCGCACCCTGGTCGGCAACTACGTCACCTCGCTGGACATGGCCGGCTGCTCGGTGACGCTCTGCCGGGCGGACGAGGAACTGCTGCGGCTGTGGGACGCGCCGGTGCGGACGGCGGCGCTGCGGTGGGGCATGTGAGTGGGGCATGTGAGTACGGAGCAGGGGCCCGGCCCCGAGCGGGGAGGGGACGCCGTCGTGCGTGACGCGGAGTTCGTCCGGCGCTGGCTGCTCGCCATGGCCGCCTCGGTGGACCAGGAGGCGGACCGGCTCACCGAGTTGGACTCCGCGATCGGCGACGCCGACCACGGCGTCAATATGCGGCGGGGGTTCACCGCCGTCGCGCAGTCGCTGGCGGCGGAGCCGCCGCAGACTCCGGGCGCGGTGCTCACGACGGCGGGACGGCAGCTGATCTCGAAGGTCGGCGGCGCGTCGGGGCCGCTGTACGGCACGCTACTGCGGGCGACGGGCAAGGCGCTCGGCGAGGCGCCGCGGGTCAGCGACGCGGAGCTGCGCGAGGCGCTCGCCACCGGGGTGGCGGCCGTGGCGAAGCTCGGCGGCGCGGCGCCCGGGGACAAGACGATGATCGACACGCTGACCCCGGCGGTCGAGGCCCTCACGGACGGGTACGCGGCGGCCCGTACCGCCGCCGAGGAGGGCGCCCTCGCCACCGTCCCGCTGCGGGCCCGCAAGGGGCGCGCGAGCTACCTGGGCGAGCGCAGTGTCGGCCACCAGGACCCGGGCGCGACGTCGGCGGCGCTGCTGGTCGCGGCACTGGCGCGGACGGCCGCCGAGGCGGACGGGGGCGCCGGTGAGTGAGCGGGTGGGGGTGGTGGTCGTCTCGCACAGCGCCGCGGTCGCCGAGTCGGTGGCGGCGATGGCGGTGGCACTCGCGGGCGGCGGCTTCGAGCGAATCGCGTCGGCGGGCGGCACGGCCGACGGCTCCTTCGGCACGGACGCGGACCGCATCACGGCGGCGGCCCACGCGGTGGACGCCGGCGCGGGGGTGGCGATCCTCGCCGACCTGGGCAGCGCGGTCCTCACGGTGCAGGCGCTCCTCACCGAGGAGGACGAACTCCCGCCCGACACCCGCCTGTTGGACGCCCCGCTGGTGGAGGGCACGGTAGCGGCGGTGGTCACGGCGGCGGCGGGCGGCGATCTGGAGGCGGTGGAGTCGGCAGCACGGGAGGCGTACGACTACCGCAAGGGGTGAGGGCGGCAGGGGGTGGGGACGACCGGCCCGGTTATCACCGCCGACCAAGCCCGGCGGTGTCCTTTCCCCACCCTCCCTCACCCCCGCGAACGCGGGGAACACGTCGCTCTGCTGCTGACCTGGCTCCGTATCCCAGGATCATCCCCGCGAGCGCGGGGAGCACCCGTCCAGCGGTGCGATGAAAGCGCGCGAGGACGGACCATCCCCGCGAGCGCGGGGAGCACAGCGCGCGCGACGACGTGTCCGCCGCCGCTGAGGGACCATCCCCGCGAGCGCGGGGAGCACTTGAACAGGGAGCGGGCGCTGGCGTTGAGCTGGGGACCATCCCCGCGAGCGCGGGGAGCACTTCTTGGCGCTGCCGTTGATCGCGCTGCACTGGGGACCATCCCCGCGAGCGCGGGGAGCACTACGCGCGTGGTGGAGCTTCCCGCGTGCGCGCGGGACCATCCCCGCGAGCGCGAGGAGCACGAACAGGCGATCCGCACGCGCGTACGCCGTGAGGGACCATCCCCGCGAGCGCGGGGAGCACGACTATGTGGATCGCGACGGCGACCTCTGGACAGGACCATCCCCGCGAGCGCGGGGAGCACTCACCGACAGCGTGTGGATTCTCGACGACCCCGGGACCATCCCCGCGAGCGCGGGGAGCACTGCGGCGCGTCCGCGTGCGCGCACGACGGTGCGGGACCATCCCCGCGAGCGCGGGGAGCACGCCTGCCGGAGGACGTACCCGTGAGCGAGGCGGGGACCATCCCCGCGAGCGCGGGGAGCACCATTGGGCTATCGCTGCGCGAC
This sequence comes from Streptomyces polyrhachis, assembly GCF_042663125.1. NCBI lineage: Bacteria > Bacillati > Actinomycetota > Actinomycetes > Kitasatosporales > Streptomycetaceae > Streptomyces > Streptomyces polyrhachis. Next base: position 158,662 of record NZ_JBHSZO010000006.1, on the reverse strand, counting down.
CTCACGCCACGGGACCATCCCCGCGAGCGCAGGGAGCACCGGTGGTGCGCAGGATCTGCCCACCCGGCGCCGGGACCATCCCCGCGAGCGCGGGGAGCACCGCTGCACGGACACGGTCGTGGTGGAGTGGTCGGGACCATCCCCGCGAGCGCGGGGAGCACCTCCCTCTTCGCCTCCCTGGTCTTCGTGGCGGGGGACCATCCCCGCGAGCGCGGGGAGCACCTCACGGTGGACGAACACCCCGTTCTCGTCCAGGGACCATCCCCGCGAGCGCGGGGAGCACCCACACCACAAGCTGAGGACCGCGCGGTCCCAGGGACCATCCCCGCGAGCGCGGGGAGCACTGGCGGCGGCACGTTCCTTGATTTCGCTGGTCGGGACCATCCCCGCGAGCGCGGGGAGCACAACGGGTGGACGAACTTGAAGCCCAGTTGCAGGGGACCATCCCCGCGAGCGCGGGGAGCACACCGTGGTGCAGCCCGACGCCGCAGTACCTGAGGGACCATCCCCGCGAGCGCGGGGAGCACGAGGAGTTCCCCGAGCGTGTGAGTGCCGAGGAGGGACCATCCCCGCGAGCGCGGGGAGCACGCATTCGCCGCCGGTGATTCATTCTGGATTCGGGGACCATCCCCGCGAGCGCGGGGAGCACGCCCTCACCGCTGAACTCGCCGATGAGGAGACGGGACCATCCCCGCGAGCGCGGGGAGCACAACCGCGGACCGCAGACAGCCCTTCCTCGCACGGGACCATCCCCGCGAGCGCGGGGAGCACACCCTGCGCGCTGCCAAGATCCGGCCCGCGCAGGGACCATCCCCGCGAGCGCGGGGAGCACGCGGTCAGCGCGGACAGGGCCGCCTCGATCGCGGGACCATCCCCGCGAGCGCGGGGAGCACCGGGCGGTCCTGGCGGACGTCGAGCCGTTCCAGGGACCATCCCCGCGAGCGCGGGGAGCACTGCCAGCGTTCCCCCGACGCGCCGAAGGAGTTGGGACCATCCCCGCGAGCGCGGGGAGCACTGCCAGCGGCAGCTTGGGTTTTCGCCACGGCTGGGACCATCCCCGCGAGCGCGGGGAGCACCGGTGCGTTGGGTAGGGCCCGGCGCGCAGCAAGGGACCATCCCCGCGAGCGCGGGGAGCACCACGCTATCGGCGGACGTGCGGTGATCGGGTGGGGACCATCCCCGCGAGCGCGGGGAGCACCCGATCTGCAAGTGCTGGGCCCAATTGATGTCGGGACCATCCCCGCGAGCGCGGGGAGCACACCTGTTCGACACCACGGGCGAAAGTCAGACCGGGACCATCCCCGCGAGCGCGGGGAGCACGCGGGCCGCGTCGTCGGCGAGGTCCCAGTAGCGGGACCATCCCCGCGAGCGCGGGGAGCACGACGGGCGTGGCAGGGTCGCGATGCAGGCGTGGGGACCATCCCCGCGAGCGCGGGGAGCACACGACCACGCCTCGCCCGCCCCGGGACTCCACGGGACCATCCCCGCGAGCGCGGGGAGCACGGACGCTGCCACCCCCGCGCGGAGGTTCGGGTGGGACCATCCCCGCGAGCGCGGGGAGCACTGACGGGCAGTCCAGGTCGGGCGCGGCGATGAGGGACCATCCCCGCGAGCGCGGGGAGCACTCTCGCGTCCACTTGCTGAACACGGGGCGATGAGGACCATCCCCGCGAGCGCGGGGAGCACCGTCGCTGGGTCTGGGTGAAGCCGTCCAGCGAGGGACCATCCCCGCGAGCGCGGGGAGCACCCGCACCACAGCGACAGGACGGCGCGGTCCCAGGGACCATCCCCGCGAGCGCGGGGAGCACTCATCGGCCTCAGAGAAACCGCAGGTCAGAGAGGGACCATCCCCGCGAGCGCGGGGAGCACCGCACCCCGAAGTTCGACGGCGACCTGGGCCGGGGACCATCCCCGCGAGCGCGGGGAGCACCGACATCTGGCGATTCACCGAGTTCGGCGAAATGCAGGTGGGACCATCCCCGCGAGCGCGGGGAGCACTTGAGCGACGACCTGATGGGGCAGGTCGCGGCGGGACCATCCCCGCGAGCGCGGGGAGCACAGCACCACTCCGCCCGCCACGATGTCGCCCGGGGGACCATCCCCGCGAGCGCGGGGAGCACGGCCAAGGGCAACCGCATCGCGGTCTTGACCCGGGACCATCCCCGCGAGCGCGGGGAGCACCTCGAAGACCTCCAGCACCGCTACCTAGGGCTGGGACCATCCCCGCGAGCGCGGGGAGCACCGGCCGGCCACGATGCCCGTGGCGGTGGACGTGGGACCATCCCCGCGAGCGCGGGGAGCACGAATCCAAGGCCATGCCACTGTTACGGGTGGGGGGGACCATCCCCGCGAGCGCGGGGAGCACAACCCCAACAGGCCCGAACTGAAAGCCCGCGAGGGACCATCCCCGCGAGCGCGGGGAGCACTCGGGGGCGGCGTCGGCCCCGACCGGGCGCTCGGGACCATCCCCGCGAGCGCGGGGAGCACGCCGCCGTTCACGCTGACGCCGCCGCGCCGGAGGGACCATCCCCGCGAGCGCGGGGAGCACGTGCTGACCGAACTGTTTCCCCTGCGGCAAGAGGAACCATCCCCGCGAGCGCGGGGAGCACTTCTGGGTAGCACCCAGCATGGTCTTGCTGCTGGGACCATCCCCGCGAGCGCGGGGAGCACGAGGGGCCATTGATCCCCAGTGCCAGGGTCTCAGGACCATCCCCGCGAGCGCGGGGAGCACTCCAGCGCGGTCTGGATCGTGGCCGCCGACGCGGGACCATCCCCGCGAGCGCGGGGAGCACGGGCGCCTGTCGCAGCTGATGCCGGGCCGGGAGGGACCATCCCCGCGAGCGCGGGGAGCACGACCGAGCCCCACCCATCCCCAGGAGCAGCACGGGACCATCCCCGCGAGCGCGGGGAGCACGCCGAAGCGCGGGCCAAGCTGCTGAAGAGGGAGGGACCATCCCCGCGAGCGCGGGGAGCACAGCGATCCGTACGCCGCGTTGACCGCAGCTGCGGGACCATCCCCGCGAGCGCGGGGAGCACGTCAGCGATCCGTATAGCGGAATCGCAGGTGGGGGACCATCCCCGCGAGCGCGGGGAGCACCGTACGGCGATCCGGCGCAGGTACACCACCCCGGGACCATCCCCGCGAGCGCGGGGAGCACCAATGCTTGATCAACAGCCCGACGATGGTGAAGGGACCATCCCCGCGAGCGCGGGGAGCACCACGCGATGTACTGCGGCATGTCCACTCCCTCGGGACCATCCCCGCGAGCGCGGGGAGCACCTTGAGCGCGCGACCGATACCGCCTTGATGACGGGACCATCCCCGCGAGCGCGGGGAGCACAATGCATCTAGGTCCGCCGCACACTCTGGGACGGGACCATCCCCGCGAGCGCGGGGAGCACAACTACGAAACGTCAGGGATCGTGCGCGGACCGGGACCATCCCCGCGAGCGCGGGGAGCACAATGAAGCAACCAATGTGTCGACTCCGGCCACGGGACCATCCCCGCGAGCGCGGGGAGCACCGCCTGGCGCCGCTGACGGACATGGAGCTGGAGGGACCATCCCCGCGAGCGCGGGGAGCACCGGATGCGATCGCTGCCGCTGGCAACGGTGTGGGGACCATCCCCGCGAGCGCGGGGAGCACAAGGGCCTAAACGATGCGCGAAGCGCACTCTGGGGACCATCCCCGCGAGCGCGGGGAGCACGGCCTGAGTGCGCAGAAGTTCTCCGATGACTGGGGACCATCCCCGCGAGCGCGGGGAGCACCGCTCCCACTCCCGCTCGGTCAGCGCACCGCTGGGACCATCCCCGCGAGCGCGGGGAGCACGGATCCCGCGTTGGCTCGATGATCAATATCCAGGGACCATCCCCGCGAGCGCGGGGAGCACAACCCGTCGCTCGGGCGCCTGATCAGCGAAGAGGGACCATCCCCGCGAGCGCGGGGAGCACTCTACCGTAGCGGGCCGGGGGCAGCGGTGGGGGGGACCATCCCCGCGAGCGCGGGGAGCACCGCTACAACCGCACCGAGTTGGCCGATGAGGTGGGACCATCCCCGCGAGCGCGGGGAGCACACCGGGTTCGCCGCGGCGATCCTGGAGTGCTGGGGACCATCCCCGCGAGCGCGGGGAGCACGTGTAGCCATGGCTACGACCTCCCTTGCCGTCGGGACCATCCCCGCGAGCGCGGGGAGCACACCGGGAAGGTCGCCGGTGAGGCCGCGCGGGTGGGACCATCCCCGCGAGCGCGGGGAGCACGCCCTGAAGGCATTCGCGGGCCGCGGCGGCGCGGGACCATCCCCGCGAGCGCGGGGAGCACGCGATGGCGCTGCACGCGGCGGCGGGCACGCAGGGACCATCCCCGCGAGCGCGGGGAGCACTCCGGCGGCTGGATCCCGCCCGGCGGTGTCGGCGGACCATCCCCGCGAGCGCGGGGAGCACTGAGCGGACGGCCAGTTCAGGGCGCCCGTCCAGGGACCATCCCCGCGAGCGCGGGGAGCACCCAGCGCCGCCGTCCCGGCCTGCGTCAGCTCGCCGTTGGTGGGACCATCCCCGCGAGCGCGGGGAGCACCTGGCGGCGCTGTCCCCGTCGGCGCGTGCCACGGGACCATCCCCGCGAGCGCGGGGAGCACAGCTGCGTCTGCCCCTCCCAGCCCTCCCGGTAGGGACCATCCCCGCGAGCGCGGGGAGCACTCGTTGATCAGCGTGCGGATGATGACCTCGGCGGGACCATCCCCGCGAGCGCGGGGAGCACTCCACCGCGCTGATCACCGGCGTCGAGCCGGTGGGACCATCCCCGCGAGCGCGGGGAGCACTGAGAGCCCGAGGGCTCGGTGGTGCGTGGGTCGGGACCATCCCCGCGAGCGCGGGGAGCACGGGCGCACGGTGGGCTCGGGGGTGGTGGCGGGGGGACCATCCCCGCGAGCGCGGGGAGCACGCGATGCTCCCCGCGGGGGGCCGCTCACTAGCGGGACCATCCCCGCGAGCGCGGGGAGCACTCCCTCGCGTCCGGCGCCGCTCTGCTGGACATGGGACCATCCCCGCGAGCGCGGGGAGCACTGTTTGACCATGGCGGTCAGCGGGCGGTACACGGGACCATCCCCGCGAGCGCGGGGAGCACCCCTTGTCCTTCGCCACGCCGTTCATCTGGTCGGGACCATCCCCGCGAGCGCGGGGAGCACTCGGATGATGCGGATGCGCCGCCGGTGATGACGGGACCATCCCCGCGAGCGCGGGGAGCACACCGTCCCCACCACGATCGACGAGCGCACCGTGGGACCATCCCCGCGAGCGCGGGGAGCACCTGTACACGAAGGTCGACGACCGGCAGGAGTCGGGACCATCCCCGCGAGCGCGGGGAGCACGGCGGAGCGAACGCGACGCATGCCGGGGGCGTAGGACCATCCCCGCGAGCGCGGGGAGCACGCGAGTTCGCGTCCTCGGTGTCTTCGGGTGCGGGGACCATCCCCGCGAGCGCGGGGAGCACTGGTTCGAGAACGGCGGCGTTCCGCCGGGCACGGGACCATCCCCGCGAGCGCGGGGAGCACTTCCCTCAGATCTGCGAGATCGGCCGGGGCTTGGGACCATCCCCGCGAGCGCGGGGAGCACGTGCGGCGCTTCTTCACGGTCTCTTCCTGGCCGGGACCATCCCCGCGAGCGCGGGGAGCACCGCCCACATGCCCCATGTCTCCTGGTAGACGCGGGACCATCCCCGCGAGCGCGGGGAGCACAACGTCTGGAGCCGCTGCGCGATCGCGCCCGCGGGACCATCCCCGCGAGCGCGGGGAGCACGTCGGGCGGGCCGACGACAAGGCGGGCCAGCAGGGACCATCCCCGCGAGCGCGGGGAGCACGGCCGCGCCACGGTCCACGACGTTGGTCGATACGGACCATCCCCGCGAGCGCGGGGAGCACTGGCCGGGGATGAGTCCGGCGGCGGTGGTGGGGGGACCATCCCCGCGAGCGCGGGGAGCACCTCTCGCAGGGCTGGGAGGCCGCCGTCGCCCCGGGACCATCCCCGCGAGCGCGGGGAGCACGATCGGCATCACCACTCGCCCCTCTTGCGGGAGGGACCATCCCCGCGAGCGCGGGGAGCACCCCTGCCCGTAGGGCGTCCCGTCCGGCCGGAAGGGACCATCCCCGCGAGCGCGGGGAGCACGAGTCGACGTACAAGAAGGACGCCCAGACCCTGGGACCATCCCCGCGAGCGCGGGGAGCACACGGGCGGCCAACTCGCTGACATCCACTCCAGGGGACCATCCCCGCGAGCGCGGGGAGCACGGCCGGAACAGCATCCGATAGCTACCGACCGCGGGACCATCCCCGCGAGCGCGGGGAGCACCGCGGCACCGTGCTCAGGTCGGTGAGCGACCCGGGACCATCCCCGCGAGCGCGGGGAGCACCAGCTCCTGGTCCGCCGGCACCGCCCCCGCTCCGAGGACTCGCCGGGACCATCCCCGCGAGCGCGGGGAGCACTCGCCGCGGCCTCGCAGGAGATCCGAGAGCCGGGGACCATCCCCGCGAGCGCGGGGAGCACACTTTATGACCTGCTGTTTTGTCACGGCGGCAGGTCATTCTGAGGTAGTTTCGCAGAAATCGACAATAGGGATGAGAATCTCATATCGGATGATCACCTTTTGCCGAACCGTCGTCGCTTGGACGCGTTGCTCCAGCCTTTCCTGGCAGCCGTGTCAGCGTTCCGATCCCCTTGGGCGCTCGGGCGGTGGATCAGGGTCAAGCCGTCGCGGTCGACCGGATGCCAACTGTGGTCGTGAGTTCGAAAGGCGAAGCCCTGTTCGTTGTTCGTGGTGTGGGCGAGGAGGGCGCGACCTTGGCCGGCGTACTGCTGGACCTCGTTCCAGAGCAGGTCGCGGATCCGCGCGGAGGGGTTGCCGATGAAGACTCCGGCCGAGATTTCGAGGAGCCAGCGGGTAAGGAAGCCCCGTAGACCGACCGGGCAGTTGGTGAGCACGATGACGGTCACCAGGTCGTCTCCGTATCGCTATGGGCATAGTGGTCGTCAGCCCCGTCACCGTAGTTGCGACCTGCGGCGACGGTATGGCCGCCGTCGCTTTGGAGTGCGACGACGTCGGGGTCGTCGTACGTAGCGGCAGCCCGGGGTGCTTCGGGCAGCAGGAGATGTTTGATGTCGTTGACACAGCGGTCCAGCAGTGACGTCTCGTTGATGCGGTCCCGCAGTGCCCGGCGGGTACGCGGGCCGACGTCCTCCTCGTCCGTTGCGGCGACGTCGAAGGCCAGCGGAATGCCGATCTCGGTCTTGTAGAGGTCGGCGATGTCCAGGACGAAGGACAGTTCGTGGCCGGAGTGGATGAAGCCGAGAGCCGGGCTGCAGCCGAGCGATGTGACGACCGCGTGGGCGATGCCGTACATGCACTGCGCGGCGGCGGTGATGGCCTGGTTCACCGGGTCTCCGCTGGTGAAGTCGCCGGGAGTGTAGCGGCGTCCGCGCCAGGGAATGCCGGTGCGGGTCGACTGGGCCCGGTAGCAGTCCTTGACGCGGCGGCCTTCGCGGCCGAGGAGTTCTTGGCGGGTGAGGCCGGCCGGATCCTCGTCGGGGAACCGCAGGCGGTACATGGCTCGGGCGACGGCCAGACGGCTGCGGTTGTTCGCCCACCGCACGGCCTGTGCCTCGACGAGCGCGGAGGAGCGGGTCAGGGCTCGGCCGCTGGCGTAATAGCGCACGCCCCGCTCCCCCACCCAGCACACGGCGGCGCCGGTCTCGCCGAGGACGCTCATCGCCTGGTGGGTGATGCGGGTGCCGGGGCCGAGGAGCAGGGTGCCGATGGTCGCCGACGGGATGTGGGTGGTGCCGTCGGCGTCCTCGGCCGTGATGGCGTGGGCGTCGCGATGCACCGTGCAGCGCTCAAGGTAGACGAACGACAACCGTTCGCTGGTCCTGGTGAGTTGGCGCGGAGTGAGCGCGGTGCGCCGGGAGATGCTGGTCACTGCCTCACCAGTTCGCGTCAGGGGATGCCAGGGTGAGCAGGCCGCACCCGTATGCCTTGGCCTTGCCGATCCCCTGGATGAGGGCGCGGCGTAGCAGTTCGGCGTCGGTGACCTCGAGGCGGCCGTCGAAGGTGACGGCGACCAGGCTGACGTGCGGCTTGCGGGCGGCCGGGGGGCTTGCACTGCGGGATTTGTCGAAGGCCAGGGCGCGTTTGTCGCGGACGGCCAGTTCGTACCGGTCGCCGTGGTGGGGCTGCTTGGAGTGGGTGGTGCCACTTGGCAGCAGGCGTCGGTCTTCCGGTTTTTCCAGCACGCGGAAGCCGCCTTGCTCCTGGCGTTGGAGGAGCCAGCCCATCTGGTGCAGTGGGGTGATGTGCGCGGTGCGCTTGGTCGGTTCCCCGTCTTTGCGGCGGATGTGGTGGACGGGGTTGGCGGTGAGCCGGAACGCCCATCGTGTCCCGGGGGCCAGACGGTCGAGGAACGGACCGTAGGGCCGACTCTGCCAGCCGGGTTCGGCCGGGTCGGCAGCGGCCGCGGCGGGCCAGCCGGCCTGCTCGACGAGATGGGTCAGGTCGGGCCGGTCGGGGCTGACGACGTACAGCATGACCTCGGCCCGTGCGGTGTGGTCCAGGCGCCACAGCACGCGCGGGGCATCCTGCGGGGGTGCGGCGGTGGGCAGCAGCGTGGGGAAGGCCGACATGACGGCCGCGTGCATGGCCTGCGGTGAGGCGAGGAGGCGGCGGGATCCGGGGCGCGCGGTGTTCACGCGGAAGCGGGTGAGGAACATCAGACGCTCTCTTCCTCCAGGGCGTCGAACGGGTCGTGCCGCGGCAGTTGCCGGGCGGACGGGTTCGGGATGGTCACGTGGTCGCTGACGATGGCGCGCAGGGCGTGGCGGCGGTGTGCGGCGGCGAAGCTGAGGGGCTGGTCGCGCCGGGTGTCGGCGGCGTGCCGCTCGTCCTCATCCGCCTCACGCAGCACGGTGAGTTCGACCTGGGCCCGGTCGCGGTACTGCCTGCGGTACCAGGGCGATGCCTGCCAGGGCACCTCGCGCAGTACCTGCTGAAGACCCCCTTCGTCGTGGAGACCGAGCTCGACGGGCAGAGCGGGCGGGCAGGAACGGCGGCCGAGGAACGGCGCGTACACCGGTGTACGCAGCGCCGCGTACAGGCCGGCTAGGAGTGGGCGATCGCCTTCGAGGGCGGCGACGAACACAGCGTCCGCGAGATAGAAGCGCTCAGACAACGGCATGGATATGCCGGTGAAGCCGTGGTGGGCGGTATGGAAGTCCCTTAGCCGGGTGCCTGGTTGGTCGATTCGGACGCCGAACCTCAAGGCGGCCAGGGGTGCCAGTTCGGCGTCGTCGCCGCGTTCGACGCCGGCTGCGGCGGCGAGCATGCCGATGACGCCGCTCTTGGTGGGTGCGGACTCGGTGGTGCGGCGGGTGAACCGGGCCGAGACCCCCCAGGACTGCAGGGGGCCTGCGAGCCGGAGGGTGAGCACGCTCATGCGGGCTTCTCCAGGCGCTCGGCGACGGCCTGCCCAACGGCGGTGACGAGTTCGCCGATGTTCTGCGTCTCGTTGCCGAGTCCGGCGAGCTGGTGGGTGTTGGGGCCGACGCGCAGCACCCAGGTGAGCGTGGAGTCCTCGTCACCGTAGGCGCGTTCGATGTCGGGGACGTACTCGGCCAGGCGCTCGGACGCCTCTCGTACGTGGCCTCCGCTCTGCCCGCGCACCGGCTCCTCGAAGGCCGCGACGAAGCTGACGGGCCGGGTGCTGCGAAGCTTGACGATCACGGCGTCGGGCAGCGTGTGGTGGCCGAACGTGTTGATCTTTCCGGTGGGCAGGGAGGCGACGAAGCCGTGGACGAACGCCTCGACGGCCCGGCGCACCGGGGTGGTGAGGGGTTCGTCCTCGCGCAGCCCCTGGCCGAGGTTTTCGGCGAGTTGGTGGACGCCGAGGGCCGCATAGCGGTACAGGGTCGCGGAGTTGAAGTCGACGGTGCCGATCATGCCGGCTCCGGTCTCCTCGTCGGTGTTCTGGTCATCGACGGCGGTGTAGTAGTCGGACTCGTTCTCGACGCGGTGGACGCTGATGGCGTGGGCGACCTGGACGGCGGCGTCGACGTTGATGTCCGCGGCGTCGGCGACCATGCGGCCGAAGAGTGCGATGTCGACGGAGTGGCGGGTGTCGGCGATCTCCCTGGCCCGGTCCTTGTTCTTCTTGTCCTTCAGGAAGGCCGTGATGTCGGGGGCGCCGTCGACGGCGAGCCGGGCCAGGCCGTCCAGTTGTCGAGCGCTGAGGAACACCAGGTACTTCGTCTCAGGCGCCGGGTCCGGCTCCCCGTCCTTGGCGGCGGTGGCCTTGCGCTTGGGGACCTCGGTCTTCAGGCCGGTCGCCTTGACGGTCTCGTCCGCGAGCCGCAGTGCTGCCTCCTGGGTGAGGGAGGGGTCGAGGCCGGTGATCCGGTCGGCGAGCACGTCCACGATCTTCTTGGTCCGTACACCGAGCTCGCTCGCCTCCAGCAGGTTCTCACTGGCGAAGTAGGTACGGGTGGCCCGCTTCCACGCCTGGCTGGAGACGCGGGCCCGCGGCACGCCTCCGTACACGGCGGTCTTCGGCGCGCCGGTGTCGTCGCGGTTGAGGTTGCTGGGCGGGACGGTCTGCAGGGCGTGCACGTCGAGGAAGATGCGGTTCACGAGGCGTCCTTGTCGGTGTCCGTGGTGCTGGCGGCCGGGGGTTGGGGGGGTGGTCTGCTCTGCGTCGGGGGTGCCCGCGTGCCAGGCGTGGAAGGAGCGGCCCCATTCCCGGCGGACGGTGTCCGTTCCGCCGGGTCGCTGCCAGGTGTAGAGCTGCCCGGCGAGCAGTGCGTAGTCGAGCGGTACGTCCTCGCGGCGCAGCAAAACGACGAGGTCGCGCAGCCGCTGGGCGAGGGTGGTCAGGTCCGAGGCGGTGCCGGCGCGCACGAGGCGTTTGCGCAGGGGTTCGTCGATCTCGCCGGGCTTCATCATCCGGCGTACGGCGGCCCCCAGCCCGCGCCTGCTGCCCGGCCGGTCGGCCTGGTGCATGCCGGCGCCGCGGGACTGCTGGTGCAGCGCCCACAGGGTGAGCGCGACGTGCAGGGCGTCCTCGGCGCGGACCAGTTCGCTCTCGCTCATGGGTCGGGCGCCGGCCGGAGTGTCGTGCAGAGGGCCCGTGTCGACAAGGCTCCACAGGTCGGGCACCTGTCCGGCCTCGCGGCCGGCGCCGCGCCGGAGCCGGGCGAGGGCCGCGACCGCCTGGGGACGGTCGGCGAGGTAGCCCTGCTGCAGGGCGCCGATCTGGCTGCGGGCAAGCCGGGCGACCCGCTCTCGCGGGGTATCAGGTGCGGTAACGGTCGTCATACGAGCGCCTTTTCGGTCGAGGTGGTCTCAGATGCCGGCTTTCCGTCCGGCGACGGTTCGGCACCGCCGGTATGGCCGAGGCCCCTTGCGAGGGCGGCGTGGAACCATCTGCCGGCCAGGTCGGAGTTGAGCCACTCCGTGCCGCCGCGCTTGAGATCCACGGTCCTGCCCTGCCAGGCCACCTCCCCCGCCGCGGCCATGAGTCGGTCGCCGAGCCGGCTGACGATCTCGTACACCTGCCGCTGCCAGTCGGTGCGCCGCTCGAACGGGTCGTCGGCCTCGGCCAGGTGCGCGAGCCAGCTGCGGTACGGGGCCTCGAGAAGTCCGTAGCCGAGGTCCCGTGCGGTGGAGCGGGGTCCTTCGGTCTCGACGTCGGCGGCGCGGGCCAGGTTCGTGGCGAGGTCTCCGAGGGCGTTGACCGCCTGGTCGGCGTCGGCGACGGCGTCGATGGCCTGCTGGGCGTAGTGCCGGTCCTGCTGGTGGAGGAGAACGGCAGCCATCGAGACGTGGTCGTCGACCACTTCGTCGATCACGGACTGCTGTGTGCCGTACGTGGCGCCGACGATGCGGGGGCGGATGAGGAATCCGCGCTCCAGCTCCCCTTCGGTCACCAGGCGGGCCACCCACTCCAGGATTCCCGGCCGCAGGTAGGCCGCGGCCTCCGCCCCCTGGGTCTTCTCCGTCCGGTCGGCTACCAACGAGGCGATCCCGCGCCATGCGGAGCGCTCGGGGTCGTGTTCCCGGGGCATGTAGACCGGGGTCTTACGGAGCTTCTTCTCCTGGGGCTTGCTACGCCGCCAGGCGGACATCGGCTCGCGGTGCTGCCGGTTGTGCGGGGTGAGCGGATCTCCGTAGCTGAGGACGACGCCGTGCACGCCGGCAGCGTCGAAGTGGAGTCGCAGGCGTCGCGTCTGCCAGGTGTACAGGTCGCGCACGCCGGTGGGGGCACGCTCGGCGCCGCCCGGAGCGCACGGCTCGCGCCGCCAGGCCGGGGCGTCCGTGTCGTCGAACTCCAGGCCGATGGTGTCGGCGGCCACCAGGTTCAGCAGGAGGGTCTGCCGTAGGTCTGCGCCCTCCACGAAGACACCGCCGAGGTTGCCGGCCCAGCCGACGCCGAGCGGATAGACCTTGCCGCCCTTGGCTCGCGGATCCCCCTCCACCCCGGTCTTGATGCCGGAGGTGTCCCAGGCGTGGGTATGTACGACCCAGCGCGCGGCCTCGGCGAACGTGAGCCGGTCGACGGTGGGCATCCTGGCGGTGAAGAACGGCTTTCCGTTGGGTACGTCGGCCACGATCCGGTTGAGGGAGAGCACCTCATCCCTGGCCGTCCGCAGCCCCGCGGTCTGGAAGAACGGCGCGTCGACGTCCAGCAGGTCGAACCGGTCGCGGTGGGCGTCGAGGTACGCACCGACCGGCGCGAAGCAGCCTTCGTCGGCCCACAGTTCCGACCACGCCTCGATGTCAGCGGGCCCGTCCAGGGCATCGTGCGCAACGGCGAGGAGGAGACGCATCAGGGCGAACTCCTGCGTGGGCAGCTCACCGACGATCCGATGCAGCTCGGCCGCCTGCTCGAACACCTCGCGCAGCGACAACTCGCCCTGGCGGCCGTCACGTCGGAGCGCGGGTATCCACGCCCGGGTGGTCAGGTCGAACGACAGCACGTCGCTGCCGCTGCTCTGGCTGCTTTCAGACACGGGTCACCTCAAGGCCGTCGGTCTTGCTGTAGCGGAGAGCGAAGCCCGCCAGGTGGGTCCGGCAGTCCTCGTCGAGTGGCAGGATCAGCTGGCCTGCCAGCCAGTAACTGCTCTTCTCCTGCCAGGCAGGCAGCGACAGTTCCTCCAGTTCGGCGATCGCCCGGTCCATGACCTCGGCGCCGCTGAACTGGATCGGCAGCCGCAGGCCGCAGCTTGCGGCGGTGCGGGCCGCCAGGGTGGTCGGTACCTGGTCGGTGGGGAGGGCCAGCCCGGCGCGGGTGCGGCCTTTGCGGTCCGGCCCGAGCCACGGCACCGTGGCCAAAGTGCCGTCGGCTCGGCGTTGGACCACGATGACCTCAAGGCTTTCGCGGCTGTCACGGACCTGCGCCTGGCCGGCGCGGGTGTCGTCCGCGTCGCCCACTCCGGCCGCGACCCAGCCGAACAGCGGGCGGCCGGGGCGGGCGGCAGCGGCGAGTCGGAACGTCGCGGCCCGTTCGGCCTGATCGGCGCGGTGCTTCTCGTGCCGCAGCCGAGCGTTGTCCATCGCGTCCGCCCAGTTGTGCGGACCGTCTGGCCCGTCGCGGTACGCGCGCTGCACGAGCGGGCTGATGTCCGCCGGCAGCCTTACCGGACACCCCGGGGCGCCTTCGAAGTGGGGAAGCAGGGCCGCGGCTGAACGAAGCAGCGCGTACGCCCCGTACACCGCGACCGAGCCGCGCACGGGCTCCGGCACGCTCGCCGCCCAGTCGACGCCGCTGACCAGGCAGCGCGCCGTGCGCAGTCGCTCGGGCCGCTCGGTCTGCCCCCGGCCGCCGCGCAGGTGGCGGTGCAGGCGTCCCATCCGCTGCAGCAGCAGGTCGACGGGGCACAGGTCGGTGACAAGGAGGTCGAAGTCGATGTCGAGGGACTGCTCGGCCACCTGGCTGGCGACGACGATATGCGCCCTTCTCGGCCGATCCTCGGTCTTGCCCGGCGGCCCGAAGCGCTGGAGCAGGTCGGCATCCTTGGCGGCACGGTCGACATCGATGAAGCAGGAATGGGCGACCGTCACGTTCGCATCCCCGAACCTCCGCCGCAGCACGCCCGCCGTTTCCACCACGCGGCGCACGGTGTTGCGAACGACCAGGACGCAGCCGCCGCCCGCGAGTTCCTCCTCCAGCCGATCGGCAAGGACGTCCAGATCGTCCTCGATCCGCTCCAGCTCGACGTCCACACCGCGGCCGGATGCCACCGGCTGCCGCATCACCGGTGACCCGCCGGGCGTAACCGCCGTCAGCAGCGGATAGTCGTCTGCCTGGGCGACGGCGTCGAAAGCAGCTGCCGTCGCATCGATCACCTTGCCCGCGTACGCCTCGACCAGCTCCCTGCGCCGGCCCGCAGGCAGTGTCGCGGAGAGCACCACCACCGGCACCCGGTAGGCACCCAGCCAGGACAGCACCCGGTCCAGGTAGACGCTCATGTACGTGTCGTAGGCGTGCGCTTCGTCGATCACGACGACCTTGCCGGCGACCGCCAGGTGACGCAGTGCCAGGTGGCGGCTCTTGAGCCCGGCGAAGAGCAGCTGGTCCACCGTCCCGGCCACGAACGACGACAGCATGGCCTTCTTCCGCCCGCGCAGCCAGGCGTGTGCCACCAACTCGGCGGCAGCAGAACGGCTGCGGCTGGAGGGGCGCCACTCCCGTTGCTTCTGTGGAGCGTCCAACTCCACTGCGGCGACCTGATGTTTCGGGTCCATCAGACCAGTGAAGTCGTCGTTGAGTGCAGCCTTCGAATGAGCGAGGAGCACCGAGTAGCGGCTGCCCCGCGGTGCGGGCAACCGGTCGAGCCAGTCCAGCAGGCGGGGGAACATCGCGTTGCCGGTGGCCATCGTCGGTAACGCGAAGAACACCCCGCCCGCTCCGGACCGGGCGGCGAGGATCTCGGCAGCTGCGAGCGCAGCCTCTGTCTTGCCCTCACCCATCGGCCCCTCGATCACCATCAGCCCTGGCGAGTCCATCGTCCGGGCCAGTTCAAAGGCTGCCTCCTGCAGCGGCCGGACCTTCGCCCCCGACGGCAATCCGAAACGGGAGGCGAACAACTCGTGCACGTCGCCCACCGGATTCTCCGGACACCACGGTCCAGGCAGGTTCAGCCCTCGCCAGGCGGCAGCGATGCGCTCCTCACTGGTGCGAGGCACATCCTGGGGGAAGTAGGGGAACAGGTCGGGGTTGCTGGCAATCCAGTCGGAGACGATGACCAGCGCGCTGAGCAGCACCTGTACCGGCTGCGGCAGTTTCACCGTCCGCCACGCGTCGAAGCGCCCCCGTACGCCGAACTCCGCCGCGCACGCCTCGAGTAACTCCTCCTGCACCCGCCGCCACAGCGTCCGGCTCCTGCCGGGCGTCCGCAATAACTCCAGGTGGCTGTCAAGTGCGTTGATCTGACCGTGTTCGGGGGGCACCCCGTGGTGGCCGCCCACCACCACCGTGAACTGACCCGTCTGCCTGGCCGTCCAGTCGTGCCGCTCCTCCAGCCACTCCCCCAGCAGCACCTGCCCGGCCAGCCCGTGTCGTGCGAGCAGACGGTCCCGGCCCATCGCCTGCTGCGAGCGCATCTCCAGACCGTGGTCGCGCATGTGCTGCGCCAACTGCTCGACCTGGCAGGCGAACGCCGGCGTCGCCTTTCCGATGTCGTGCACTCCCGCCAGCCACACCGCCAGTCGGCGCGCGTCGGCCTCTCCGCCGGGCAGCACTTCGGCAATCAACTGCCGTACGGCTCGGGGAAGCCACTCGTCCCACAGCCGCCCGGCGACAGCCGCGCTGTCCTCCATGTGCCGCCACAGCGGCAGCCACCCATCAGAATCCCGGTCGTGCTTGGCCCATACGGTCAACACCGGTCCGTCAAGCCGAGCCCGCAGCCCCGTGTAGGCGTCCCCCGCTCGTGTCATGCCATGTGAATACCACGGGAGAGTATGACGAGAGGGTGAAAATAGAGCAATCCCTGCCGATCAGTGCACTCGATGCTGTATGGCATGGCGGCGCGAGAGGCGTACGACCATCGCAGGGGACGACCGGCCCGGTTGCCACCGTCCACCAACCCCCCGCAGCGGTCTTCCCCCTATGGCCCTCGGCGGGCGACCATGAGGGCACCTGACGGGACAACTGCCGCGATGTTCGGGGGTCTTGCGTGAGAGTGGGGCTGCTCAGCCGGGAGTATCCGCCGGATGTCTACGGGGGCGCCGGGGTGCATGTCGAGTTCCTGGCGCGGGAGTTGCGGCGGCTGGTCGGGGTCGAGGTGCATGCCTGGGGTGGCGGGACGCCTGCGCCGGCGCAGGACGGGGTGGAGCGGCACGCCGCCTGGCCGCTGCTGGACGGGGTCAACGACGCGTTGCGCACCTTCTCCGTGGACCTGTCGATGGCCGCCGCCGTGGGCGGTTGCGAGCTGGTCCACTCGCACACCTGGTACGCCAATCTGGCCGGGCACCTCGCCAAGCTGCTGTACGGCATACCGCACGTGATGACGGCCCACTCCCTGGAGCCGCTGCGTCCGTGGAAGGCGGAGCAACTCGGCGGCGGCTACGCCCTGTCGAGCTGGGCGGAGCGCACCGCGATCGAGGCCGCCGACGCGGTGGTCGCCGTCTCCGGGGCGATGCGCGAGGACATCCTGCGCTGCTATCCGGCGCTGGACCCCGCGCGGGTGCGGGTGGTGCACAACGGCATCGACACCGCCCTGTACCGCCCCGACCCCGGCCTGGACGCCGTACGCCGGGCCGGGCTGGACCCGCAGCGCCCCTACGTGGTCTACGTCGGCCGTATCACCCGGCAGAAGGGCGTCCCCCATCTGCTGCGCGCCGCCCGGCACGTGGCCCCCGACGCGCAGCTGCTGCTGTGCGCCGGCGCCCCCGACACCCCGGAGATCGACGCGGAGTTCCGCGCGCTCTTCGAGGAACTGCGGGCGCTGCGCGACGGGGTGGTGTGGCTGCCGCAGATGCTGCCGCGCCCCGAGGTGGTGCAACTGCTCACCCACGCGCGGGCGTTCGTCTGCCCCTCGGTGTACGAGCCACTCGGCATCGTCAACCTGGAGGCGCTGGCCTGCGGTACGGCGGTGGTGGCCTCCGCGGTGGGCGGCATCCCGGAGGTGGTGGACGACGGCGTCACCGGCCTGCTGGTGCCGTACGAGGCAAGCAGGCCCGAGGAGTTCGAGCGCGGGCTGGCGGCGGCGCTCGACGCGCTGCTCGCCGATCCGGAGCGGGCGCGGCGGATGGGTGCGGCCGGACGGGAGCGCACGGTGCGGGAGTTCGGCTGGGACGCGGTGGCGCGGCGCACCGCCGCGGTGTACGAGCAGCTACAACACACCTCTTAGAGGGGGCAAGTCATGCGCGGTGGACCTTCGGTACTGGGAATCGTCCTGGCGGGCGGCGAGGGCAAGCGGCTGATGCCGCTGACGACGGACCGGGCGAAACCGGCGGTGACCTTCGGCGGCACGTACCGGCTGGTCGACTTCGTGCTCTCCAACCTCGTCAACGGCGACATCATGCGCGTCTGCGTGCTGACGCAGTACAAGTCGCACTCGCTGGACCGGCACGTCACGACGACCTGGCGGATGTCGAGCCTGCTGGGCAACTACGTCACGCCCGTGCCCGCCCAGCAGCGGCTGGGTCCGCGCTGGTACCTGGGCAGCGCGGACGCCATCTTGCAGTCGCTCAACCTGGTGCAGGACGAACAGCCCGACTACATCGCGGTGTTCGGCGCCGACCACGTCTACCGCATGGATCCGCGGCAGATGCTGGAGCAGCACATCGACGGCGGCGCGGGCGTCACGGTGGCGGGCATCCGCGTGCCGCGCTCGGAGGCGTCGTCCTTCGGGGTGATCACCCCGGGCGGGGACGGGTTGCAGGTGGACGGCTTCCTGGAGAAGCCGACCGACCCGCCGGGGCTGCCGGGCGACCCGGAGCACGTCTTCGCCTCGATGGGCAACTACCTCTTCACCACCAAGACCCTCATCGACGCCCTGCAACTGGACGCCGAGGAGCCGGACTCGGTGCACGACATGGGCGGCTCGATCCTGCCGATGCTCACCGCGCGCGGGCAGGCGCAGCTCTACGACTTCGACGGCAACCGGGTGCCCGGTGAGACGGCCCGCGACCACGGCTACTGGCGGGACGTGGGCACGCTGGACTCGTACTACGAGGCGCACATGGACCTGATCTCCGACCAGCCGGCCTTCAACCTCGACAACCGCCAGTGGCCCATCTACACCCACTCCGGGCAGCTGCCCCCGGCGAAGTTCTGCGCGGGCGGCATCGCGAGCGAGTCGATCGTCAGCCCCGGCTGCGTGATCCGCGGGCAGGTCACGCGCTCGGTGCTCTCCCCCGGCGTGGTGGTCGAGGAGGGCGCCGTGGTGCAGGGCGCGGTGCTCCACGACAACGTGCGCGTGGGGCGCGGCGCGGTGGTGCGCGGGGCGGTGCTGGACAAGAACGCGGAGGTCCCGGCGGGCGCGACGATCGGCGTCAACCGCGAGCGCGACCGTGAGCTGTACACCGTCTCGGAGGGCGGCGTGATCGCCCTGGGCAAGGGGCGGCGGGTGGTCTAGAGCGTGTCTGAAACCCCCGTACCGGCGCAACGGCGTTCAGTGCGTGCTCTGGGCGTCGGGGCAGGGCCCAGGGTGGTGGTGCCGGGGGTGGCGCGGTGGCCCAGGCCGGTGCGGTACGTGGTCAGGGCGGCGTCGATGCGGCCGGTGCGGCGCAGCAGGTCGCCCAGCAGCCGGCACAGGTCGGCGAGGTCGCCGGCCGCGCCGGCGGTCTCCAGTAGGGAGAGCGCGGCGACGTAGTGCTCCTCGGCGCGGTCGTCGCGGCCCTCGGCCTCGGCGATCAGGCCGAGGAGGCGGTGCGCGCCCGCCGCGTGCACGGTGCCGAAGCCGGCGCGGGCGGGGTCGAGCAGTCCGCGCAGCAGCAGGGCCGCCTCGGCGCTCTCGCCGCGGCGGCGCAGTACGTCGGCCAGCTCCACCTCGACCTGGGCGGCGAAGAGCACCGCGCCCTTGGCGGCGAGCATGTCGCGGGCGGTGCGCAACTCGCCTTCGGCGCCCTGGAGTTCGTCGCGCTGGGCGAGGACGTAGCCGCGCATCCAGTGGCAGTGGGCCAGGTCGGTGCGGATGCCCAGTTCCTCGAACAGCTCCGAGGCCCTGGCCAGCGAGACGTCGGCCGCCGCGAAGCGCCCCTCCGCGAGGAGGATGCGGGCCACGGAGCGGTGCATGGCGGCGATGGCGGCGCGGTCGGTGGCGAGGGGCTCCAGGGCGAGGGCGCGCTCGGCGGCCTGGGCGGCGCGGGCGTGGGCGCCGAGGTCCATCAGGGGGGCGATGGCCGCGGTGTTGAGGATGAGGAGGGCGTCGGGGTCGGTGCAGCCGGCGGAGACGAGGCGGTGCAGCTCGGTCTCGACGAGATAGCAGGCGTAGCGCAGCTCGCCCAGGAGGAGGTGGGCCACGACCCGGCCGCGCACCGCGCGGGCCAGCTGGACGGCCGGCGCGTCCGCGAGCAGCCGCTCGGCGGCCTCGAAATGCTCGCGCGCCTGCTCCAACTCCCCGTTCTCCAGGCCGCAGTCGCCCAGCCCCAGCAGCGCGGTCGCCTCCTCCTGGGCCAGTCCCTGCCCGCGGGCCTCGGCCAGCAGGGCGCCGTAGCTCTCGGCGGCGACCGCCGGGTCGCCGACGGCGAGGGTCTGCCGGGCTTCGGTGAGCCGGGTGCGCAGCTCGGTGTCCATGGGTCCGCTCCCTCCCCCACGCCCTCGCCCCGAAGCGGCGTACCCGGCCCCCCGGCCGGCGACACGCGTAGATATGCCTGCTTACCATGCGGGCCGAGCCTTCCGCCAGACCCGGGCCGCCCGGGTACGCTCCGCTGCGTGCCCCCGCTGACCACGCGGACCCTGCGGTACGCCGCCCGCGACCTGCTGGCGGAGACCTCCGCCCTCATCGACCCTCATCGGCTCAGTCGCCCTGTCGATCACGGCGGAGGTGCCGGAGCTGGTCGGGGACGCGCGTACCGGCGAGCGCTCACCCCTCGGCCGCCACGGGCGCTGCGGCCGGTTTGCCGAGACCCGTGGCGGCGATGTCCGGGCTGTAGCCGGGTGGCGGTCAGGGAGTGGTGGGCTCCTCGGTCGGGGCGGGCGTCGGGTCGGTGGGGGGCTCCGTGGTCGGGTCCACGACGGGATCCGCGGTCGGGTCCGTGGTGGGCTCCGGTGCGGGGGTCGGGTCCGTGGTGGGGTCGGTCGTGGGGTCCGTGGTCGGGTCTGGGGTGGGAGCCGGGGCGGGGTCCGTAGGTGTCGGGTCTACCGTGCCCGGGTCGGTGGGAGTCGGGTCAACCGTCCCCGGATCCGTAGGTGTCGGATCGACCGTCCCCGGGTCGGTGGGAGACGGGTCCACCGTGCCCGGGTCCGTCGGAGACGGGGACGGTGGCTGAGTTGTCAGTGGCGGCGTCGTCGGCAGCGGCGAGTGCGGATCCCGGGGGGCCGGGTTCCCCGTGGGCGGCGGCGGAGAGATGACGATGCCGCCCGGGCCCGTCGTGCCCGGGTCCGCGGCGCCGTCGCCGTCGTAGTCGCCGGTCTGCTGGCTGGCGGGGTTGCCCGCGCCGGGAGACCTGGGGATCGTGCCCGCGCCGTCGGGGACCGGGTGGACGCCCGTGCGGTAGAAGGACAGCCAGCTGCGTACCGTCGCGAGATAGCTCTCCGAGTGGTTGTACGACAGGACCGCCGCCCGCACGCCCCCCTCCAGGGAGAGGTCGCGCTTGCCCGCGCAGAGGTAGTCGCCCGCCGAAAGCGCCGCGTCGAAGACGTTGTTGGGGTTGGCGACCCCGTCGCCGTTGCCGTCGGCCCCCCAGCGCTTCCAGGTGGAGGGGATGAACTGCATGGGGCCCACGGCCCGGTCGTAGCGCAGGTCGCCGTCCCAGCGGCCGGCGTCGGTGTCGGTGATCCGCGCGAAGCCGTCGCCGTTGAGTACGGGGCCGAGGATCGTGCCGCGCGTCGTGCCGTAGAGGTCGACCGCGCCGCCGCGCGCGTGGCCGGACTCCACCTTGCCTATCGCGGCCAGGAGTTGCCAGGGCAGCCGGCAGGAGGGGTCGGTGCGCGCGAGCGTGCCGGCGGCCTGGTGGTAGGACGCCAGCAGGGTGCGCGGTATGCCCGACTGCTCGGCCAGCACCTGGTCGGCGGCGGAGGGGCGCTCGCTCGTCGCGGGCTGGACCAGCGGCGGCAGTTCGGTGTGGTACTGCCCGTCGGTGGAGGTGAGGGGTGGAAGTGCCTGCGTGCCCGGCGACTGGGGGACGGCGCCGGACGGGTGCGAATGGGCGGCCGGCAGCAGCCCCGGCGCCTGCGAGGCGCTCAGGGCGAACAGTGCGAGGGCGCACACCGCCGTGCCCTGAGCACCTTTGCGTGCCCTGCGAAACAAGGTCATGAACCTTCCTCCCGTGAACCGGTGCCGTGGCCTGGCACCGGAGGTGCGGCTGAGCCGGCTCAGCCGAAGGTCTCAATATCGTTGATCTTCCAAATTCCGTCCACCCGTTGGGCCTCGACGGCGAGCATGGCCGCCCCGAAGGAGGTCTGGTCCTTGTCGGTACGGGTGTTGCGCTGGTCGGCGAAGACCAGCACCCGGGCCCGGTCGCCCCCGGCCAGCTCGACGCCGGCGTCGGTGACGGTGGTGGTGAGCACCAGCTTCTGCTGGGGGGCCTGCGCGCGGATCTCGGCGAGCATGGCGCGGTGCTGGCCGACGGCCGCACCGGTGAGGTACTTCTCGGCGGCGGCCTCGTTGCGGCCGAGGTCGTTGTAGTCGACGGAGAAGACGGCGTTCACCGCGTCCGAGACGCCGCCCTTGACCTCGCTGGTGAGTGCGGCGTCAACGAGTGCGCTGTTGCCGCCGGAGTCGTCGCGGGCCTCGTCCGCCCGGATCTGGGCGAAGGCGGCGAAGCCGCCGAGGAGCACCGTGGCCAGGGCGAGCGCGAGGGGTGCCCGCAGCCGCGAAGTGGCCTTGGGCGCGGGCTTCTTGAGGAGGCGGATCTTCGGCTCGGCGGCTGGCTCGGCAGCCGTTTCGGTGGCCGTTTCGGTGGCCTGTCCGGCAGTCGACGCGGCAGCCCGCTCGGCAGCCTGCTCGGCAAGTGGCTCGGCAAGCGGCTCGGCAGCATCGGCCCGGGTGTCCGCCCCGAGGCGCCCCCGAGCCGCCACGGCCGCCGTCCGGCGTTGCCGGTTGATCAGATGACGGGTGGTCGACATGGCTGCGGCGTCCTCTCGCGATCACGTTCTTCTGCCGGTACGTTCCTGGGCGCGGTGCTCACGGCGTGGCGCCCGTGTCCCCGCCGCTGTCCCCGCTGTCCCCGGTGTCCCCCACCGGCGCCTGGGCCAGCTCGCTGAGCTTCCAGCCCTGCGGGGTGCGGGTCAGCTCGCCGAGCATCCGGCTCTGCTTGGACTGCGGGGCCCCCTTGGCCGCGGTGACGGTGATCCGTACGGACACCATCGCCTTCGCCCGGCCCTCGCGTTCGTTGAGCTCGGTCAGGGCGACGGAGAGCACCTTGGCGGCGGTGGTGGTCCTCGCCGTCGCCACCTGCTTCTTGAACTGCTCCTTTCCGCCGGTGAGCTGCTTCTTCAGCTCGCCGGTGGTGGCCGCCTCCCAGGCGGCGAGGCCCTCGTCGACCCGGCGGTGGTCGAGGGTGTTGAGTGTCCGCACGCCGTGGCGGGCGGCGGCCACGGCGTCGTCGCGGCTGCGGGTGAAGCCGGCGTCGGAGTCCTGCGCCGCCGCGTACCAGGAGCCGCCCGTCCAGACGGCGGCGGCCAGGGCCAGCGCGAAGAGGACGAGCGCCGCGGTGAGCAGCGGGTTCTTGGTGAGCCTCACGGTCATCTGCCTTCGGTTCGCTTCAGGTCGGTCGGGGGTCAGCGGGACGTCATGTCGGTGATGAGCCACTGGCCGTCGCGTCTCTTCGCGGTCACCGACACCTGGGCGGCCACGCTGGACGGTTCGGCCCCCGCGCGTTCGGTCACCTGGTCGAGGAAGACCAGCACCGTCGCGTCGTCACCGCTCAGCCGCACCGCCCCGGCGCGCACCACATGGGTGGTGAGCGTCAGCTTCTGCTCGGCGACCCGCTTCCTGACCTGCCCGAAGAGCGTCTCGTACTGCTTCTTCGCCCGTCCGTCGAGCAGGTCGGCCGCCGCCGCCTCGGTGGTCTCGGTGCTCGCCGGGGAGTACGTGAAGACCCGCGACAGCGACTCGCCCACCGCCCCCGTCACGGTGGCGGTGGCGGCCGGGTCGGTGAGCGCGGTGTTGCGCGCCGCCGGCTCGCTCCTCAACTGCTGGGCGCGCGCCGTCATCCCCACGCCGCCCGTCAGCAGGACGGCCAGTGCCGTCCAGCCCGCGATCCGCAGTGCGCGGCGCCTCACTTGGCCTCCTCCGGCTTCTCCACGGTGATCGCGGTGAGCGACTTGAGCTTCCAGCCGTCGTCGGTGCGCTGCAGCGCGGCCTCGAAGCGCTTGCGTTCGACGGCCTCCGCCGTGCTGCCGCCGCTCAGTTCGATGCGTACGGTCGCGAGGACCTTGGCGGTGCCGCCGCGGGTGTCCAGATCGGTGACGGCCGCCTCGGTGACGGTGGCGCGGGCCGAGCGGCCGGACTGCTTCAGCGCGGCGGTGCTGGCCCCCTTCGACTTCCTGAGGTCCTCGTGCAGGGGGCCGGTGGTGGCGTCCAGCCAGCCCGCGAGCCCGGTGGCCGGGTCGCCGGCGTCGATGCTGTTGACGCGGGCGAGGTGGGCCTGCCCGGCGTGCAGCACCCGGTCGCGTTCGCGGGAGAAGGCGAGGTCATCGTCGCCGCTGACGGTGGCGTACGACCAGCCGGCGTACCCGGTGAAGGCCAGCACCGCCGCGACGAGCAGCGCGAGCAGCGCCCGGCGGCGGCGCGCGGGGGGCGCGGCGGGCGTACGCTCCCCGCCGCCCGCTTCCGGAGCAGCTGCCTCCGGCACGTCTGCCTCCGGAACATCCGGGGTGCCCTCGGCCGCGCTCTTCGCGGCCACCGTCTCCGTCGTCATCACGGACCCTCCCTGTCTGCCTGCCACGTTCCCTGTCACAGTCCGAGCAGCCCGCTCATGTCCGTCGGGCCGCCCTCCGGCAGCGCGGGCAGCCCCAGCGCTCCCGGCAGTGCGCCGTCCGCCGCCGCGTCGGGCGCGGTGAGGGTGGTCGCGTTCTGCGCGAGGCCGGAGCCCGGCTTCGCGGCGGGCGGGACCCCGCCGCCGCCCGGCGCGTTGGCCGAGCCGCGTACGTTGACGCCCGAGGAGGCCGGCGCCGTGCAGCGCGCCGCCGTGTTGAGGCCCGGCGCGGCGGTGGTGTCCAGGCCGTTGCGGTACTTCGTCGCCCCGTAGCCGGCGGTGCACGGCAGCGGGTCGAAGAAGGTGAGCGCCATGCCGAAGCGCGCGCCCGAGCGGGTCACGGTGGTCGAGCCGGCCGCGACGAGCTGCGGAGCCCGTACCAGCAGCTGCTCCAGTCCGTCCTGGCGGCCCAGTGCCAGGTCGGAGGTGGTGAGCAGGTTGGCCAGCAGCACGCTCAGGCTCGGGTCGACGTCCCGCAGCAGCCCGGTGACCTGCTCGGCGGCCGCCGGTCCGGCGGTGATCACCCTGCGCAGGTCGCCGTCGGAGGACTTCAGCTGCTCGGCGAAGCGCTGGGCGCCGTCCGCGAAGGAGGTGAGCGCCTGCCCGGCCTGGTTCTGGGTTTCGAGCACGGTGCGGCCGTCGATGATCAGCTTGGTGGTGTACGGCAGCGCGGCATCGGCCGCGTCGAGGAACTCACCACCGGTGTCCAGGAGTTGCTGGAGGTTCTCGCCCTGCCCCTCGAAGGTGGTACCCAGCTCCTCCACCACGGTGCGCAGCTTCTCGGTGTCCACCGAGGTGGCCGTCGCGTCCAGGCTGCTGAGGAGGTTGGTCACCGGCATCGGGGTGCTGGTGGCCTGCTGGGCGATGACCGAGCCGTCCGCCAGGTAGGGGGCGCCGTCGGTCTTGGGGCGCAGGTCGATGTACTGCTCGCCGACGGCGGAGTAGTTGGCCACCGCGGCGTCCAGGTCGGAGGGGATGGCGGGGGCGTCCTCGTCGATCCGCAGCTCCGCCTCCACTCCGCGGTCGGTGAGGTGGAGGGGGCCGACGCGACCCACCGAGACGCCCCGGTAGGTGACCGCCGAGTGCTCGAAGAGGCCGCCGGTCTCGGGGAGTTCGACCCGCACCGTGTAGTAGCCCTTGACGCCCACGTAGCGGCCGGCGTCCGCGTAGCGGACCCCGATGAAGCCGATGACCAGGACGGCGATCACCAGGAAGGCGAGGTTCTTGACGATGACGCTGCGCGTGACCATCAGCCCTCACCGCCCTGGGGGGTGGTGACGGAGGGCAGCGGCAGCGAGGGGGCGCTCGGAGCGGGCGCGCCCTGCCTGCGGGGGCTACGCATCGGCTGCTCTCCCCCCTCGGAGGTCGGCGGGGTGGTCGGGAAGGTGATCGGGCCGCCCTTGATCGGCGGGATGATCTGCGTCCCGGGCTGTGCGGCGAGCTTCATGTACACGTTGAGGTAGTCCCCCTTGACGCCGCTGAGGACCTCGTCGGTGAACGGGTAGGTGAGCAGCACCTGGAGCGAGTCGGGCAGTGCCTGGCCCGCGTCGGCGAGGTTCTTCAGGATCGGTGCCAGTGCCCTCAGGTCGGCGACCATGTCGTCCTTGCTGCGGTTGATGGTCTCCACCGCGGTGCCGGAGAGCCGGTCGAGGGACTTCAGCATCGCCATCAGTGCCCCGCGCTGCTCCTTCAGCACCTTCAGTCCGGGGCTGAGCCCGGTCAGCACCTCGCCGATCTCGGTCTTGCGGACGGCGAGGGTGGTGGAGAGGCGGTTGAGGGAGTCCAGGGCGGCGGTGATGTCCTTCTTGTTGCCGTCCAGGCTGCGCATCAGCTCGTCGACGCGGTGGAGCATCGACTTCACGGCGGGCTCGTTGCCCTCCAGTGCCTTGTTCAACTCGCGCGAGATGGTACGCAGTTGCTGGATTCCGCCGCCGTTGAGGAGCATCGACAGCGCGCCGAAGACCTCCTCGACCTCGGGGTTGCGGTTGGTGCGGGCCAGCGGGATGTCCACCTCGCGCCCGCCGGTCGCGCTGGTGGCGGCGGCGGGCTGCGCGTCGAGCTGTCCGGCCTTGCCCGGGGCGACGAGCTGGACGTACTTCTCGCCCAGGAGGCTGGACTGCTCGATGCGCGCGTAGACGCCCTCGGGCAGCCGCACCCCCCCGTTGACCTTCATCGTCACCACGGCGGTCCAGCCCTGGTCGGCGAGGTCGATGTCGGTGACGCGGCCCACGGCCACGTCGTTGACCTTCACCGAGGACTGCGGCACCAGGCTCTGGACGTTCTCGAACTCCGCCGTCACCTCGTAGGGGTGGGAGCCCAGGTCCGCGCCGCCGGGCAGCGGCAGGTCCTGGATGCCGGAGAACTCCGGCGACTCCCCGAAGGCGACCATGATCGGGATCGGTGACGCCAGCAGCGCCAGCGCCGCCACGCCCACGAACGCGGTCTTCGCGTCGCGTCTCATCCGTCCGCTCCCGTCTGGTTCTTCTCGGCGTCCTGCGGCGAGGCGTCCTGCTGCGGGGCCGCCTTCTCCGGCGTTCCGTAGACCTGCCCGACCGTGGGCAGCGGCAGCTCCGGCAGGGCGCCCAGGCGCTTCTCGGGGACGGCCACCAGACCGGCGGTCGGGGAGTCGTCCTCCAGCAGCGGGCCGCCCATGCTGATCTCGTTGAGGTTGCCGCGCCCGTCGATGGTGCGGCTTTCGGGGTCGTAGGCGCGCAGGACGTTGTCCGCGGCGAGCGGGATCGCGTCCATCGCCTCGGCGAGTGAGGCCCGGTTGGCCACGATCACGTCGGTGAGTTCGGCGAGCTTGTCGACGTTGCCCTTGATCCGGCCCCGGTTGTCCTTGACGAACTTCTGCACGTGCCCCAGCGCACTGCCCAACTGCCGCAGTGCCTGCGCGAGTTCGTCGCGGTCCTCGGCGAGGAAGGTGGTGACGTCGCTGAGCCGGCCCTCCACGTCGCGCACCTGGGTGTCGTTGTCCTTGAGCATGGTGGTGAAGGACTGGAGGTTCTTCAGGGTGCCGAAGAGGTCCCCGCTGCGGCCGGCGAGGGTGGCGGTGGCGTCCCCGAACTGCTCGATGCTGTCGGAGAGTTCCTTGCCGTTGCCGTCCAGGTTGGCCGCCCCGGTGTCGATGAGGTCGCTGAGCGCGCCCTTGGCGTTGGCCCCCTCGGGGCCGAGCGCGTCGGAGAAGCGGGTGATCTGCTCGTAGATCTCGTCGACCTCCACCGGGGTCGCGGTGCGCTCCACCGGGATCTCGTCGCCGTCGCCCAGGACGGGCCCCGACTCGTAGGCGGGGGTGAGCTGGACGTAGCGGCCGGAGACGAGGCTCGGCGAGATGACGACGGCCTGCGCGTCGGCGGGCACCTTCACCCCCTCGTCGAGCCGCAGGGTGACCTTGACCCTCCTGCCCTGCGGCTGGACGGACTCCACACTGCCGACGGAGACGCCCAGCACCTTCAGCTCCGAGCCCTCGTAGACGCCGACACCGGAGTGGAAGTAGGCGGTGACCTTCTCCCCTCCCGGGTCGGCGACCGCGCTCCACACCACGCCGCCGGCGACCAGCACCGCCAGCGCGGTGCCGGTGACGACGACGGTGCGTCCGCGCCCGGCGAAGCCGCCGGCCGCGTCGTGTATCCGGGCCCTGAGTCCCGTGGCCTGCGCCATCACCGGCCTCCCTTCCGCTTGGGCGACATGCACCCGTGGTCCGGTACGCCGTTGGGCGCGTACTCCTTGGGGACGATCCCGCAGAGGTAGGCGTCCAGCCACCGGCCGTTGCCCAGGGTGTTGCCCAGCAGCCGGTAGTACGGGCCGACGGTGGCCAGCACCTTGTCCAGGTTCTTCTCGTTGCGCTGCAGTACGCCCGTCACCCGGTCCAGGGCGTCCAGCGTGGTGCCGATCTGCTGCTCGTTGTCCTCGACCAGTCCGGCCAGTTCCACGCCCAGGTCGCGGGTGCCGGTGAAGAGGGCGTGGATGGCGGCCCGCCGGGAGCGGATCTCCTCCAGCAGCAGGTTGCCGTCGGTCAGGAGCTGCTGGAAGCGGGCGTTCTGGTCCTTCAGGGTCCGCGTCACCTCGTCGCTGCCGCCCAGCAGCCGCGCCAGTTGCGTGTCGCGGCTGGAGATGGTGCGGGAGAGGTCCGCGAGGCCGTTGGCGGCGTTGCGTACGTCGGGCGGGGTGTCGCGGAA
The DNA here is from genome assembly GCF_042663125.1 of Streptomyces polyrhachis. NCBI lineage: Bacteria > Bacillati > Actinomycetota > Actinomycetes > Kitasatosporales > Streptomycetaceae > Streptomyces > Streptomyces polyrhachis. The sequence continues at coordinate 130,367 of NZ_JBHSZO010000006.1, read as the reverse complement.
GGTGTCGGCGATGGCCTGGAAACCGGCCTCCAGGGCGGCGGTGTCCAGCTCCCCGAAGGTGTTCGCCAGTCCCTCCATGGCCTGCGTGACGTCGTAGGGGGAGGTGGTGCGGTCCAGGGGGATGCGCCTGCCGGGGTCCTGGGGGGCGTCGCCGCGCGGGTCGAGTGCCAGGTACTTGCCGCCCAGCAGGGTCTTGATGGCGATGCCGGCGGTGGAGGCGTTGCCCACCCAGCTGCCCTCGACCCGGAAGTCCACCCGTACCTTCGGGCCGTCCAGGCCGACGCCGGTGACCTCGCCGACCTTCACGCCGGCGATACGGACCTCGTCGCCGGCGTCCAGGCCGGCCGACTCCTTGAAGTCGGCGCTGTAGGCGGTGCCCTGGCTGCCGATGACGGGCAGGGCGTCGACCCGGTAGGCGCCCAGCGCCAGCAGGGTGAGCACCAGCAGTCCGACGAGGGCGAGGGCGACGGGGTTGCGCTCGCGGATCGGTTTGATCTCCGGTCGTCTCATCGGGTGCACCTCGGCTGGGTGATGGCGATCCCGGTGGGGGACTTCTGGTCGGCGTAGGTGGAGGTGACCCCGGAGACCCTGGCCTCGCAGAGGTAGAGGTTGAACCAGGAGCCGTAGGAGGCGAGCCGGCCCAGGGTGCGCATCTTCACCGGCGCCTTGGCCAGGAAGTCCTCCAGCAGGGGCGCGTTGTCTGCCAGGCGGTCGCTGACCCGGCCGACCTGGCGGATGTCCTCCTTGAGCGGGGCGCGGCCGTCGCCGACCAGGTCCGCGGTGGAGGTGGTCAGGTCGCCCATGGCCTGGAGGGCGTCGCCCAGGGGCTTGCGGTCGCCGGCGAAGCCGGAGACGAGTTCCTGGAGGGTGACGAGGAGGTCGTTGAACTCCGTCTGGCGTTCGTTGACGGTGTCGACGACGGTGGTGAGGTTGTCGATGACCTCGCCGATGACCTTGTCCTTCTTGGCCAGGGTGGAGGTCAGGGAGCCGACCGTGCGCACCAGGGACTCCACGGTGGCGCCCTCCCCCTGGAGCACCTGCACGATCTCCCCGGCGAGTTTGTTGGTGTCGGCCGGGGAGAGGCCGGCGAAGAGGGGCTGGAAGCCGTTGAAGAGCTGGGTGAGGTCGAGCGCGGGTTTGGTGCGCTCGATCGGGATGGTCGCCCCGGGCGCCAGCTGCTTGTCCAACGGGCCGTCGCCGGGCTCGAGTTCGACGAAGCGCTGGCCGACCATGTTGAGGTACTTGATCGCCGCGGTGGAGGAGGCGGGCAGTCTGCGCCCCTCGCGGACGGTGAAGGAGATCTGCGCGTAGCGCCTGTCGACCACCTTGACCGACTCCACCTCGCCGACCTTCACCCCGGCGACGCGGACGCTGTCGCCCGCGTTCAGTCCCATGGTGTCGGTGAAGCGGGCCCGGTAGGTGTCGGTGTCGCCCACGTCGGTGTTGGCGATGGAGAAGGCCAGGCCGGTGGTGGCGAGCGCGGTGACGGCGACGAAGACCGCCGACTTCACCAGCGGCCCGGTCATGCCGGGTGTGCCCCGAGTGCTCATCTCACGCTCACCTCCGCCCCGCGGAAGACGGGCCCGGCGAGCAGGCTGGACCAGTCGGGCAGCTCCTGGGGCTGCTTCATACCGGCGGTGATCAGATCGTTCACCAGCTTGTTCTCCTCCGGGGAGTTGGGCAGTCCCAGTCCGCCGTCGACCTTCACGGTCAGCGTCCGTGCGGTCTCGTCGGGCGTGGTGCGGGTGGCGGGTGCGGCCTTGCCCGTGTAGGGGACGCCGTAGCAGCGCGGGCCGCCGGAGGCGGTGAAGCGCGGGGTGTCCCGGCCGGGTACGTACTTGCCGCGCTCCTTGCGGACCTGGACGGTGACGTGCAGGCCGGGCTGCTTGGTGCCCTTGCCGAGCGCCTTGTCCATCACGGGCACGAAGTCGGCCATCGTGCGCAGCACGCAGCCGAACTCCGGTGAGTAGCGCGCCAGTAGCTCCACGCTGGGCCGCGAGTCGGCGGAGAGGCGGATGATGTTGCGCTGGTTCTGCCGTACGAAGGTGTCCAGGTCGACGGCGGTGCCGCTGAGCGCCCCGTAGAGGGTGCCCAGGTTGCCGCGCTGCTCGACCAGGGTGGCGCTGGTGACCGTCGCGTCGTGCAGCGCCTGGATCAGGTCGGGCGCGGCCTCGGCGTACAGGTGCCCGAACTCCACCAGTTCGTGGATGTCCCGGTTCAGCTCCGGCAGGTGCGGGTTGAGCTTCCCCAGGTGCCGGTCGAGGGTGACCAGGGTGTCGCCCAGCTGGCCGCCGCGGCCCTCCAGGGCCTGCGACATGGCCGTCAGGGTCGCGGAGAGCTTCTCCGGCTTGACGGCGGTGAGCAGCGGCAGCGTGTGGTCGAGGACCTGTTCCAGCTCGATGGCGTTGGAGCTGCGGTCCTGCGGGATGGTGTCGCCCGCCCGCAGGGTCCGCTCGCCGGGGGTCTGGGGGGGTACGAGGGAGACGTAGCGTTCGCCGAAGAGGGTGGTGGGCAGCATCCGCGCGGAGACGTCGGCGGGGATGGCGTCCACCGTCCCCGGCTTCATCGCCAGGGTCAGCCGCGCCCCCTGCCCGTCGGGCAGGGCGTCGATCTCGCGGACCTCGCCGACGACGACGCCGCGCATCTTGACCTCGGCGTAGGGGTGCATCTCGTTGCCGGCCTCGGCGGTCTCGACGGTGACGGTCACCGTGTCGGTGAACTGCTTGTCGTAGACCGCGATCGACAGCCACACCAGGAGTGCCAGCGCCAGCACGAAGGCCACTCCCGCCGTGCGGCGGCCGAGCGTGTGCGTGTTCATCCGGCCACCTTCACGGTCGTCGTGGTGCCCCAGACAGCCAGGCTGAGGAAGAAGTCGGTGACGGAGATCAGGACGATCGCGGTACGCACCGAGCGGCCCACGGCCACGCCGACGCCGGCGGGGCCGCCGGTGGCGCGGAAGCCGTAGTAGCAGTGCGCGAGGATCACCATCACGCTGAAGATCAGCACTTTCATGATCGACAGCAGTACGTCGGTGGGTGAGAGGAAGAGGTTGAAGTAGTGGTCGTAGGTGCCGGTCGCCTGGCCGTTGAAGACCACGGTCACCATCCGCGAGGCGAGGTAGGAGCTGATCAGTCCGATGCCGTAGAGCGGGATGATCGCCACCACGCCGGCCAGGATGCGGGTCGTGACCAGGTAGGGCACCGAGCGCACGGCCATCGACTCCAGTGCGTCGATCTCCTCGTTGATGCGCATCGCGCCCAGCTGCGCGGTGAAGCCGGCGCCGACGGTCGCGGAGAGGGCGAGCCCGGCGACCAGGGGGGCGATCTCGCGGGTGTTGAAGTACGCGGAGACGAAGCCGGTGAAGGCGGAGGTGCCGATCTGGTCGAGTGCCTCGTAGCCCTGCAGGCCGACGACGGTGCCGGTGAAGAGGGTCATCGCGAACATCACGCCGACGGTGCCGCCGATGACGCCCAGGCCGCCGCTGCCGAAGACCACCTCGGCCAGCAGCCGCTGGATCTCCTTCAGGTAGCGGCGGCAGGTGCGCGGTATCCACAGCAGCGCCTGGATGTAGAAGAGCAGTTGGTCGCCCATGGCGTCCAACCAGCCCAGCCAGCGCCCGGCGCCCCCGCCGCGGCGCGGTGGCGGGGCGGGCCGCCGCGGTGGCTGGGGCGGCGGGGCCGGGGGCTGGCCGGGCTGGTTGTCCTTGTCGAGTATCGCCACGGCTCAGCTCCCCTTCGCCGGCACGATCTGGAGGTAGATCGCGGTGAGGATGGTGTTGACCAGGAAGAGCAGCAGGAAGGTGATGACGACCGACTGGTTGACCGCGTCCCCCACGCCCTTGGGGCCGCCCTTGGGGTTCAGGCCCCGGTAGGCGGCGACGACGCCGGCGATGAAGCCGAAGATCAGCGCCTTGATCTCACCGACGTAGAGATCGGGCAGCTGGGCGAGGGCGGAGAAGCTGGAGAGGTACGCGCCGGGGGTGCCGCCCTGCATGATCACGTTGAAGAAGTAGCCGCCGAGGGTGCCGACGACCGAGACGAGGCCGTTGAGCAGCACCGCCACGCCCATCGTGGCCAGCACCCGGGGGACGACCAGGCGCTGGACGGGCGAGACGCCCATCACCTCCATGGCGTCCAGTTCCTCGCGGATGGTCCGCGAGCCCAGGTCGGCGCAGATCGCGGAGCCGGCGGCCCCGGAGATCAGCAGGGCCACGATCAGCGGTGACGCCTGCTGGATGACGGCCAGCACGCTGGCGCCGCCGGTGAAGGACTGGGCGCCGAACTGCTGGGTGAGGGAGCCGACCTGGAGGGCGATGACCGCGCCGAAGGGGATCGACACCAGCGCGGCGGGCAGGATCGACACACTCGCCACGAACCAGAACTGCCCGACGAACTCCCGCAGTTGGAAGGGCCGTTTGAAGGTGAGGCGGATCACGGAGAGCGCGAGGGCGAAGAGCTGCCCGGTCTGGCGCAGGCCGCCCAGTCCGGGGACCGGCCGCGCGGGCGCCTTCGCGGCGCCTCCCGCGGGCCGATGGGGGCCGTCGCCCGCCGGCGGGGGGCCTGGCACGGCGGGCGACGGCGGCACGGCGGCCGTCATGCGGACTCCTCGGGCGCGGCGGGCCTGCGGCCCCAGCTGGCGGGGTCGACGCGGTCCTGGTCGATCGCCAGGGTGTCGCCCTGCTGGGCGGGCGCGGGCGGCGGGATGTAGGGCCGGGCGACCGGCTGGGTGGGGGCCTGCGCCTCGCCGCCCGCCTGCTGCGTGGGCCGCAGTTGGGCGGTGATCGCGTCGCGGGCGGCGGGCGGCAGGGTGTGCAGCAGCGCCAGTACGCGCTCGCGCCGCCGGTGCACGGCCTGGCGCGCCGGCAGTCCGGCGGTGGGCTCCAGCTGGGGGACGATCTCGCGGGGGGTGAACGCGGTGCCGTTGCCCGCGAGTTCCTCGGCGGCCAGGGCGGCGGCGTCCTTCTCCTCGGACATCCCGATCGGCCCGTAGGGGCTGCCGTTGAGGAACTGCGAGACCACCGGCTCCGCGCTGGTCATCAGCACCTCGCGGGGACCGAAGGTGACCAGGTTGCGGCGGAAGAGCATCCCCATGTTGTCGGGGACGGTGGAGGCGATGTCGATGTTGTGCGTGACGATCAGCATCGTCGCGTCGATCTGCGCGTTGACGTCGATGAGCAGCTGCGAGAGCAGCGCGGTGCGCACCGGGTCCAGGCCCGAGTCGGGCTCGTCGCACAGGATGATCTGCGGGTCCAGCACCAGCGCCCGCGCCAGGCCGGCCCGCTTGCGCATGCCGCCGGATATCTCGCCGGGCAGCTTGTCCTGGGCGCCGCCCAGGCCGACCAGCTCCATGCGCTCCAGCACGATGTCGCGGATCTCCCGCTCCTTCTTGCGGGTGTGCTCGCGCAGCGGGAAGGCGACGTTGTCGAAGAGGCTCATCGAGCCGAAGAGCGCGCCGTCCTGGAACATCAGCCCGAAGAGCTTGCGGGCTTCCATCACGTCGCGCTCGCGTCCGCCCACCATGTCGACGCCGTTCACGTCGATCCGTCCCTGCTCGGGCTTGAGCAGTCCGACCAGCGATTTCAGAAAGACGGTCTTGCCGGTGCCGGACGGCCCGAGCATGACGCTGATCTCACCCGCGGGCAGGGTGAGTGAGACGTCCTGCCAGATCGTCTGCTGACCGAAGGACTTGGTCAGTCCCTCCACCCGCACCTCGATACCCATGTCACGCCCCTCCCGACGGCTGCCGGCCACAGCTCAGCACGCCGGCCCGCCCAATGCACCGGCCGTGCACGGTGCTTATCAACGAGTGACAGGAAAGGGACCCGTTCCTACCACTGAATGAGCGTCTGGCCACCCGTGGCCGTGACCGCCACGGCACGCGACGCGGAGGCGCGTGGTACATGAGGAAATCCCTCCGTAGGGAATACAGACGCGGCGGAACTGGGCACGCCCGTCCGGGCTGCGGACAACGAAAGCGGAAAATCCCTTGCCGTCCGAGGATTCGCCCGGCTCGGCAGGGTGGCTTCAACGCCGACTTGCGGGACGGACATTACGCACGGGTAACCCGGACGACAATAGAAACAGCAGAGAAAAAGAAACACGTTTGGAGGGCCGGATTTTCGTTGTCGCTGAGCGAGCAGTCAGGCCCGTATCTTGTCGCCCACTGGTAGACCGCGCGGTAGCCCGCGGGTGGGACCGCGCGGCGGCTCGCGTCGGTCGGCGGCGGGCGCACGGCAGAAGAGCGTGGCCGCCCGGGCGTCCGGGCGGCCACGCTCTTCGGGTACGCGCGCTTACAAAGCCGCGCCGCGCCGGGTCAGCCCGTGACGCCCGAGTGCCAGTAGCCCGAGAACGCCTGGCCGCCGTCCGGGTAGACCGTGGAGCCGTCGTAGAGGCTGGTGACGGCGGTCTTGGCGTTGCCCAGGTTGATGCTGTTGCCGGTGGCGGCCGGGATGCCCGACTTGAGGTTGACCGCCAGGTCGATCGCGCCGAAGAGGCCGCAGTTGCTCGCGCCGGGAATGGCGAAGGTGTTGTCCGTCAGGGAGGTGCCGCCGAAGGACAGCGTCGTCAGGTCGCCCGGCTCGCCCTCGGGCACGGGGGTCCCGTTGCCGAGGGAGACCGCGCCGTTGAAGCCCGGCTCGGCCGCGTTGCGGGTCTTGAGGAGGATCGGGTTGGAGTTGGAGCCGATGTAGCAGCTGTCGCTCAGGAACGGGTTCTTGAGCTTGACCTTGATCGGCACGGTGACGATCGGCTCGCCGGCCACGATCGCCGCGTACTGGTTGAAGTCGCGGGGGGAGCCCGCGGATTCGACAGTCGCGGTGATCTTGTTGAGCGTGTTGTTCTCCAGCAGGTCCTCGCAGATGGCGGAGATCACGGGGACCTCGCTGGGGCACATGATGCCCAGCAGCCCGCCCGGCACGGTCACGGCGTCGGCCTTGATCGCGCCGCCCGCCGGTCCGACGGTGGTGGTCGTGCCGTCGGCGTTCTGGACCGCGCCGAACTGGACGTTGACCTTCCCCGTGGTGACGGTGATGCGGCCCATCTTGAACGTGCCGCCGGGCGAGGACGCCACCACGCACTGCGGCGTCTGCTCCACCCCGTTGGCCGCCAGCAGCTCGGCGGCGTCCACGGGACAGCGGTTGAACGGCCCCCACGAGCCGTTCATGACGGGGTCGGCGGCGGTCGCGGTACCGACGGCGGCGAAGGTCGCCAGCGCGGTGCCGGCGCAGACGACAGCCAGTCGGGTACGGGAGGTTGATCGGTGGCTCATGACGGCTCCTTCGGCCTGGGTGGACGCGCCCACCGTTCGCGGGCGCGTAAGGCGTGGGCAGGCCACGGGCACGCGTCGAACCGCTCACTGCCGACCGGGAGGGCGTCGAAGAAGGAGGAGCCGCCGTTCCCGGAGACGCAAAGCCGCGTACCACCGCCGCACGGGTACGGGCCCCCGCCGCCCGTGAAGCACGGGCGGGGGCTGCGACGGGCTGCCCACAAAGGGGCGTTGCGCTGTGCTCGGCCACTCGCCGGGCGAGTGGCTGCCCGCCCCGGGCCCGGCGCTCTGCCTTCGGCGCGGGACGGGGGCGGGCGTTCAGGGGGGTGTGCGGTAACGCACCGGGGCTGCGGGTGACGAAGGCCCGCGCCTCAGCTGCCGACGACCTGCGGTTTCCCGTTCACCCGGTAGGTCGCCTTGAAAAGAGGCTTGCTGGCCGTGGTGACGACCGCGCCGCAGCCGGTCGGCGCCGGGACGGGGGACACGATCAGCTCACCGGGGAGCGACTTCACCACGAAGAGCCCGGTGCTGTTGGTGTACGTGGCGGACGCCTTGCCGGTGACCGTGAACTTGCAGCTCCCGGCGGTCACGTTGGCGGCGATCGATCCGACGTATCCGGCGGTGGTGCCGGAGCCGACCGCCGGATCGTAGGTCTGCGCCCACACCTTCCATGCGCCGACCTGCGTCACGCTCACGGGACCCAGCGCACTGGTGCAGCTCGGGCCCCAGGAGGTGAGGGAGATGGCCGCGATCTGGGCCGGGTTGCCCAAAGCGCTGGACAGGGATCCGCTGGCGGTGCCGATGGAGCAGTTCAGCGATACCGCGCCGACCGTCAGGGACGGTCCGAACCCCGACGTGGTGGTCGCCGTGAAGGGCCCCGACCCCGGGGTGGTGGTCCATACCGTCGCCGGGAACGGCACCGCGCTCGCCGGCGTCGCGAAGGTCAGCGCCGCCGCGCCCACGGCTGTGGACAGCACGGCCCGTCCCAGTAGTGACTTCCTCATCGTCTCTTACCTTCCTTCTGCTGCCGGGCCGGCTCGCGCTCGCACGCCGGCGGATGTGCTCGCGCCGGGGGCCGTGGCCGTCCGCCGGGGAGGGAGGACGGCCACGGCACGGGGCGCGATGGTGCGGGGTGCCGGGAATTGCTGCGGCGCCCCGGCTCAGTTGGCCGCGGAGTGCCAGTAACCGGAGAACGCCTGGCCCGCGTTGGGCGCCGTGGAGGTGGCGTCGTAGGGGGCCATGACACCGAGCTGGGCGTTGGTGAGGGTGATGCTGTTGGTGCCCGAGCCGGCGGGGATGCCGGTCTTGAGGTTGACCGCCAGGTCGATCGCGCCCAGCAGGCCGCAGCCGTTGGCTCCCGGGACGGAGAAGGTGCTGTCCGTCAGGGGGGAGCCGGAGAAGGACAGGCGGGTCAGGTCGCCGGCCTCGCCCTCGGGGGCGGGCGTGCCGTTGCCGTTGAAGATCTCGCCGGCGAAGGCGGGCTCGACGGCGTTGCGCGGCTTGAGGAGGATCGGGTTGGAGTTGGAGCCGATGTAGCAGTTGTCGCTCAGGAAGGGGTTCTTGAGCTTGATCTTGATCGGCACGGTGACGATCGGCTCGCCCGGCACGATCGCCGCGTACTGGTTGAAGTCCCGGGGCGCGCCCGCGGAGACCACGGTGGCGGTGATCTTGTTGAGGGAGTTGTCCTCGATCAGCGCCTTGCAGATGGGGCCGATCACCGGAATGCTGCTCGGGCACATGAGGCCCAGCAGGCCACCCGGCACGGTCGCGGTGTCACCGGTTATCGCGCCGCTGGTCGGGGCGACGACGGAGGTGGTGCCGTCGGAGTGCTGGATCGCGCCGAACTGCACGTTCACCTTGCCGACGGGGACGACGGTGCGCCCCAGCTTGATCGAACCGCCGGTCGAGGAGGCGACGACGCACTGCGGCGTCTGGTCCAGGCCGTCGGCCGCCAGCATCGCGGCGGCGTCGACGGGACAGCGGTCGTAGGGCGCCCAACCGCCGTTGAGGACGGGGGTGGCGGCGGTCGCGGTGGCGAGGGTCGTGAGGGTGGCGAGGGCGGTGACTCCGCAGAGAGCGGCGAGTCTGGTACGGGGGCGAGAATTCATGGTGGACTCCTGGGCGTTGAGGGTGGAGAGGGATGGCGTGAGTGTGCGGAGGTGCGGGTGGAGCGTGGGTGGCTGAGGGGGTGGGGTGGGGGTGGGGTCAGCTGCCGACGATCTTGGGGATCGTGGTGGTGCCGATCACCTTGGTCAGGTAGGTGGCTTTGAAGGTGGGCTTGGTGGCCGTGGTGATGGGGGCGCCGCAGTTGACCGGCGCCGGGCTGGCCGCCACCGAGAGCTCACCGGGCAGCGAGTTGACCGCGAGGGCGCCGGTGCCGTTGGTGTACTTCACGGACATCTTGCCCAGGATGGTGAACTTGCAGGATCCCCAGGTCCAGTTCAGGGTGATGTTGTTTATGTAGCCGTCCGTCACGCCCGTTGCCGGGTCGTACGACTTCGCCCAAAGCTTCCAGCCGCCTACGTGCACGAGGCTCGCCGGACCCCACGGACTGGTGCAGGGGGGCCCCACGTGCTTGCGGTGAAGGTCCCAACCTGCCCCGGATTACCTGTCGCACTGACCGCCGAACCCGTCGCCGTCGTGTTGGTGCAGGTGAGCTGGAGGGCGCCGAGAGTCCAGACGACGTTGCCCGAGTTGACCATCTTCACAGGCAGCGGGGTCGGCGAACTCGGAGTGACCGTCCAAGTCGTCGCCGGGATCGGGGCCGCGCTCGCCGGCGCCGCCAGCGCAAGAGCCGCAGCACCAGCCGCGAACACCGTCACCACCCGCCTGGCACCGGCAGCAAAACCAAGACTCGCCATCAGGCCGTTCACTCCTTGAACTGGAGGACAGAAGAGGTCAACTGCCGACGATCTTCGGGATCGTAGTGGTGTTGGTCACCTTGACCAGGTAGGTGGCTTTGAGGGTGGGCTTGGTGGCTGTGGTGAAGAGCGCACCGCAGTTGACCGGATTAATTACCGAAAGTTCCCCAGGCAACGGGGTCACCGCAAGGGCGCCAGTGCTGTTGGTGTACTTCACGGACATCTTTCCGATGACAGTGAACTTCATACTCCCGCCAGTCCAGTTCAAGGTGACGTTGTTTATATACCCGTCAGTGACACCCGTCACTGGATCATACGACTTCGCCCAGATCTTCCAACCACCCACATGAACCAAGCTGAATGGACCCAGCGGACTGGTGCAAGTGGGCCCCCAGGTGCCCGCCGTGAAAGTCCCGATCTGCGCCGGGTTGCCCGTGGCGCCGATAAACGACCCCGTAACCGTCGCGCTGGTACAGGTGAGCTGGAAGGCGCCGAGAGTCCAGACGACGTTGCCCGAGTTGGTCATCTTCACGGGCAATGGGGTCGGGGAAGTCGGAGTGACCTTCCAGGTCGTCGCCGGGAACGGGGCCGCGCTCGCCGGCGCCGCCAGCGTAAGAGCCGCAGCACCAGCCGCGAACACCGTCACCACCCGCTTGACACCGGCAGTAAAACCAAGACTCGCCATGAGCGCGTTCACTCCTTGAACTTGGGGTGGAAGAGGTCAACTGCCGACGATCTTGGGGATCGTTGTGGTGCCGGTCACCTTGGTCAGGTAAGTGCCCTTGAGGATGGGCTTGGTGGCGGTAGTGATAACGCTGCCGCAGCCGACCGGGGCCGGACTGGCGGCCACCGAGAGTTCACCTGCCAACGAGTTGACCGCGAGGGCACCGGTGTTGTTGGTGTACTTCACGGACATCTTGCCCAGGATGGTGAACTTGCAGCTCCCCCATGTCTCATTCCATTTGACGTCACCTACGTAGCCAGCCGTCACCCCGGTTGCAGGATCGTACGTCTGAGCCCATATTTTCCAAGTGCCAATGTGCACTTTGGAACTTGGACCCAGCGGGGTAGTACAGGTAGGGCCCCACGTGCTCGACGTGAGGGTCCCGATCTGCGCCGGGTTGCCCGCGGCGTTGATAACCGATCCCGTGGTCGTCGCGCTGGTACAGGTGAGCTGGATCCCGCCGGAAGTCCAGACAACGTTGCCCGAGTTGACCATCTTCACGGGCAGCGGGGTCGGCGAACTCGGAGTGACCTTCCAGGTCGTCGCCGCGAACGGGGCCGCACTCGCCGGCGCCGCCAGCGCAAGAGCCGCAGCACCAGCCGCGAACACCGTCGCCACCCGCTCGGCGGTGGCAGCGAACCTGGGACTGGACATTAAGCCTTTCACCCCTTGGGTCTGAGGGTAAAACCGTTCGAACCGGGCGTTCTTTCTCTCAAGACTCCGCAAGATGCAGACTTGACTTGAGCAGCGAAAGGAGAAAAAACCTTCAATGCCCGACGATTTCGACAGGTCCATTGACCTTATATTTCCCCTTCCAAACAATGCGTGGGGATTTCGAAAACTCTTCGGAACATTCGCCCTCGTAATTAAATACGGCAAGGCGTGAATTCGGATCAATTTCCCCACCCGTCGAATCCAAGGTCAAAATTCCGGTCGAGTTATCATAAGTGGCAGGAATAGTTCCATTCGCCCAGTAAGTGCAGGATTCATAATTCATAGGAATTTGCGCATCCGACCGCAAATAACCTGTCAGGATTCCAGCTGCACTATCATATTTAGAGGCCCGGAACCTCCAAGGGGTACCATCGCTCTTAATGACATGCGAACCCATCGGTCCGACACATGGAGACCCCGATTTTCCGAACTTGTCGGAGTGGACCCGTCCAATGTCGCCAGGAGCTCCCTCGGCGCTGGACGCCGATCCATCCAGACTCGCAGTCGGACAGGTCCATGCGCTCCCCTCAACCCCGTACTCGACCGGGCCGATGTTGCGCATTGAAAGGCTTGCAGCATTCGGCGTCACCGTCCATTCCGTGAATGGCTGCGGGATCTTCCATGGCTCAGTCCCACAGAATGCAGGGTCAGGGGATTCCTGCTCCAGACAGAGCAGACCTTGACTCGCCTTCACGCGATTCCCAGGTCCAGAAACCAACGCCGTGAAGAGATCATTATATTCTCCATCCTTGCCACATCCGATAAAGGGAGGTATCGTAATTTCACCGGAAAGCATTCCGCCACCATTTAGGGTGTATCCGAAATCCCCTACGGCGAATCCGGAGACTCTAGCGCGAGCCTGCCCCCCGGGACCCGGATTGGCATTTCGCGAGTACGCCGGCCCTGAAGTCCGACATCCAGGACCAATATTTATTGGAGTCCCGTTCACTGAAGCAGCAGAAGTCCGGATGATGAACGGCACATCAATATCGGCAGCCCCCGACGAATTGCTGAAATCAAGAGGAAATCTAAGTTTTGTCGTTAGCGAGCTCTCGCCAACTTGCTCCAACTGCACAGTCGCAGTAACAGGCGCAAATCCAAAGGCAAGGAAACTTGCCTGCGTGGGAGCCGTCCGCAACTTCCCTTTATGCTCAAACCACGTAATCCCTTCCGACGCGATAATTAGATTTGCTTCACAGTCGCTCATGTCGAGGTCTGCATCGCATCCTTCTGGTACGAATGGGAAGTCGATCTTCGGTGGATAATCAATTTGAACACATGAAAGAGGAAGGAGGGCAGCCCCTTTCAGCTTTTGAACATTCGCATAGCCGACAACATAGGATGTGGCCAACAAGAATGTTGGATCAGCCGCACGCTCCGGAATTCTGCTTTGCGTATATCGACAGGGCGGTATATCTGCATCATCGCCCGTGCGCATGGGAGAGCCAATCGGAGCAGACTCATGGTCGATCTTTGAATTTTTCGAAGGGTGCCGTGTTTTGAAATCATCACTCGGAGTGACTTCCGGATCCGAATCTTCCCCTACCAAGAGAGTGGCCAGTATCAATTCGACATCCGGCATGCAATCAATACCAATCGGATCAGTCAACTGCGCCTGCATGGCAGATGCGATTTCCACTCGCAACGCTGCTGCGTACAACGTCAATTTGCCCGCTGCGCCCGGGGTTGCGGTCGGAACTGCTCCAACAGCCTTAAGGGTCATCGCTCCCGCAGTCGGCAGGGAAGCGACCTCGGCTTCTCCGTCCCACTGGGCCTCTGCCTCGTCCGCGCCCTGCCTGAAGTCAACCGTCAGATGGGTTTTCGCCGCTATGCTCGTCACTCCACGTCCGCGGAAGTCCGCTGCGATTCCCTCTCCCAACTCCACCTCTGTGGTCACCTCAGTAGGCTGGATTTGCTCTCCTGGCTTCACCCGGGCTGGCAGTTCCGCACGTATTCGTACCGGCACGGAGCGCTCCCCCATCGGGAACTGGCAGCGGTACAGCATCTCGACATCCACCTGCTGAGCGGCATCAGCAGGAGCCGCGCCAGCGCCCGGTGTCGTGGCAGCGAGCACCACGAACGCAGCAGCAACCGACAAGCGCGCGCTACCGCGCAGCGGACGACGGATACCTGTACGACGGCCAACCATCAGGGGATTCACTCCTCGGGTGCTGAAGCGGGGCCCCGCCCGCCCGGCATCACTGCCGAACGGGCGGGGCTAGTGCAGTCGTGCGGTTGCGCTGAACTCTTGGAGCTTCCTACCTTCAGCTACCGACGATCTTGGGGATCGTGGTGGTGTTGGTCACCTTGACCAGGTAGGTGCCCTTGAAGGTGGGCTTCGTGGCAGTGGTGATGACTGCGCCACAGCCCACCGGCGCCGGGCTTGCCGCCACGGAGAGCTCGCCGGCCAGCGAGTTCACCGCGAGGGCGCCGGTGCTGTTGGTGTACTTGCCGGACGCCTTGCCGATGACCGTGAACTTGCAGGCACCGGCGGTCACGTTGGCGGTGATGGTGTTGAGATAGCCCGCCGTCGTGCCGGAGCCGACTGCGGGGTCGTAGGTGGACCCCCAGAGCTTCCAGCCGCCCACGTGCACGACGCTCACCGGGCCCAGCGGGCTGGTGCAGGTGGGACCCCACGTGCTCGTGGTGATGGTCCCGAGCTGGCCCGGGTTGCCGGTGGTGCTGGCGATCGTGCCCGTGGCCGTCGCGGCGGTGCAGGTGAGCTGGATACTGCCGGCCGTGAGGACGACATTGCCCGTGTTGATGCCCTTCACGGGCAGCGGGCTCGGGCTGGCCGGGGTGACCGTCCACGTCGCCGCCGGGAACGGCGTCGCGCTCGCCGGGGTGGCGAACACGAGCGCCGCGGCGCCCACACCAGCGGTTACTGCTGCCTTCTTGATGATTGACTTCATTACGCCGTCCACATCCCTTTCGGTAGGACTTTCTGGTTGCGTACGCGCCGGGCAGGTGCCTGTGCGCACATCGGCATGGGAACTCCGCGAAGGGAGCGGATCACTCCCCACCCAGTGGATGAGGCCGCGCACCCTCGCATCATTTCCTGAAGTTCAACACGGAAGTTACGAGCCAGTAATGCGACTGCGCAAGCTATCGGACAAAAGAATCAGGATGATTTTTTCGGGACGCCATTCCCTTACCGAGAAGCGATAAAAGCCGTCCTGTCGGTTTACCAAGAAGTGCACATCTCCTCGCGGACGCCGTCCATCCGCCCTCCTCTCGATCACAAGCGGCCCCACGTCCCCCGGTGAGGGGCCGGTGTGACTGCGGCGCTTCGGGCACGTGCACCACCCTGCCTCCTGAACCTCCCCGGGTCCCCCACCCCGTCGAAGGTCTATCGCCCGTTCCCAACTCCGCCCGCCGGTCTGTCACTCAGTGCGCAATTCCCTTACCGACGCTGCCCGTCGGCCGTTCCACGGCGCATGATGATCCGCGACCCCGGTCCCCGCGGAGCCGCCGCGAACCAGCGCCCGGTGCGGCCGGGGAGCCGCCGGCGCAGCACGTCCACCCGCACCCCGACGACCCCACGGCTCAGGCCGCGCGAGGAGAGCCCATGCCAGGAGCCGGTCCCCCTTCGGAGCCGCAGCCCCAGCCGCAGCCCGCACCGCAGCCCGACACCGACACCGATGCCGATCCCGACCCGGGCCCCGCGGCCGGCATCGACCCCGACCTGTTCCCTACGCAGTCCCTCGCCGCCATCGTCCGGCCCGAGCTGCCCACGCTCATCGACGAGATCTTCGAGGAGATCATCCGCGCCGTCCCCGAGTACGCCGTCCTCGTCGAGGGTCCCTTCGGCCGTATGCTCCGCACCGGTGTCGAGCGCAACCTCGACTCCTTCGCCGATCAGGTCGCCGATCCGGGGCGCAGCACCGACGAGCATGACGAGTTGTTTCGGCGCATGGGCCGCTTCGAAGCCCTGGAGGGGCGCGACTTCGAGGTGCTGCGCACCGCGGTGCGGGTGGGGGTGCGGGTGTGCCTGCGCCGGGCCCGCATCGCCACCGAGCGCTACGGAATCCCCTCCGAAACGGTCGCGCTCTTCGCCGACCTCCTTTTCTCCCACATCGAGAGGATGGAGGCGCTCTGCCGGCAGGGGTACCAGACCGCCGCGTCCGAGCCGGATTCGAGATCAGAGATGCAGCGCTCCCAACTGGTGAGGCTGCTGGCCGATTCCGACGCCTCCATCGACCACCCCTCGGTGGCCGAGATAGCCGAGGCCGCGCGCTGGCCGCTGCCCGCGCTCGTCACGCCGGTGGCGCTGACGGACGGAGGGGTACCGGACCCCGCCGCGCTGGACGACGACATCCTGCTGGAGACCGGCGTGGAGCAGCCCCTGCTGCTGGTCCCGGGGCGTCCCGACGACGTCCGGTTGGCTCGGCTGCGTACCGCGCTGGCCGGTGCTCCGGCGGCCGTCGGGCTCACGGTGGTGCCCGGCGGCTGCGCCGACTCCCTGCGCTGGGCGCGGCAGCTGCTGGCGGTGGCGGCCAGCGGCGCGCTCGCGGGCGACGGCGAAGGCGGCGGCCCGTCCCCGGCGGCCCCCGACGGGCTGCTGCGCTGCGAGGAGCATCTGACGACCCTCTTCGTCCTCTCCGACCCCGAACTGGCCGAGCAGCTCGCCCGCAGGGAGCTGGCGCCGCTCGACGAACTGCCCGGGCGGCGCGAGCAGCCGCTGCGCGAGACCCTGAACGCGTGGTTCAGGACGCGGGGTACGGCGCAGGAGATCGCCGACTTGCTCGATGTCCACCAGTACACGGTGTACTACCGGCTGCGGAGCCTGCGCAGCCTCTTCGGCGGCCAACTGGACGACCGGGACCGGCGCTTCGCCATCGAGGTGGCACTGCACGCGGCCGAGTTGCTGGAGGGGAAGTCGGCCGATCCGGCGGCGGACGGGGGCGAGGTGCCGGGGGTGGCCACGTAAGGACCGCGGCCCGCGCCGGTGCCGTACCGGGACTTCCCGGCTCCACGGGGCCGCACGGCAGGGGGGTAATGGGCGGTTCGTTACCGTCTGGCAACTGATTGTGTGCACGCCTAGTGCCAACTGACAAGAAATATCCTAGCGTTGTAAAAGCAACATGTACTCCACGTCACAACTCGTGACAGCTGTCCGATCAATCGGAATATCAACTTCCGTTTATCGGAGGCACCAGCACCGACCAGTGCACCAGCCCGTTGCCCTCTCGCAAGCGTCCGCAACGACCGCCGCCACCCCCCACCGGCCGGTACGGACGCACTATCCGTCCAGGGAGACACCCATGTCGTCAGCCGCCCGGGGAGCAAGGCAGACGAGCCCGCCCGAACTGCCCGCCGAGTTCGCCACCGTGATACGACCCGAACTCCCCCGGCTCTTCCGGGAGATCACCGACCAGATCCGGCGCGACCTGCCCGAGTACGCCCACGCCCAGGGCACCCCCTACGACCGGACCTTACGGCAGAGCGTGGAGCGCTCACTCGACGGCTTCGCCCAGCGCGTGGCCTCCCCCCAGGCCAAGGGCGACGCCCATGCCCGGGTCCACTACCGGCTCGGCCGCCTGGAGGCGCTCCAGGGGCGCCCGCTGGACTCCCTGCAGACCGCGTACCGCATCGGCGGACGTGTCGCCTGGCACCGGGCCCTGGAGGTGGGCGCCGAGCGCCGTATCGACCCGCAGCTGATGGTGGTCCTCGCCGACGCCCTCTTCGCCTACGTCGACGAACTCGCCACCCACGCCCGCGCCGGCTATCTGGAGGCCCTGGCGCGCAACTCCGAGGAGATGCGCAGCGCCCGGCGCCGGCTGCTGCGACTGGTGGTCGCCGAGGCGCCCGTCGCCATGGACGCGATCACCGAGCTGGCCCGCCAGGTCCACTGGACGGTCCCCGAGCTGTTCACCTCGATCGCGCTGCGGCCCGGCGCCGCGATACGCGCGCCCGAGCTGGACGAGGACGTCCTCCTGGACACCGAGGCCCCCGAGCCCCACGCCCTGTTCCCCGGCCCGCTGAGCGCCGAGCGCCGAGCGATGCTCACCCGGGCACTGGGCGCCACTCCGGCCGCGGTGGGGCCGGCCGTGGTCCTGCACCGCTCGGCGCACTCCCTGCGCTGGGCCCGCCAGGCGCTGCGCCTGGCGGAGGTGGGCGTGATCCGCTCCGGACCGCTGGTCCTGTGCGACGACCACCTCCTCACGCTCTGGCTCATGAGCGACCCCCCGCTGGCGGAGCAGATCGCCGCCCGCGAGCTGTCCCCGCTCACGGCGCTCGCCCCCAGCCGCTGCGAACGCCTGACGGAGACGCTGCGGGTGTGGCTGACCTCGCGCGGGACGGCGGCCGAGATGGCGGAGGAGCTGACGGTCCACCCCCAGACGGTGCGCTACCGGCTGCGGGCCATCGAGCAGGTCTACGGCAAGCGGATCAACGACACCCGGGTGAGGTTCGCCCTGGAGGCGGCCCTGCGCTGCCTGCACCTGCGCCGGCACGCGAACCTGAGAACGGTCAGACCCGAGCCGCTGCCGTACGGGGACGTGTAGGGGACAGGGGCGGCCGAGGCCGCCCCTCGCACGACGCGGGAGGTGGGCATACCAACGCCGACCCCACCCCCCTCTCCCACTGTCCGGCCCTGTGCCGGCTCCTCGTCCGAGCCGGGAACACCACCTCATAGTGAGCTGACTCACTTCACCGAAGCGAAGTATGGTGTCCCCGCACATACGCCTGTCACCTGCGGGTTTCTACGGTGTGGCAACACGTAAACGTCCCCCGTACCCCCCGCTCGGAAGTGGTGACCATGGCCGCCTCGGCAACCGCTCCAACTCCCCCCAGTTCCCTCAAGCGCATCGTCGCGGCGAGCCTCATCGGCACCACCATCGAGTGGTACGACTTCTTCCTCTACGGCGCCGCCGCCGCGCTGGTCTTCCCCAAGCTCTTCTTCCCGGACTCCGACCCGCTCGTCGGCACCCTGCTCTCCTTCCTCACCTACGCCGTCGGCTTCGCCGCCCGGCCCATCGGCGCGCTGGTCTTCGGCCACTACGGCGACCGCCTCGGACGCAAGAAGCTGCTCGTCCTGAGCCTGCTGCTGATGGGCGGCGCCACCTTCGCCATCGGCCTGCTGCCCACCCACGCCGCCATCGGCGCCGGAGCCCCGCTGCTGCTCACCGCCCTGCGCCTCGTCCAGGGCTTCGCCCTGGGCGGCGAGTGGGGCGGCGCGGTGCTGCTCGTCTCCGAGCACGGCGACGCCAAACGGCGCGGCTTCTGGGCCTCCTGGCCCCAGACCGGCGCCCCCGCCGGACAGCTCCTCGCCACCGGCGTCCTCTCCGCGATGACCGCGCTGCTCAGCGACGACGCCTTCCTCTCCTGGGGCTGGCGCATCCCCTTCCTGCTCTCCGGCGTACTGGTCCTGGTCGGCATGTGGATCCGCCTGTCCGTCGACGAGTCGCCGGTGTTCAAGGCCGCGCTGGCGCAGGCCAGGACCCGTGAGGTGCAGGACGCGGTGGAGAAGACGCCGCTGCTGGCCGTACTGCGCCACCACTGGCGCGACGTGCTCATCGCGATGGGCGCGCGGATGGCGGAGAACATCTCCTACTACGTCATCACCGCGTTCATCCTGGTGTACGCCGTGAACAAGACCGCGCTGGACAAGCAGACCGCGCTCAACGCGGTGCTCATCGCCTCCGCGGTCCACCTCGCGGTGATCCCGATGTGGGGCGCGCTCTCCGACCGCATCGGGCGCCGGCCGGTGTACCTGATCGGTGCGCTGGGTGTGGGTGCCTGGGCGTTCCCGTTCTTCTGGCTGGTCGACACCAGGAGCTTCGGGATGCTGCTGCTCGCGGTGGCGGTGGGCCTGGTCTTCCACGGTGCGATGTACGGGCCGCAGGCCGCCTTCTTCTCGGAGCTGTTCGCGACCCGGATGCGCTACTCCGGCGCCTCGATGGGCGCGCAGTTCGCCTCCGTCCTGGCCGGGGCGCCCGCCCCGCTGATCGCGACGGCGCTGCTGGACGAGACCGGCACCTCGACGCTGATCTCGGTCTACCTGCTGGTGGCGGTGGCGCTGACCCTGGTGGCGATCCTCGCGGCCCGCGAGACCCGCGAGAGCGACCTGTCGACGGTGGGCGCGCCGGAGCCGGCGGACGAGCGGCCGCGGCCGGTCGCCGCGGCGAACTGACGCCGGGTAGGTACGGACGCAGGGGGCAGCCCCGCCGATCGATCGGCGGGGCTGCCCCTTGTGCGGGCCTCGTCCTCCTCGTGGTGCGTTGCACGGTGCGCGGCAGGCGGTTCGCTCGGCGCGGCAGGCGGCGCGCTCAGCGCGCCAACCGGTGCAGCCGCAGCGCCAGTTGGATCTCCAGGGCGCGGGTGGGGTGCTGCCAGTCGGGGCCCAGCAGGCGGCCGATGCGCTCCAGGCGCTGGGCGACGGTGTTCACGTGCACCATCAGCTCGTCCTTGGTGCGCGCCGGGCTCATGCCCGCGGCGAAGTACGCCTCCAGGGTGCGCACCAGCTCCGTGCCGCGGCGCCGGTCGTAGTCCACCACGCCGCCGATCGTGCGCGCGACGAAGCCCTCGACGTCGCGGGTGCCCGCCAGCAGCAGGCCGACGAAGCCGAAGTCCTCCGCCGCCGCGCCCTGGCCCTCGCGGCCGAGCACCTTCAGCACCTCGACGCAGCGCCGCGCCTCCGGGTACGCCTCCGCCACCGCGACGGGGTGCGCGGCCGGCGCCGTCACCGGCTCGGAGGCGCCGACGGTGACCCCGCCCCGTACGGCCGCCCCGAGCAGCCTGGCGGTCTGCGCGGCCGCGGCGGAGGGGGTCTCCCCCGCCTCCAGCGGCAGCAGCAGCACCGCCCCGCCGTCGCGGGCGGCGGCCAGGCCCCGGCGGGTGGTGGCCAGGTGCGCGGCGGCGGCCAGCAGGCGCTGGCGGCCGGCCGGCTGGTCGCGTTCGGCAAGGGTGTCGGCCGCGGCGGCCAGCACCACGTGGACGGCGTCCAGGTCGGCGTCCACCCGGGCGGCGCGCTCGCGCAGCAGCCGGGGTTCGCGGGCGGGGGCGTCGAGGAGGTCGTCGAGCAGTTCGCCGCGTACCCGCTGCTCGGCCTCGCCGGCGGTGCGCCGGGCCAGGAGCAGCAGGGAGGTCACCATGCCGGCGCGCTCCAGGGTGCGCTGGTCGACGGGGTCGAGCGGGCCGGCGGCGGGGGGCCCGTGCAGGATGAGGGCGCCCAGCAGTTCGCCGCCGGCGGCCACCGGGGTCACCCAGCCGTCGGCGCGCCCGCGGGAGGAGGTCGCGGTGTCGGTGACGTCGGTGGTGAACTCGACCTTCCCGCCGAGGACTTCGGTCAGCGCGGCGGCGACGTCGTGCACGCCGCCGCCGTGCACGACCAGTTCGGTGAGCCGGTCGTGGACCTCGGCGGCGCGCTCGATGGTCGCGTTGGCGGACTCGAGTTCCGCCACCGCCGCGCGGGTCTCCTCGATCAGGTGGGCGGTCTCGATGGCGGTGGCGGCGTGGGCGGCGAAGGTGGCCAGCAGTCCGATCTGCTCGCGCTCGAAGACGCGGGGGCGGCGGTCGGCGGCGAAGAGCACGCCGATGACCTCGCCGTCCAGCGAGAGCGGCACGCCCAGGATGGCGGCCAGCCCCTCGTCGCCCACCGCGGAGTCGATGGTGCGGGTGTGCAGGAAGCGGGGGTCGGTGGCGTAGTTCTCGGTGACGTACGGGCGCGCGGTCTGCGCCACCAGGCCGCCGAGCCCCTCCCCCATGCCCAGGCGCAGCTGCTGGAAGGCCGCCGAGACGGAGCCCTCGGTGACGCGCATGTAGGTGTCGCCGGCGGCGGGGTCGTTGAGGCTGAGGTACGCCACGTCCGTGCCCAGCAGGGCGCGGGCGCGCTGGACGATCGCGCGCAGCACCGCGTCGAGGTCGCGCAGGCCGGCGAGGTCGTGGGCGGTGGCGTTGAGCGCGGACAGCTCCGCCTCGCGGCGCCGGCGCTTCTCCAGCTCCGCCCGTACGCCCAGGGCCAGCTCCCGGCCGCGCTCCAGGGCGGCGAGGAGGTCGGGCGCCGCGCCGGCGGCCCGCGCGCGCAGCACCGGCTGCTCGAACTCGCCGGCGGGGGCGCCGCGGGCGAGGAGTTCGAGGTAGGGGCTCTCCGGGGACTGCGCGGGCACGGGCTGGGGCTCCGGTAGGGACGGGGACATGGGTACAGGACTATCGCGCGGGGAAGGGGCGGCGCCAGTCAGTGGGCGCTCCAGCCGCCGTCCATCACCAGGGACGTACCGGTCACGAAGGACGACTGGGGCGCGCACAGGTACGCCACCGCCGCGGCGACCTCCGCCGGCTCGATCAGCCGCTTGAGCGCGGAGTCGGCGAGCATGATCTCGGTGACGACCCGCTCGGCGGGGATGCCGTGGGCGGCGGCCTGGCCCTCGATCTGCTTCTCCACCAGGGGGGTGCGGACGTAGCCGGGGCAGACGCAGTTGGAGGTGACGCCGTGCGCGGCGCCCTCCAGCGCGGTGACCTTCGACAGCCCCTCCAGTCCGTGCTTGGCGGCGACGTAGGCGGACTTGTACGCGGAGGCGCGCAGCCCGTGGACGGAGGAGATGTTGACGATACGGCCCCAGCCGCGGGCGTACATGTGCGGCAGCGCGCCGCGTACGAGGCGGAAGGGCGCCTCCAGCATGACGGTGAGGACCGTGCGGAAGACCTCGGGCGGGAAGTCCTCGATGGGGCTGACGAGTTGCAGGCCCGCGTTGTTGACCAGCACGTCGGTGCCGGCGGCGAGGCGTTCGGCGGCGTCGAGGTCGGTGAGGTCCAGCGGGTGGGCCTCGACGGTGCCGGGCAGCCCGGCGGCGGCCTCGCGCAGCTCGGCCAGGCCGCCCGCGTCCAGGTCGACGCCGCGGACCGTCGCCCCGGCGGCGGCGAGGCGCAGCGCGCAGGCGCGGCCGATGCCCCCCGCGGCGCCGGTGACGAGCGCGGTGCGCCCGGCCAGGTCGAGGGCGGAGTCGCCGAAGGGGGCGGGCGGTTGCGGGGCGGTGGAGGGGGTATGCGCCATGACGGCAGGCTAGGCAGCGGGCCGCGCCCGGGGGATGTGGGCCGGGCACACATTCACCGGCACTCCTCTGGAGCGTCGCCCCATGCCCTGCGGGAGGACCGCGGCGCGTCGCGGGCTCCGCCGCCCCCGGGCCGGTCCTACGCCTCGAACTCCCCCGCCGGTTCGAACCACGCCGGGCCCTCCCCCCGCGCCTGCTCGATCCGCCGCAGGGTGGCCTCGTCCAGCTTCGGCAGCGCGTCCGGCGCGAACCAGCCCACGGCCAGGGACTCGTCGTCGTTCACCCGCGCCTCGCCGCCGACGGGGCGGCAGCGGAAGGTGATGTCCATGAACTGGCACCGGTCGCCGTTGGGATACTCCAGCTCCGGCATCCCCTGCACCGACACCACCCGCTCGGGGACGACGCGCACCCCGGTCTCCTCCAGTACCTCGCGGGCCGCTGTCAGCGCGGGCTGCTCGCCGGGCTCGGCGATGCCGCCGACCAGGGCCCAGCGGCCGGTGTCCACGCGCTGTCCGAGCAGGACGCGTCCGGCGCCGTCGAGGACCACGGCGGTGACGCCGGGAAGGAAGAGCAGGCTCCGGCCGACACCGGCGTCGCGCAGCTCGCGTATGTATTCGGGAGTCGCCATGCGTCCCAGCGTACGCAACGGCGCTCACCGGTGATCGCCGGTGATCGCCGGTGATCGCCTTGGTGATCCGCTGTCAGTCGCCGGTGGAGAAGGGCCGCAGCCGCTCGCGGATCGCCTGCACGGCGCTTCGGGCGTCGTCCACCGTGACCGTGAAGTAGTGGCCGTCGTCCAGGCGCAGCCGCAGTCCCTCCCCGCGGCGCACGACCACGCAGGTGCCCCGCTCGGGGCGCCAGCGGTAGCCCCAGCCGCCCCAGTGCCGGGGGGTGATCTCCGCGACGAACTCCACGTCGGCGACCTGCTCCAGCGGGATGCGGCGGCGCGGCACGCCGAGATGGCCGCAGCGCACCTCCAGCGCGGTGTCGTCGACGCGTACCGCGACGTGCACGAAGGCCAGTGTGCCGAAGAGGACCAGCAGTCCGGCCGCGATGCAGCCGACGGCGGACATCACCAGGGGGAGGAGCCCCGAGGTCCAGGGGGATTCGACGGCCAGCTCGATACCGAGCGCCATGCAGGCTCCGCCGGCGGCCGCGAGCAGCCACTGCACACGGTTGGTGGCCCGTCCGGTCCAGGTCTCGGCACGGGCGGGGACGGCGGTGTCGCCGGGGGGATGCACCCTCATGGGGGCAGCCTACGCCCGCCGCGCCGCCTGGGCGCAGAAGTGCGGCAGCCGTACGAACGGGGGCGTCAGCCCGGCAGGCAGGCGGCGGCGAGCGAGCGGCCCTCGACGTAGGCGAGTGCCTCCTCGGGCAGGTGCGCCGGGCGGCCACTGTGGATCACCGTGAGGCCGCCGGTGTGCTGCGCACCGGGGTCGGGGGCCAGGCCGATGCGCCGCAGCGCCTGCGCGGCGACCGCGTCGGCGGAGCCGTGGAAGGCGATCGGGGGGGCGCCGGCGGGCTGGACGGCCGCGCGGATCTGCCCGGCGACGAGTTCGTAGTGCGTACAGCCGAGGACCAGGGCCCGTACGTCGGACGGCGTACGGGCCGCCGCGGCGGACACCGCCGCCCGTACGGCCGCCTCGTCGGCGTGCTCCACCGCCTCGGCCAGTCCGGGGCAGGGCACCTCGGTGACCTGCGCGCCGCCGGCGAACTCCGCGATGAGGCCGCGCTGGTAGGCGCTGCCCGTGGTGGCGGGGGTGGCCCAGACCGCGACCGGTCCGCCGGCCGCCGCGGCGGGCTTGATCGCCGGCACGGTGCCGATCACGGGGACGGCGGGCTCCAGTTCCGCGCGCAGGGCGTCCAGGGCGTGCACGGTGGCGGTGTTGCAGGCGACGATCAGCGCGTCGGGGCGGTGCGCGACGGTGGCGCGGGCGCAGGCGAGGGCGTGGGCGCTGAGGTCGGCGGGGGTGCGCGGGCCCCAGGGCATCCCGTCGGGGTCGCCGGAGAGGACCAGGTGCGCGTCGGGCCGGGCCCGGCGCACGGCCGCCGCCGCGGCGAGCAGCCCGATCCCGGAGTCCACCAGGGCGATCGTGGGGGCGGGGGCGCGCCCGTCGTTCGTGGGCGCGGCCTGCCGGCCTGTCTGCTGGGAGGTCTGCTGGGCGTTCGTCGGCACGCGGTCACTTTAGATGATCGCGCGCGCGGGCCCGGTAGCTGCGGGACACTGCGGCGGTGACCGACACGCACTGGCTCACCTGGACCGCGCTCGCCTCGCTGGCCGCCTGGCTGTGGCTGCTGCTCGGGCAGGGCCGCTTCTGGCGCACCGACGTGCGGCTGCCGCGCCACGCGCCGCCGGAGCGCTGGCCGGCGGTCGCGGTGGTCGTACCGGCGCGGGACGAGGCGGACGTACTGCCGCTGAGCCTGCCCTCGCTGCTGGCGCAGGACTACCCGGGCGAGGTGCGCGTCTTCCTGATCGACGACGGGAGCAGCGACGGCACCGCCGAGGTGGCGCGGGAGCTGTCCGAGCGGCACGGCGGGCCGGAGCTGACGGTGGCCTCGCCCGGGGAGCCGGAGGAGGGCTGGACGGGGAAGCTGTGGGCGGTGCGCCACGGGGTCGCGCTGGCGCGGGAGCGGATGGACGCCGAGTACCTGCTGCTGACGGACGCCGACATCGCCCATGTCCCGGGCAGCCTGCGCGCGTTGGTCGGCGCGGCGCGCGGCGGCGGCTACGACCTGGTCTCGCAGATGGCGCGGCTGCGGGTGGCGACGGGCTGGGAGCGGCTGATCGTCCCGGCGTTCGTGTACTTCTTCAGCCAGCTCTACCCCTTCCGCTGGGTCAACCGGCCCGGCGCCCGCACCGCTGCCGCGGCCGGCGGCTGCGTCCTGCTGCGCACCGGGGCCGCGGTCCGCTCGCGCATCCCGGAGTCGATCCGCCACGCGGTGATCGACGACGTGTCCCTGGCCCGCGCGGTCAAGCGCGACGGCGGGCGGATCTGGCTGGGGCTGGCGACGGGCGTGGACAGCGTGCGCCCGTACCCGCGGCTGGCGGAGCTGTGGCGGATGGTCGCGCGCAGCGCCTACGCGCAGCTGCTGCACAGCCCGCTGCTGCTGGCCGGGACGGTGCTGGGGCTGCTGCTGGTGTACGTGGCGCCGCCGCTCGCGGTCCTCGCGGGCCTGCTCGGCGGCCCGCTCCCGGCACTGGCGGCGGGGGGCGCGGCGTGGGCGCTGATGACGCTGAGCTTCCTGCCGATGCTGCGCTACTACGGGCTCGCGCCCTGGGACGCGCTGCTGCTGCCCTTCACGGCCGTGCTCTACCTCCTGATGACACTGGACTCCGCACGCCAGCACTACCGGGGGCGAGGCGCGGCCT
This sequence comes from Streptomyces polyrhachis, assembly GCF_042663125.1. Taxonomy (NCBI): domain Bacteria; kingdom Bacillati; phylum Actinomycetota; class Actinomycetes; order Kitasatosporales; family Streptomycetaceae; genus Streptomyces; species Streptomyces polyrhachis. The sequence continues at coordinate 104,444 of NZ_JBHSZO010000006.1, read as the reverse complement.
GGAAGGGCCGCACCTACGCCTGATCCGGATCGCGCTACTTACGTCCCGGGGTCCACTGCAATCCCCAGCCGTATGCCTGGTCGATGGTGCCGTTGGGGCCCATGCCGTTGGGCACGATCAGGTAGCGGGACTCGCGCTGGACCATCAACTCGCTGCCGGTGTTGGTGATAAGCGCCAGTGCGCAGACCCGGGAGGGGACGGTGCACTCGTCGAGGGAGAAGTCGACGGGGGCGCCGTTCTGCGGCTGCAGGGTGACCGTGGCGTGCAGGCCGGCGAAGCTGTCGGCGCCCTCGTAGATGGTGACGTAGATGAGGATGCGCCGGAAGTACTGGCGGTGGTCGAGGTTGATGGTCAGGTTCTCGCCGCTGGCCACCGCGCCCGTGCGGTCGTCGCCGTCGAGGTGGATGAACGGCGGCGTCTGCAGCGAGCCGAAGGAGTTGCCCAGGGCCTGGACGATGCCCTTGCTGCCGTCGGACAGCTCGTAGAGGGCGCACAGGTCGAGGTCGACACCGGCGGCGCGGGCGCGGGCCCGCTTGGCGCCCCAGCCCGAACCGGCGGCGGACGCCTGCCAGTTGAGGTTGACGCGCATCGCGCCGGCGACGCCGCCCTGCTTGGTGAGGGAGACGGAGGGCGCGCTCTTGGTGAGGGTGACCCGGGTGGGCCCGGCGGGCGCGGGCGGCGCCGGCGGCGGGGTGGGCGGCGTGTACGGCTGCGCCGGGGGGACGTACGGCGGCGGGGTGGGCGCGGCCTGCGGCTGCCACGACGGCGCGGGAGCCGGCGGCGGCGTCGGCGCGGACGGCGGCTGCCACGACGGCGTAGGAGCCGGCGGCGGGGTCGGCGTGACCAGTGTCGGCGGCGGGGTGGTGCGCTGCGGCGGCAGGACGGGGGCGGCCGGGGCGGGCGGCGCCGCCTGCGGCTCGTCGACCGTGATGCCGAAGTCCGTGGCCAGGCCCTCCAGCCCGCTGCCGTAGCCCTGGCCGACCGCGCGGAACTTCCACGCGCCCTGGCGGCGGTACAACTCACCGAGGATGAACGCCTTCTCCACTCCGGCGTCGGCTACCTCGTAGCGCATCAGCTCCGCGCCACCGGCCGCCTCCAGCACCCGGATCCGCAGCCCCGGCACCCGCCCGAAGTCGCCGCCGTCCGTCGAGGCGCAGAGGATGACGCGCTCGACACCGGGCTCCACCCGGCCCAACTCGACGGCGATCACGTCCGTGCTCTCCCCGCCGGCCGGGCGCTTGCCCTCGTGGCGGACGGCGCCGGAGGCGTGGGACGCCTGGTTGTAGAAGACGAAGTCGCGGTCGTCGCGGACGCGGCCGTCGGTCAGCAGCAGCGCGGAGGCGTCCACGTCCGGCACTCCCGGGCCGGTCCGCCAGCCCAGCTCCACCCGCACCGACGGTGCGGTGACCGCCGCGTTCTCCCCTTTGCGCATGGACATGCGCCCCTCCCCTTCACAGCCTGTAAGAACCCCTGACCACCACGGTATTCCCCACCGCGCCCCTCCGCCGCAAGATCACGGTGTTTACCTGATCTCAACCTGACAGAAGGTCCGTTTTCCGGAGATTCCTTCGGATTGATGACGGGCGGTCACTCCGAACCCGTAAAACAACCCTCTTATCGGTCTCCCCAATGAGCACACGGTGGGCTTAACTTAGGGTGCATGACCTCCCCCCGCACGTATGGCGGCGGCTACTACGCGCCATCCTTCCCGGACACCCCGATCTACGACTCCCTGGTCGCGGAGCGGGGCACCCCTCAGATCGCTCCGATCCGGGTCCAGAGTTACGACGCGGGCGGCGGGCTGCCCGCGCTCCCGGCGGCGCGCCCCGCGCTGCCGTCCGCCCCGTCCATGCCGCAGCAGGGCTACCAGTCCGGCTACCAGCCGGCGTACCAGCCCGCCGCGCAGTCCATGCCGCAGTCCGCCATGCCGCAGGGGGGCTATCCGGCGGCTCCGCAGCCGCCCGCGCCGCAGCAGTTCGTCCCGCAGCAGCAGCCGGCCGGCTCGCGCTACGCGCCGCAGCCGCAGCAGTCCCGGCTCGCTCTGGGCCCCGGCGGCGGCTCTGCTCCGAGCACGGTCACCACGGGCTACGAGGCGATGCGGCCGGTGCAGCCGCGCCCGGCCGCCGTCCCGCAGCAGCCCCAACCGCAGTACCAGCAGCCCCAGCCCTACCCCCAGCACCAGCAGCAGCCCCCGCAGCAGCACACCGACCCCTACGGCCGCCCCTACCAGCAGCAGCCGTACGGCGGACGCGGCTATTGAGAGCTTCCCCGTCCTCCCCCGTCGCAGACGCTACGGTGTAGCACCGACCGCCGACCGCTGAGCGACGAGGGCAGAGCGCGACCATGGCACAGGGCTCCGTACAGGTGACGCACACGAGCAGTTCGCGGTGGCGTCGCCGCACCGGGGAGTACGAGACGCTGAGCGAGGCCCTGTCGGCCGCGGCCGACGGCGACGTGCTCGCCATCGCCCCCGGCACGTACCGGGAGAACCTGGTCGTACAGCGCCAGGTGACGCTGCGCGGGGACGCGGCGCTGGGCTCGGTGCGGGTGGCGCCCCCCGACGGGGTGGCGCTGACGGTCCGCGGCGACGCGGTCATCGAGGGGCTGCAGCTGGAGGGGCAGGACAGCTCGGCCCCGGCGCTGCTGGTGGAGGAGGGCGCGCCGCGGTTCTCCGACGTACGGGTGGTGACGAACTCCGCGGCCGGGATCGAGGTGCGCTCGGGCGCCGCCCCGGTGCTGCTGCGCTGCACGGTGGACAACCCCGGGGGGACGGGCATCAGTTTCAGCGGCGGCGCCACGGGGCGGGCCGAGGAGTGCGAGGTGCTGGCCGCCGGCCAGAGCGGCATCACGGTGCGCGGCGGGGCGCATCCGCGCCTGGAGCGCTGCCGGGTCCACCACACCGTCGGCGCGGGCCTGTCGGTCACCGGCGAGGGCAGCGGGGTCGACGCGCTGGGCTGCGAGTTCTACGAGATCAAGGGCACCGGCGTGCAGGTGACCTCGCGGGGGACGGGGGTGCTCGCCGACTGCACGGTGCACCGCACCACGGCCGACGGGATCACCCTGGACACCGACGCCGAACTGACCCTGGACGGCTGCGAGATCCACGACATCCCGGAGAACGCCGTTGACCTGCGCTCGCGTTCGCAGCTCACCCTGGGCCGCACCACGGTGCGCCGCTTCGGCCGCAACGGCCTGTCGGTCTGGGACCCGGGCACCCGCGTGGTGGCCGACCAGTGCGAACTGCACGACAGCACCGGCGACTACCCGGCGGTGTGGGTGAGCGACGGGGCGCAGGCAGTGCTGGAGTCGTGCCGGGTGCACGACGTGCCCGACGCCCTGTTCGTACTGGACCGCGGCTCGCGGGCGGAGGTCACGGCCAGCGACATCTCGCAGGTGCGCAACACGGCGGTCTCGGTGAGCGACGGCGGTGCGGTGGAGCTGGCCGACTGCCGAATCCGCGAGGCCGCGACGGGCGCCTGGTTCCGCGACCACGGCAGCGGCGGCCGGCTCGACAACTGCACCGTCGACGCGGTGCAGACCGGCGTCATCGTCACCAAGGGCGCCGACCCCACGGTGGAGAACTGCACGATCACCTCTCCCGCCGAGGCGGGGGTGTACGTCTCGGCGCAGGGGCGCGGCACCTTCACCGACTGCCGGGTGACGGAGAGTTCGGGCTACGGCTTCCACGTCATCGACGGCTGCCGCAGCACCCTCACGCGCTGCCGCACCGAGCGCTGTACGCGCGGCGGTTTCGAGTTCGACCGCTCGGAGGGCGCGGGGAGCGCGGGCGGTCCGGTGTTCTCGGAGTGCACGAGCGACGAGAGCGCGGAGGCCGTCACGGCCGTGCCCGCGGCCCGCGGCGGCGAGGACCGGGCGCGGCTGCCCGCCCAGCAGACGGACACCGCCGCGGTCCCGGCGACCGCCGCGGCCACGGAGGTGCCGCACGTGCGCCCCTCCCAGGAGGTGCTGGGCGAACTCGACCTGCTGGTGGGCCTGGAGAGCGTCAAGCGCGAGGTCCGCACCCTCACCGACATGATCCGGGTGGGCCGCCAGCGCGAGGCCGCCGGCCTCAAGGCCGCCTCCGCGCGCCGCCATCTGGTCTTCACCGGCTCACCCGGTACGGGCAAGACGACGGTGGCCCGGCTCTACGGCGAGATCCTGGCCTCGCTGGGCGTGCTGGGCAGCGGCCACATGGTGGAGGTCTCCCGGGTGGACCTGGTCGGGGAGCACATCGGCTCGACCGCGATCCGTACCCAGGAGGTCTTCGACCGGGCGCGCGGCGGGGTGCTGTTCATCGACGAGGCGTACGCGCTGGCGCCGGAGGACGCCGGGCGCGACTTCGGCCGGGAGGCCATCGACACGCTGGTGAAGCTGATGGAGGACCACCGCGACGAGGTGGTGGTCATCGTCGCCGGCTACACCAGCGAGATGGAGCGCTTCCTCACCACCAACCCCGGGGTGGCGTCCCGTTTCTCCCGGACCATCACCTTCGGCGACTACTCGCCCGAGGAGCTGCTGCGGATCGTGGAGCAGCAGGCCGGCGAGCACGAGTACACGCTCGCCAAGCCCACCCGCAAGGCGCTGCTGCGGCACTTCGCGGCGCTGCCCAAGGGCCCGGCGTTCGGCAACGGGCGCACCGCCCGCCAGACCTTCGAGTCGATGGTCGAGCGCCATGCCGGGCGGGTGGCGCAGGTCGCCTCCCCCAGTACGGACGAGCTCACGCTCCTACATCCGGAGGACCTGCCGGTGCTTTCGTGACGGCCGGGACCGCCGGCCCGTGCGGGGCGGGGCCGGCGGCCAACCGCTGGAGCAGGGCGCGGCGTTGCTCCCTGAAGGCGGGGTCGGCCTGGTAGTCGGAGTGGCCGAGGATCGGTGCGGGCAGCGGGTGGCGGTCGGTGCGTCCGTAGGCCAGGGGGTCCTGGAGCGGGGGGTGGTCCACGGTCGGGGGCTCGGGGGGCCGGGGTGACCGGCCGGAGCGGTCCGGGCCGGGCCGGGGGAGGACGGGGCCGCCGATGGGGTCGGTGCGCCGCCAGAGGTTGGTCCAGGTCCCCGCGTCCTTCCCGCCCAACGCCTCGCGCAGGGCGGTGAGTTGCGCGGTGCCGAAGTACGTGGGGAACCAGCGCCCGTAGAGCCGGTGCAGCGGGGAGCCGTAGGTGAGCAGCGCGACGCGGCGCCGGTGGGCGGGGGGGAGCTGCCAGACGGCCGCCGCGGCCAGCACGCTGCCCTGGGAGTGGCCGGAGACGACGAGCCGGCCGCGCGGGTGGGTCCTGATCCAGCTGCTGATGCGCCAGGTCAGGTCGGGGACGGCGCGCTCGGCGTAGCAGGGCGGGGCGAAGGGGTGCGCGGCGCGCGGCCAGAAGGTGCCGACGTCCCAGAGGATGCCGACGCTGCGCCGCGCGGCGGGGTCCTTGTACGCGCGCCGGCCCAGCGTCAGCAGCAGCACGAAGGCGGCGCCCATCAGCCAGGAGCCCAGCGCCTGGCCCAACCGGGCCAGCGTGGGCAGCGGTTCGGGCATCCCCTGGGCCGCCGCGCCGGGCACCTCGCCGCTCATCCAGGCCCCGGCGACGGCGCCGGCGCCCACCAGCAGCACGATCAGCGCGGCGGTGCCCAGGGCGGTGGGGCCGACGTCGGTGAGCCGGGCGCGGGAGACGGCGCCGGCGATGCTGCGGGCGCGGGGGTCGCCGGGGCGGGGCGGGTTGGCGGAGTCCTCACCGGCGTACCAGCGCAGGACGTCGGCCTGGAGGCGGCGGCTCTCGCGCCGCGAGCGCAGGGCGGCCAGCGCGGCGACGGCCAGCACGGCGAGGAGCACCAGGGGGATCATCGTGGCCTGCCAGCTCAGCTCCACCGGCGGCCCGGCGAGCGCGCCCTGGCCGGGGGTGGCGCCCCGGTCGAGCCAGTCGGCGAGGCGCTGGATGAGGCCGCCGGACAGGACGCCGGCCAGCGCGCACGCCAGCAGCGCCACCGTCGGACCGGCCAGCCCCTTGAGCGCGGGCGCCTCCCCGCCGCCACTGCGGCGGGCGGCGCCGCGCTGCAGCCACCAGGCGGTCAGCGCGAGGAGGGCGATCAATGCGCCCTGGACGACGGCCAGTACGCCGAAGAGGTGCGGGGTGGGCAGCGCGCCGCGGGTCGTCCAGCCGGGGCGCGGCCAGGCGGTGTGCAGGGCGGTGAGCGCGAGGAGGGCGAGGGCGGCGCCGGGCAGGAGGCGCACCGTCGGGGTGTCCTTCGCCGTGTCGGGTCGGCGCTCGCTGCGGCCCCGGCGGCAGAGCTCGGTGAGGACGGCCGCCCAGCAGGCCAGGTGGAGGGCGCCCAGCGCCCAGCCCAGGGCTCCCAGCGCACCGCCGGAGTGGGCGTGCGCGGCGGCGGCCCACAGCACGCCGGCCACCGTCAGCAGCCCGGCCGCCGTGTGCGCGGCGCGCAGTCCGGCGACGAGCCGGCGCCCGTACCAGAAGCCGGGCAGCGCGAGCATGGGCTGCTCCGCCGACTCCCGCGGGCCGGACGGCTGGGCGGACTGCGGGCCGGACTGCGGGCCGGACTGCGGGCCGGCTGCCTGGGGCGTGGGCGGCTCGGCGGACTCGTAGGCGCTCCAGGTGCGGTGCGAGAGCCACCACAGCAGCCCCGTCAGCAGCGCGGGGAGCGCGGCGCCGAGCAGCAGCCTGCTCCCGGGGCGCGCCCACCAGCCCTCCCCCGTCATGAAGGCGAGCCAGGACTTGTTCTGCACGCAGTGGGAACTGCCCGCGCACTGCCAGGCGATCAGGTCCATCGTCACCTCGCCGGCCGCCGCCACCAGCAGCACCGTGAGGCTGAGGGCGAGCAGCCGTACGAGGACGTCGTAGGCGCGCTGGCCGGGGTGGGCGGGGGCGGCGGCCGGGCGCGCCCAGTGGGCCAGGTTGGCGACCATGAACGGCAGCAGGACCAGCCACAGCGCGCGGGCGCCGTTGCCGGAGGTCAGGTTGGACCAGCAGTACGCCTCCGCCACCGGCTCCTCGACGGTGGAGGTCCGCTCCCCCTTCTCCTCCCCGCGGCGCCGGTGGATGCCCGCGGTGTCGTCGCCGGTGACGCGTACGGTGCGCGGGGCGTCGAGCATCCGCTCGGGCGTCGCCCCGCCGACGCCGTGCACCAGCAACTCCAGGGCGCACTGCGGCTCTTCGCTGTTCGGCTGCGCCGGTACGGTCTGCTGCTCGACTGTCATGCGCTCTCCTGCGGGTCTCGCCTACCAGCGTTGTGCCTGCGCCGGCAGGTGGCCGCCCGCGCGCGCCGAAAGCCGCGCAATCGTGACCCTCGACCGGCCCGGCGGGGGCGCGGCCGACCTCCGGCCGGGCCGGTCGCCCGCACACCCGTGGGAAGATGGGCCCGCGCTCGTACATGAGCGCGCTTTCGGCCACAGGAAGGGCAGTCGCGGTGAACGACCACCAGAACCTGCTCGCCGAGCAGCGGCGCGCCCTGATCCTCGACGAGGTCCGGCGCCACGGCGGGGCGCGGGTGGGCGACCTCACGCGCAAGCTCGGCGTCTCGGACATGACGGTGCGCCGCGATCTCGACTCGCTCGCCCGGCAGGGAGTGCTCGCCAAGGTGCACGGCGGTGCGGTGCCGGTGGTGGAGCCCAGTACCCACGAGCCCGGTTTCGAGGCCAAGTCGGCGCTGGAGCAGGCCGCCAAGGAGGAGATCGCCCGCGTGGCGGCGGCGCTGGTGGCGCCCGGCAGCGCGATCGCCCTCTCCGGGGGGACGACGACCTACGCCGTGGCCCGGCAGCTGCTGCGGGTGCCGGAGCTGACGGTGGTGACGAACTCGGTGCGGGTGGCGGACGTGCTGCACGGCGGCGAGGCGGGCGCCACGGTGCTGCTGACGGGCGGGGTGCGCACCCCCTCGGACGCGCTGGTCGGGCCGGTGGCCGACCAGGCGATCCGCACGCTCCACTTCGACCTGCTCCTCCTGGGCGTGCACGGGATATCCGAGGAGGCGGGCCTGTCCACGCCGAACCTGGCGGAGGCGGAGACCAACCGGCAGCTGCTGCGCTCGGCGCGCCAGGTCGTGGTGGTCGCCGACCACACCAAGTGGGGGACGGTGGGCCTGAGTTCCTTCGCCCCGCTGTCGGCGGTCGACGTGCTGGTCACGGACGCGGGGCTGGCACCGCGCGACCGGGAGCGGATCGAGGGGCTGCTGCCGCGGCTGATCGTGGCGGGCGGCGCCGGGGAGGACTAGGTCCTCCCCGGGAGGACTCCGTACAGGACCCAAGCGCGGCCTCGGGCGTCAGTGCCGCGGCCAGCGGCCCGTTCCCAGGAAGCCGTCCAGCGCGGCGCTGTACGGGCCGATGTCCAGGCCCTGTTCTGCCAGCCAGGCGTCCGAGTAGTACTTGTCGAGGTAGCGGTCGCCCGGGTCGCAGATCAGCGTCACCACGCTGCCGTGCTCGCCGCGCTCCACCATCTCGGCGACGATCTTCAGCGCGCTCCACAGCCCGGTGCCGGTCGAGCCGCCGGCCTTGCGGCCGATCGCCTGCTCCAGGGCGCGCACGGCGGCGATGCTGGCGGCGTCGGGGACCTTCATCATCCGGTCGATCGCCAGCGGGACGAAGCTGGGCTCCATCCGCGGGCGGCCGATGCCCTCGATGCGCGAGGCGCTGTCGCAGGAGACCTCGGCGGAGTTCTCGACCCAGCCGTCGAAGAAGCAGGAGTTCTCCGGGTCGGCGACGCAGACGCGGGTGTCGTACTGGCCGTAGTGGATGTAGCGGGCGATGGTCGCGGAGGTGCCGCCGGTGCCGGCGGTGGCGACGATCCAGGCGGGCTCGGGGTAGCGCTCCAGGCGCAGCTGCTCGAAGACCGACTCGGCGATGTTGTTGTTGCCGCGCCAGTCGGTGGCCCGCTCGGCGTAGGTGAACTGGTCCATGTAGTGGCCGCCGGTCTCGACGGCGAGGCGGGCGGAGACCTCGTAGACGGTGCGCGGGTCGTCCACCAGGTGGCACTGCCCGCCGTGGAACTCGATCAGGCGGGTCTTCTCCCGGCTGGTGGTGCGCGGCATCACGGCGATGAAGGGCACGCCGATCAGCTTGGCGAAGTACGCCTCGGAGACGGCCGTGGAGCCGCTGGACGCCTCGATGACGGGCTTGTCCGGGCGCACCCAGCCGTTGCACAGGCCGTAGAGGAAGAGGGAGCGGGCGAGGCGGTGCTTGAGGCTGCCGGTGGGGTGGGTCGACTCGTCCTTCAGGTAGAGGTCGATGCCCCAGGACTCGGGGAGGGGGAAGCGCAGCAGATGGGTGTCGGCGGAGCGGTTGGCGTCGGCCTGGACCTTGCGGACGGCCTCCTTCAGCCAGGCCCGGTAGTGCGGGTCGCTGCGGTCCACGTCGACGGTCGGGGCCGGACAGCGGGGCTGTACGACGGGACTGGTGCCGCCTGTCTCCTGGTACTGCACGCCGCTGCTGCTCACCGCGCCGCTCCTTCTGCCGTACGTCGGCCCCGGTCGAAGCCTTCTCGATCATAGACAGCTCCCGGTGCGGGGCCGACAGCGGTGACAAGGGGACAAGGCGACAAGGCGGCAAAGGGGGGTCCGGACGGTTCTGCGGCCGTCCGGACCCCTGGCTCCCTTGCCGCCGCTCCCCCGCTCCCCCGCTCTTCCCGCGCGGCCGCTACTCGGCGGCGATGGCCCGCAGTACGTCCAGCCGCGCCGCCCGCCGTGCCGGGCGCCAGCCGGCGAGGGCGCCCGCGCCGACGCCGACCAGGGCGACGACGGTGAGCTGGAGCGGGGGTACGGCGAAGGCGCTGTCGCCGGTGGTGTCCAGGGCCCTGACCATCGCCCAGCCCAGGAACGCGCCCAGCAGCAGGCCGCCCGCCGTGCCGAAGGCGGCGACCAGCACCGACTCCCAGCGGACCATGGCCCGCAGCTGGGCGCGGGTCTGTCCGACGGCCCGCAGCAGCCCCAGCTCGCGGGTGCGCTCGTGGACGGCGAGGGTGAGGGTGTTGGCGATGCCCAGCAGGGCGATCAGCACGGCCAGAGCGAGCAGCGCGTAGACCAGCGTGAGCATGATGTCGAGGCCGGCGGCGGAGCTGTCCGCGTACTCCTGGCGGGTCTGCACCTCGGGGTTGCCGAAGTCCTTCGCCACCGCCGCCACGGCCGCCTTTCCCTCGGTGAGGGGGACGCCGTCCCTGAAGGAGACGGCCACCAGCCGGTCGGTGTCGCGCAGTTGGTGGGGTGCCCAGGCGGCGCGGGAGAGGAGGTAGTCGCCCGCGACGCCCTTCTCGGTGTAGACGGCGCGCACGGTGAGCCTGCGCACCGCGCCGTCGGCGAAGGTGAACTCCGGGGTGGAGCCCAGGCGCCAACCCCGTTTGCCCGCCTCGGACTTCGAGACCGCGAAGCCGTCCGTACCGAGGTCGCCGAGGCGGCCCCGCACCTCGCCGAAGTCCAGCACCCGGCCGACCGTCGCCGGGTCGGCGACGGTGAGCGCGCGGCCCCCGCCGTCGATGCGGGCGACACCCTGGCCGAGCCCGGTGGCGGTCCGCACCTCGGGCAACGCGGCGAGGGCGGGCGCCAGTTTCGGGGTGAGGCCGTTGGGACCCGCGCCGAAGCCGGAGGCCTGGACCGCCACGTCGCCGGCGAAGGCGCGCGAGACCGTCTGGTCCATGGTCGCCTTCAGGGAGGAGGCGAAGACCGTGAAGAGCGCCACCACGGCGACGCCGATCATCAGCGCGGTGGCGGTCGCGGCCGTGCGCCGGGGGCTGCGCAGGGCGTTGCGGCGGGCCAGGCGGCCGTTCATGCGGCGCAGGGGGGCGCCGAGGATCCGTACCGCGTACGAGGAGGCGACCGGGCCCAGGACCACGAAGCCCGCCAGGGTCAGCGCCGCGCCCAGGCCGGTGAGCGCGGCGGAGGGGCCGGACAGCGCGCCCCACGCGGTCAGTGCCGTACCCGTCGCCGTGGTCGCGGCGCCCAGCCGGGCCCGCAGCGGCGAGGCGGCGGAGGTGTCGAGCGTGCTCTCGCGCAGGGCGGCCAGCGGCGCGGTGCGCCCCGCCTTGAGCGCCGGGTGCAGCGCCGAACCGGTGCACACGAGCAGCCCCACCAGGAACGGCACCGCCAGCGGGACGGCGGTGACCACCAGCGCCCCGTCGGGGAAGGGGAAGCCGACCGCCGGGAAGAGCACCTGCAGCCCCGCCGCGATGCCGACCCCGCCGGCCAGTCCCGCCAGCGAGGCCAGCGCGCCGACGGCGAGCGCCTCGGTGAGGGTCTGGGCGAGGACCTGGCGGCGGGTGGCGCCCAGGGCGCGCAGCAGGGCGTTCTCGCGGGTGCGCTGGGCGACGACGATGGCGAAGGTGTTGTGGATGGTGAAGGTGGCCACCAGCAGGGCGATCCCGGCGAAGACCAGCAGCATCATCGTGAACATCGACAGGAAGGCGCCGGCGATCTGGTCCCGGCTCTCCTCGGCGGTCTCCTGGCCGGTGACGGCCTCCACGCCCTGGGGCAGCAGCGGGGCGAGGGAGTCGACCAGCTCCTGCTGGGAGGTGCCGCTGTCGGCGCGGACCTGGATGGAGGCGGCCCGGCCCGGCTCGGGCGCCAGGTGGCGGTCGGCGTCGGCCAGGGTCAGGCCGGTGAAGGTGACCTGGCCCATCCCGTCCTCGCCGCCGAAGGTGGAGATGCCGACGATGGTGATCCGCACCGGGTCGGGGGTGCGCAGGACGGTGGTGTCGCCGAGGTGGAGGCCGCCTGCCTTGACGGCGCCGCGGTTGACCACGGCCTCGCCGCTGCTGCGGGGCAGGCGGCCCTCGGCGAGCCGGTAGGAGTTGAGGTCGGGGTCGTCGATCCAGTTGCCGGCCAGGGTGGGCGGGCCCTGGCCGCCGACGGGTTCGCCGTCGGCGCCCAGGAGTTGGCCGCGGCCCTGGATGTTCGGGACGGCCGCCGCCACGCCGGGGGCGGCGGCGATCCGCCGCGCCAGGGAGCTGTCGACGGGCGCGCGGGTGCCGACGTTGTCGTCGGGGGTGGTGATGGCGTCGGCGCTGCGGACCACGGCGTCCGTACCACTGGTGGCGCGGCCGAACATGGTGTCGAAGGCCGCCTTGAGGGTGTCGCCCATGACCAGGGTGCCGGCCAGGAAGGCGACGCCGAGGAAGACGGCGAGGAAGGTGCCGGCGAAGCGGCGTTTGTGCGCGCAGGGAGGCGATGCCGAGGCGGGCGGTGGCGTTCATGTCCGGGCGCTCCCTGTCGGCTCGGGGGCCTCGCGCACCAGGTGGCGCATCCGGTCCAGTACGCGCTGCGGGGTCGGCGCCGTCATCCGGTCGACCAGGCGGCCGTCGGCGAGGAAGACCACCTCGTCGGCGTGTGCGGCGGCGACGGGGTCGTGGGTGACCATGACGACGCTGCGGTCCAGTTCGCGCACGGTGCGGCCGAGCAGCCCCAGCACCTCCTCGCCGGAGCGGGAGTCGAGGTTGCCGGTCGGCTCGTCGGCGAAGACCACGTCCGGGCGGCCGGCGAAGGCGCGGGCCACGGCGACGCGCTGCTGCTGGCCGCCGGACAGCTCACCGGGGCGGTGGTGGAGGCGGTCGCGCAGGCCGACGGTGTCGATGAGGGCGTCGACCCACTCGCGCGACCCGGCGGCGCCCTTCCCGCCCGCGAGGTCCATGGGCAGGGTGATGTTCTCCGCGACGGTCAGCGTCGGCAGCAGGTTGAACGCCTGGAAGACGAAGCCGATCCGCTCGCGGCGCAGCAGCGTCAGCCGCCGGTCGTCCAGGTCGCTGAGGTCGGTGCCGCCGACGAAGGCGCTGCCCGAGGTGAGGGTGTCCAGGCCGGCGGCGCAGTGCATCAGGGTGGACTTGCCGGAGCCGGAGGGGCCCATGATCGCGGTGAAGCGGCCGGCCGGGAACTCGACGGTGATTCCGTCGAGCGCCCGGACCTCGGTGCCGCCGGTGCCGTAGACCTTCACGGCGTCGGTGACGCGGGCCGCCGCCGCGGTCCGTACGGGAGCCGGGGCGCTCATACGGCGCCGTCCTTGGGGCCGCCCCGGTACTCCTCGGACAGTACGGAGTAGCGGCGCCGGTACTCGTCCTCGTCGATCCCGCCCTCGGCGTAGCGGCGGCCGAGCGCGGCGAGCGCCGTGTCCCCGCCCCGGCAGGCGCGGTGCTGCCAGGGGCCGCGGCCGCGCCAGAGGGTGCGGCGCAGCAGCAGGACGGCACCGGCGATGACCAGCGCCCAGATCAGCGGGAAGAGCAGGATCCACGGCCCCGGGCCGCCGTCGTTCCAGGTGTGCGCCAGGGTGTTCATCGTCGTCATCTCCTCGGTAGCGGCGGGGTTTTCCCTTCGCTTACGAGGCTCCGCTTTCCGGCTCGCGAAATCGTCCTACGGCCAGCGGCACCCGCGCTGCTCCCCGGGGAGTACGGGCGGGGGTGCGCCGTGCTCCCCGCTTCGTACGCGGGCGGGTCGAGCGGCCGGGGCGCCCGCGCGCGCCGGGGTCAGAAGAGGCTCTCCGGTGGCGGGGCGGACGGCGGCGGCGCGGTGGTCGGCGGGAGTCGGCCGGCGGGGCCGGCCGGGTCGGCGGAGTCAGCGGGGTCGGGGCGGATGAGGGGCCAGCCCGCGGCCAGGCGGGAGTCGAGGAGCAACTCGCCCTGCCCGGTGGCGAGATAGAGGTCGCCGCCCGCCGCCGCGAGCAGGACGCCGCGGATCGCGCAGCCCGGCGGCAGGGAGGTGACCTCGGCGGTGGGGCGCGGCGGGCGGGGCTCCAGGCCGAAGAGGGCCGCGTGGTCGACGGGTGCGCAGGGCGCGGGGCGCAGGGTGTCGCGCCAGCCGGGGACGCGGTGGGCCGCGGTGTGCACGGCGCGCAGCTCGCGCAGGCGCTCCTCGCGCGGCGGCAGGCGCAGGCGCCCGGCGCGCTTGCGCGGGGCGTGCACGCGGTCGGGGATGCCCAGTGCGGCGCCGAGGACGGACTCCGCGCGGCGGGCGGACATCAGCGGGCCCTCGCCGAGGCGGGTGAAGCAGACGGCGCCCTGCTCCAGCAGCCGGCGCGGGCCGCGCTCGGCGGCGGTGATGCCGATCTTCGTCAGGCCGGGGGCGAACCACGCCAGATAGACGGTGTAGGGCCGCGGGTCGTCGGGCACGGTGTCGGCGGCGACGGACTGCGTACGGTCGAGCGCGGCGCAGCCCGCGCACTGCTCGCGGCGCGCCTCGGGGGCGATCAACTCCCCCTGCGGGCAAGGCAGTCGTCGCCCGGCGCGCCACACGCCGGCGCACCGCCGCTCGGCGCCCTGCGGCACGGCGAGCGCCACCCGCTCCCCGAGCACCAGCCGCCCGCCCTGCCGCGCTCCCCCGCCCGGGGAGCCGCCACCGCCCGGGGCGCCCGGCTGCCACCAGGACCAGCCCGGCCCCTCGGGCGCCCAGCGCAGCCCACCGCAGCGCCAGGGCTCGGGCTGCCCGCCAGTGCGTCGATCGTCCATGGGGCGAGGGTAGGAGGCGGGTCCGACAATCGACCGCCGCACCCGGCAGCGGGCGCCCCGTCCCGTTGTGCGGGGCGCCGACGCGCCGCCACAATGGCCGAGTGACCCTGAGCCTCGAAGACGCCGCCACGGTACTCGCCGACAACTTCGCCCCCTGGGTGCTGGAGCTGGGCCTGCGGGTCGTACGGGCGGACGAGGAGCGCACCGTGCTGCTGCTGCCCTGGTCGCAGCGCCTGGCCCGGGAAGGCGGCGCGCTCAGCGGGCAGGCGCTGATGGCCGCGGCGGACACGGCCACGGTGATCGCGGTCAGCGCCGCGCGCGGAGGGTTCGTCCCGATGACGACCGTGCAGCAGTCGACGTCCTTCCTGCGCCCGGTGGTCGGCGCGGACGTGGCGGTGTCGGTCGAACTGACCAAGCTGGGCCGCCGCATGGCCTTCGCGGAGATCACCATGACGCCCGAGGGCGCGGCGCAGCCGGCCGCCCGCGCGTCGACGGTGTACGCGCTGCTGGGCTGACGCCGGCCGGCGAGACTCAGGAGGAGCCGAACGCCCGCTCCAGCACGGCCCGTTGCACCGGCAGCGCCCGCGCGTGCAGCCCACGCCCCTCGTCGGTCAGGCAGACGGAGACGCCGCGCCGGTCCAGCGGGCACATCCCCCGCTCGACCAGGCCGCTCTTCTCCAGCCGGGCGACCAGTCGGGACAGGGCGCTCTGACTGAGGTGGACCTGGCAGGCGAGGTCCTGCATCCGCAGCTTCTCCTCGGCGGCGAGGAGGTCGAGGACCTCGAAGTCGCTCGCGCCGAGCCCGAAGGTCTGCAGTTCACGGTCGAGCTCGCAGACGGTCCTGGCGTGCGTGGCGCGGATCTCGCGCCACTCCCGCACCACCTGCTGCTCCGTACGGGTGGCAGCCATGAACGCACGGTACCAGGGTCGTGAAATCCATGCATCTGAATTAAATGCGCTTGCATTGAATGCGCGTGCATGAAAGTCTCGTGGTCATGACCTCATCGCCCAACTCCCCTACCACCGAGTCCGCTTGGACCCCGCGCCTGTGGGGCACCCTGATCGTGCTGTGCACCGCCCTCTTCCTCGACGCCCTCGACGTCTCCATGGTCGGGGTGGCGCTGCCGTCCATCGGCGCCGACCTGGACCTGACCACTTCCTCGCTGCAGTGGATCGTCAGCGGCTACATCCTCGGCTACGGCGGCCTGCTGCTCCTCGGCGGCCGCGCGGCCGACCTGCTGGGCCGCCGCCGCGTCTTCCTCATCGCCCTCGGCGCCTTCGCCGCCGCCTCGCTGCTCGGCGGCATGGTGGACTCCGGCCCGCTGCTGATCGCCACCCGCTTCGTCAAGGGCCTGAGCGCCGCGTTCACCGCGCCGGCCGGCCTGTCCATCATCACCACCACCTTCGCCGAGGGCCCGATGCGCAACCGGGCGCTGGCGCTGTACACCACCTGCGGCGCCACCGGCTACTCCATGGGCCTGGTCTTCTCCGGCCTGCTCACCGAGTTCAGCTGGCGCCTGACGATGCTGCTGCCCGCGCCGATCGCCCTGGCCGGCGTCGTCGCCGGACTGAAGCTCATCCCGCGCAGCCCCCGCCCCGAGGGGCGCCGCCACTACGACCTGCCCGGCGCGATCACCGTCACCGCCGCCATGCTCACGCTCGTCTTCACCGTCGTCGAGGCGCCGGAGACCGGCTGGGGTTCGGCGCGCACGCTGCTCTCCTTCGTACTCGCCGCCGTGCTGATCGCCGCCTTCGTCGCCATCGAGCTGCGCGCCGAGCAGCCGCTGATCCGCCTCGGGGTGCTGCGCTCCTCCAGCCAGGTCCAGGTCAACGTCGGCGCGGCGGCCTTCATGGGCGCCTACATCGGCTTCCAGTTCATCGTCACGCTCTACCTCCAGCAGCTCCTGGGCTGGTCCGCGCTGGAGACGGCGCTGGCCTTCCTGCCCGCCGGCGCGCTGGTCGCGCTCTCCTCCACCAGGGTCGGCGCGGTCATCGACCGCTACGGCACCCCCCGGATGATCGTCCTAGGCTTCGCCTTCCACGTCGTCGGCTACGCGCTCTTCCTGCGCACCGACCTCGACCCGGCCTACGCGGCGGTGATCCTGCCGTCGATGCTGCTGCTCGGCGCGGGCTTCGCGGTGGCCTTCCCCTCGCTCAACATCCAGGCCACCGCCGGGGTGAGGGACGAGGAGCAGGGCATGGTCGCGGGCCTGCTGAACACCTCCGTCCAGGTGGGCGGCGCGGTCTTCCTGGCGGTCGTCACCGCCGTGGTCACCGCGGGCGGCGCCGAGGCGGGCGCCTCCCCGCAGGCCGTCCTGGACAGCTACCGCCCCGGGCTCTACGTCGTCACGGGCATCGCCGCGCTGGGCCTGCTCGTCACGGGCCTGGGCCTGCGCTCGGGCCGCCGCTCCGCGGGCCGCTCGCTGGTCGTGGCCTCCTCCGCCGGGCAGCCGCAGGAGACCGCCAAGGAGACGGTCTCGTCACGGGACTGAGCACGCCGGGACTGAGCACACCGGAACCGAGCACGCCGGGAGCGCCGCACCGCTCCCGCCACCGGGCCGCCGTACGCCCCCTGCCCACCGCCGGGCCTGGGTCGTACGGCGGCCCGGTGGCGTACCCGGTGTCGGTGGCGCGCGTTAGCCTGGCGCGGTGATCCGGGTACTGGTGGTCGACGACGACCTCATGGTCGCCAAGCTGCACAGCCGCTACGTGGCGGCGGCGCAGGACTTCGAGGTCGCCGGGGTCGCGCACAGCGGGGCCGAGGCGCTGGAGGCGGTGCAGCGGCTGCGCCCGGACCTGGTGCTGCTGGACGTCCACCTGCCGGACATGGACGGCATCGAGGTGCTGCGCGCGCTGCGGGCCGCGGGCCTTCCGGAGACGGACGTGCTGATGATCACCGCCTCGCGGGACGCGGAGACCATCCGCGGCGCGGTGCGCGGCGGGGCGCTCCACTACGTCATCAAGCCCTTCACCCAGGCCGCCCTGCACGAGCAGCTGCGGCACTACGCGACGATGCGCTCCCGGCTGGCGTCCCTGGGCGGCGCGGCGGGCCAGCCCGACGTCGACCAGGTCTTCGGCTCGCGCCCGACGGTCTCGCGCCTGGTGCCCAAGGGGCTCGACCCGCGCACGGCGGACCTGGTGGAGCGGGTGCTGCGGGCACATCCGGAGGGGCTGTCGGCCGCCGAGTGCGCGGCGCGGGCGGAGATCTCCCGGGTGGCGGCGCGGCGCTATCTGGAGCACTTCACGGAGACGGGCCGGGCGGAGCTGAGCCTGCGCTACGGGGGGACGGGGCGGCCGGTGCACCGGTACCGGTGGCTGTAGCCGTACGGGGCCCGGGTGCGTACGGGGCCCGGGGGCGTACGGGCGCCGACCCGCTCAGCCGAGCCAGCCGGGGCGTACCAGGCCCGACTCGTACGCCATCACGACCAGTTGGGCCCGGTCCCGTGCCCCCAGTTTGACCATCGTGCGGCTCACGTGGGTCTTGGCGGTGAGGGGGCTGACGACCAGCCGGCGGGCGATCTCCTCGTTGGACAGGCCCATGCCGACCAGCGCCATCACCTCGCGCTCGCGCTCCGTCAACTGCCGCAGCCCGGCTGTCTCCTCGGGCTCCTTGGAGCGCGCGGCGAACTCCGCGATCAGCCGGCGCGTCACGCCCGGGGAGAGCAGCGCGTCGCCGTCGACCACCGCCCGCACCGCGCGCAGGAGTTCCTCCGGTTCGGTGTCCTTGACCAGGAAGCCGGAGGCGCCCGCGCGCAGCGCCTCGAAGACGTACTCGTCCAGTTCGAAGGTGGTCAGCATCACCACCCGCACCCCCGCCAGCCCCGGGTCGCCGGTGATGGCGCGGGTCGCGGCGAGACCGTCGAGCACCGGCATCCGGATGTCCATCAGCACGACGTCGGGCCGCAGTTCGCGCAC
Organism: Streptomyces polyrhachis; assembly: GCF_042663125.1. Classification (NCBI taxonomy): domain Bacteria; kingdom Bacillati; phylum Actinomycetota; class Actinomycetes; order Kitasatosporales; family Streptomycetaceae; genus Streptomyces; species Streptomyces polyrhachis. The sequence continues at coordinate 86,130 of NZ_JBHSZO010000006.1, read as the reverse complement.
CGCCCGCACGGCCGCCTCCCCGTCGGCCGCCTCCCCGGCGACCCCGATGTCCGGCTGGGCGTCCAGCAGCGCCTTGAACCCGGCGCGGACCAGCACCTGGTCGTCGGCGAGCAGTACTCGGATCACAGGTTCCCCCCGTCGGCCGCACTCGCGGACACCGTATCCGTACTCCCCAGCGGCAGGACGGCCAGCACGCTGAAGCCGCCGTCCGGGCGCGGGCCGGCCTCCACGGTGCCGCCGAGGGCGGCGGCGCGCTCGCGCATGCCGGTCAGTCCGTTGCCCCCGCCGGTGGTCGGGCCGCTCGCGGCCGGTCCGTCGTCGTCGACGCGCAGGCGCAGTGCCGTGCGGTCGCGCTCGACGCGCACCCGGGCGGTGCGGGAGGCGGAGTGGCGGACCACGTTGGTGAGGGCCTCCTGGACGATCCGGAAGGCCGCGAGGTCCGTACCGGAGGGCAGCGGCGTGCGCGGCCCCTCGCCGCTGACCGCCACGCTCAGGCCCGCGTCGGCGAAGTGCCCGGCCAGCTCCGCCAGCCGCGCCAGTCCGGGGGCGGGCGCGCGCGGGGCGCCGCCGGGGGCGCGCAGGGCGTCGAGGACCTGGCGCACCTCGCCCAGGGCCTCCTTGCTCGCGGTCTTGATGGTCGTCAGCGCCTCGCGGGCCCGCTCGGGGTGCTCGTCGAGGAGGGCGAGGCCGACGCCGGCCTGGACGTTGATCACGGAGATGCTGTGCGCGAGGACGTCGTGCAGCTCGCGGGCGATACGCAGCCGCTCCTCGTCGGCGCGGCGCGCGCGGGCCGCCTGGCGCTCGGCCCCGGCGCGCGCCCACTGCTCGCGGCGGGTACGGACCAGCTCCCCGCCGGCGAGCACGGCGCTCGCCCAGGCCAGGGCGAACAGCTCCTGCGCCCACGAGGCGGCGCCCAGCTCCCCCGGCAGCCAGCGGTGGAGCAGGTGCCCGATGAGCGTGTGCCCCACGAGCAGGGTGCCCAGCCCGATCCAGGCCGTGTACCGCTGCCCCGCGACGACGGCCGCGAAGGCGGCGACGGCGGGGGCGATGATGATCGGCCCGTAGGGGTAGCCGAGGGCGAAGTAGGCGAGCGTCGCGGCGCAGGTGCCGTAGACGGCGATACGGGGGTGCCGGTGGCGTACGAGCAGCAGGGCGACGGCGCCGAGCGCGAGGACGTAGGCGAGGGTGTCGGGCTCCAGGCGCCCGCGCGGGTCGCGCCCGGCGCCGTGCGTACCGATGACGGTGAACACGGCGATCAGCAGCGTGGAGCGCCAGGGCAGGCGCCCGCGCGGGTCGGACCACCAGCCCTCCCGGAACAGGCCCGGGGGCCAACGCGCCGACCGGTCCTCGCTCTGATCGCCCCACGGGGGCCGCGGACACCTCATGCCCGCCACGCTAGACCGCCTCCCCCGCCCGCCGCGTCCGCCCGGCGCGGGCCCTGCGGCTACTCCCTGCGGAGTAGCCGCCCGGGCGGCTACCGGTGGTCCGCGCCGGCGGGCTCACTTCGCGGGCGCGACCATCGACAGCGCCCGGTGCGCCAGCGGATGGCTGCGCACGATCGAGGCCAGCGTCGTCGTACCGCGCGTCAGCTTCGTGAACACCACCCATGCCGGCCGCAGGCCCGTCAGCGCGGTGTGGAAGAGCGCCGGACGGCGGGAGAAGGCGGCCAGCAGTGCGCGCCCCACCGCCATCTCCACGCCCAGCCCCGCCTTGATCGCGAAGGCGTAGTTGAGCGCCTGGCGCCGCGCGTCCACCGCGTCGGGCGCCTCCGCGACCCGCACCGCCCACTCCCCCGCGACGCGCCCGGAGCGCAGGGCGTAGGAGATGCCCTCGCGCGTCCACGGCTCCAGCAGCCCGGCCGCGTCGCCGCAGACCAGGACCCGGCCGCGGGAGAGCGGCGAGTGGTGCGTACGGCAGCGCGTCAGATGGCCGGAGGAGACGCTCGGCTCGAAGCCGGCCAGGCCGAGGCCGTCGATGAAGTCCGCCAAGTAGCGCTTGGTCGCCGCTCCTTCGCCCCGCGCGGCGATGACGCCGACGGTGAGGGTGTCGCCCTTGGGGAAGACCCAGCCGTAACTGCCCGGCAGCGGGCCCCAGTCGATCTGCACCCGCCCGCGCCAGTCGGCCGCCACCTGCGGCGGCACCGGGATCTCCGCCTCCAGGCCGAGGTCGACCTGCTCCAGCTCCACCCCGACGTGGTGGGCGATCCGGCTCGCGCTGCCGTCCGCGCCGACCACCGCCCGCGCCAGCAGCGTCTCGCCGTCGGCGAGCACCACCGCCACGCTGCGCCGGTCGGGCACCGAGGCCCCGTGCTGCTCCACCCGCGCGACCGAGGCGCCGGTACGCAGCACGGCGCCCGCCTTCTGCGCCGACTCGGCCAGCCGCTCGTCGAACTCCGCGCGGTTGACCAGGCCGAAGAGGGGCTGGCGGGAGCGGCGGGTGCGGCCGAGCCGGCCGCGGTAGGTGAAGGTCACCGCCGACACCCGGTCCAGCAGCGGCAGGTCGAAGTCCTCCGGGAGCGCCTCTCGGGAGAGCCCGATGATGCCGCCCCCGCAGGTCTTGTAGCGGGGCAGCTCCGCCTTCTCCAGCAGCAGCACCCTGCGGTCCAGCCGCGCCGCGGCGCGGGCGGCGGCGCAGCCCGCGGGTCCCGCGCCGACCACGATGACGTCCCAGACAACCGCTTCCGCCTCCGCAGGCGTGCTTCCCTCGCTCACGTCCCTCATGCTCCACTCGCCTGGGCCCCGGCGGGACCGGGGCCGCTGACCGATGCACTGGCTGACCGGTGCACTGGCGGAAAGGCCGACAAGGACCGACAAGGACGGTGCCCCACCCCTGTGGGATGATCGTCGGCATCCCCGTTCGTTCCACGAACACAACGGCGTACCCCCCAGGAGCGTTCCCCATGCAGCACGAACAGCTCGCGGACACCGTCGCCGCGTTGCAGCCCAGGGCTCTGAGCGAGCTCGCGGAGCTGGTGCGGTTCCGGTCCGTGGCGGACTTCCAGCAGTTCCCCCGCAGCGAGTCGCAGGCCGCCGCTGCCTGGGTGGCCGGCGCCCTGGAGGCGGAGGGCTTCCAGGACGTCGCGGTGCTGGACACCCCGGACGGCACGCAGTCGGTCTACGGGTACCTGCCCGGCCCCGAGGGCGCGCCGACGGTGCTGCTCTACGCGCACTACGACGTGCAGCCCCCGCTGGACGAGGCGGCCTGGACGACGCCGCCCTTCGAGCTGACCGAGCGCGACGGCCGGTGGTTCGGACGCGGCGCGGCCGACTGCAAGGGCGGCATCGTCATGCACCTCACGGCGCTGCGGGCGCTGAAGGAGCACGGCGGGGTGCCGGTGGGGGTGAAGTTCATCGCCGAGGGCTCCGAGGAGATGGGCACGGGCGGTCTGCAGCGGTACGCCGAGGCGCACCCGGAGCTGCTCGCGGCGGACGCCGTCGTCATCGGCGACTCGGGGAACTTCCGCGTCGGGGTGCCGACGGTGACCTCGACGCTGCGCGGGATGACGATGCTCTCGGTGCAGGTCGACACCCTGGAGGGCAACCTCCACTCGGGCCAGTTCGGCGGCGCCGCCCCCGACGCCCTGGGCGCCCTGATCCGTACGCTCGACTCGCTGCGCGCGCCGGACGGTTCGACGACCGTGGACGGCCTGGACGCGGGCGCCGAGTGGGAGGGCATCGCGTACGGGGAGGAGAACTTCCGCGCGGACGCCAAGGTCCTCGACGGGGTGGAGCTGATCGGCTCGGGCGGTGTCGCGGGCCGGATCTGGTCCAAGCCCGCCGTCACGGTGCTGGGCATCGACTGCCCGCCGGTGGTCGGCGCCACGCCGTCCGTGCAGGCGAGCGCGCGGGCGCTGGTCTCGCTGCGGGTGCCGCCGGGCGTGGACGCGGCCGAGGCGACGAAGCTGCTCACCGCGCACCTCCGGGCGCACACCCCGTGGGGTGCGCGGGTGCGGATCGAACAGGCCGGTGAGGGGCAGCCGTTCAGCGCCGACCTCTCCAGCCCCGCCTACGCGGCGATGGCGGCGGCGATGGAGGCCGCCTATCCGGGCGAGGAGATGCAGGCGGCCGGCCAGGGCGGCTCGATCCCCCTGTGCAACACGCTGGGCGCGCTGTATCCGCGGGCGGAGATCCTGCTGATCGGGCTGAGCGAGCCGGAGGCGCAGATCCACGCGGTGGACGAGAGCGTCTCGCCGGAGGAGCTGCGCAGGCTGTCGCTGGCGGAGGCGCTGTTCCTGCGCGGGTACGCGGACTCGCGCGGCTGAGCCCCTGTGTGACGGGTGCCGCCCGGCTCACCGCACCGAGGTGAGCCGGGCGAAGACCACGGTGTTGCCCGAGTAGCCGCGCCCGGGGCGGTAGGTGCCGCCGCAGGTGAGCAGGCGCAGCTCCGCGTGGCGGGTGTCGCGGTAGACCCCCTCGCTGGGGAAGTCCCGGGTCTGGAAGAGCTGGACGCGGTAGACGGTGAAGACGGCCGTGCTGCCGTCGGCGCGGGCGACCTCGATGCGGCGGCCCTTCTTCAGCTCGCCCGCCCGGTAGAAGACCGCGGGGCCGCTCTCGCTGTCGACGTGCCCCACGAGTACGGAGGTGCCCCGCGCCCCGGGGGTCACCGAGCCCGCGTACCAGCCGGCGGTGTCCGGGTCCTCGGCCGGCGGCGCCTGGACCCAGCCCTCGGGGTCGAGCCCCACGCGCGCCAGCGGGGCGGCAACCTCGATACCGGGGATCCGTACGGTCTCGGGCGCGGAGGCGCTCAGCGGGGCGCGGCCGGGCGGCGCGCCGTCCATCAGGGCGTCCTCGGCGTCCGGGGCCGGGGGGCCGAAGCCGTACAGCCCGAAGCAGATCATGGCGATGCCCGCGGCGAAGCCGAGGACGATCAGCGCGGTGCTGATCCGGGCACGCGCCTTGCTGGGGGTGGGGTGGGTCAAGGGGTTCCCCTGGCGTCGGTCGTGGAGGTGGGGCGGCCCCGCGCGGTGCGGTGCGTGGGGTACGCACCGCACCGCGGTGGCCGCTAGGCGCTGCGACGCCTGCGCAGGATGACTGCGCCGGCCAGCGTGGCGCAGGTCAGCGCCGTGCCGGAGGCGAGCAGCAGGGGGTCCCCGGTCTGCGAGCCGCCGAGTCCGCCGCGGGCCGGATGGGCCGGCTTGACGGGGGTGACGGGGGTGACGGCTCCGGGGAGCTGCCTGACCGGCTGGGAGGCGGTGGGCTTCACGGTCGCGGACTTCGCGGCCGTAGGCTTCACCGAGGTGGTGGTCGAGGGCTTCGTCCGCACGGTCGCGGCCGCCGACCCCTTCTCCTTGCCCGCTGCGGAGGCCGGCGTGGAAGCCGGCACCGAGCCCGAAGCGGAGGCCGAAGCTGAGGCCGAGGCGGACTTGCCCGGCTTCTGCGAGGGCCGCGCACTGGTCGTGGACGGACCGGGCCTGGGCCGGGACGTACCGGACGTGGCGGCGATCCGCAGCTTGGCCCGGCCGGACTCCGGTCCGCAGATGAACGTCACCGTGTACTCGGCGCCCGGCTTGGCGTCCCAGTCCACGGTCACCGACGCGCTCTGCATCGGATCGCCCGCGATACCCAGCGGAATCGAGTCGAACACCCCCGATGACGCTCTCGCCTCGTGCTCGCAGTCGGTGGCCGTCAGATTCACCTGCCCTCCGGGCTTCACCGCCTTGGGTGTGACGGTGAACCCGAACGAGGTGACGTCGCCGCCCGACCCCTGCGCGGTGGCCGGTGCGGTGACACCGACGGCCAGCACGCTGAGGGCGGACGCCGCGAGGACGGTGGATATGGTGCGCATCGGAACTCCTGGTATCCGTCGGGGAGCACGACGGGAGCCCGTCGCCACATGCCCCCGACGCTATGCACCCCCCGCCACGCGCACGCTGTGGAGTGTGCTGAATGGGGCACGCACTGCGGTGAACGGCTGACGGGCGGTCACCGGGCCCTGCTTCGAGTTGCTCGCCGCGGCGCGACGAGGGAACTCAGATCAGCCCCTGACCGACGGGTGCCCCGGCTTCCAGGTTGATGACGGTGGAGAGTTCGCGGGCGCGTAGCGCCCATAGCAGGCGCGTGGCGCGGACGGGCGGCAGCAGTCCGGCCGCCTCGTCGCCGGTGACGAACCGCCAGGCCCGCAGCTCCGCCCCGGGCAGGCGTACGGCCGCGCGCTGCCCGGCGTCGAGCCGGCCGCCGTCGAAGAGCAGTCGCAGGCCGCCGTACGCGGGCGGCTCGGGCGGCTCCCAGTCGACCACCAGCAGCCGGGGCTGGACGTCGAGCCGCAGGCCCAGCTCCTCGGCGACCTCCCGCATCCCCGCCCGGGCCGGCGGCTCGCCGCGCTCCACGACACCGCCGGGGAACTCCCAGCCGGGTTTGTAGGTGGGGTCCACGAGCAGCACGCGGTCGCGGTCGTCGAAGAGCAGCACCCCGGCGGCGAGCGTCTCGCCGGTGGGCTCGGGCGTCTGCACGATCGCGCAGGCTCCCCCGCCGATACGGAGCACGTCGGCCACATGCCCGGCGGCCTCGCGCGGCGAGCGGCCGGCGGTCTCCACGGGATACGCCTCGGCCGCGAGCCAGGCGGGGGTCTGCGGGGGGCCCTGCGTCGGGCCGGCCTCTTGCAGGATCGTTTCGCCTGAGGTCAGAAGCAGATGCCGGACGGCTATCCGCCGAGCGGCGAGAGCGCCGAAGACCTCGTCGCGGTGGCGCTGCTCAAGGAGGGCGAAGGGGACGACGAGCGGCCCGTCGACCTCGCCCAGCAGCGCGGCGGCGGTATCGACGAACAGCCGCCGCCAGGCGGGCAGTTCCCGGCAGTCGGCGGCGTCCTCGGTGGACTTGCCGGTGAGCAGCGCGCGCAGGCCGTCGGCGACGACCTCCGGCTCGTACAGCAGACTGCCGGGCAGCAGGTCGACCAGCGCACGCGCCACCGCGGTCGCGCCGGCAGCGTCCGCGCCGTTCAGCCATACGATCACGCGTTCCACGTGTCCCCCTCCGCCGTCGCCCCCAGAGGGTGCCCGGAACAAGCCCCCCGGGAAACGCGGAGCCGCTCCCTCCGCCCCGGCCGTTACGCCCTTCCCGGCGCCGCCCACAGTCCGTGCGCCTCCGCGGCCGCCGACGCCGCGCCGATCAGGCCGGCGTCCGCGCCCAGCCGCGCGGGCACCGCCCGTACCGGAGCGGCGAAGGAGAGCGCGGCGTACGAGGCGAGGTGGGCGCGCAGGGGGGCGAAGAGGACCTCGCCCGCGCCCGCGACGCCGCCGCCGACCACCGCGAGGTCCAGCTCCACCAGCGTGGCCGCCGCCGCGATCCCGGCGGCCAGTGCCCGCGCCGCCCGGTCGAAGGAGGCCAGCGCCACCGGGTCGCCGGTGGCCGCCGCCGCGGCCACCGCGGCGGCGGAGGTGTCGCCGCCGGGGGCCGGGCGCCAGCCCTGCGCCAGGGCGTGGCGGGCGATGCTCGGACCGGAGGCGAGGCGCTCCACGCAGCCGCGCGATCCGCAGGGGCAGGGGTCGCCGTCGAGGTCGACGCTGATGTGGCCGATGTGGCCGGCGTTGCCCGTGGGGCCGGGGCGGAGCCTGCCGTCCAGGATCAGGCCGCCGCCCACGCCCGTCGAGACGACCATGCACAGGGCGTTGTCGTGTCCGCGGGCGGCGCCCCGCCAGTGCTCGGCGGCGGCCATCGCCACCGCGTCGCCGACCAGCGTCGTCGGCAACTCCCCCGCCACTCGGCGCACTTCGGCGAGGAGGGGGAAGTCCCGCCAGCCGGGGATGTTCACCGGGCTGACCGTGCCCGCCGAGGCGTCCACCGGTCCCGCGCTGCCGATGCCGAGCACGGCGGCGCGCTCCCACTCCCCCGCCGCGCCCAGCTCCCGCAGCACCTCGGCCACCGCCGCCATGACCGCCGGGCCGTCGCCGGCGGGCGTCGGGCGCTGCGCCCGTACGAGCAGCCGCCCCCGCGCGTCCACCAGCGCGCCGGCGATCTTGGTGCCGCCGATGTCGAGCGCGGCGGCGAGGTCCTGACTCATGCGGGGTACTCCAGAAACGATCGGGGCGGGTCACGGCGCAGGCGGCGGACCGGCCTCCCGGACCACCGCGGCGGGGTCCCATGATCGCATCGCGGGCCGGCGGAGAGCCCCGGGCCCTCTTGCCCTCACCACGATTGGTCCATACCATTCCCACGCCCCCCACGGTGCGACTCCCCCACTGGAGGTAGCGTGCGGCTCCGACTCCTACCCGTCCTCGGCCTGCTCCTCGGCCTCGTCCTGCCCCTCGGTACGGCCACGACCGCCACGGCCGTACCCACCCCACCGCAGATCTACGGCGCCTGGCACTGCGGCGACGACTACTGCACCTGGACCACCGAGCGCCCGGTGGCCGAGTTCGACTCGAAGAACCACTGGCTCGTCGACCGCGGCGACGGACGCCCCTCGGTCAACCTGGTCGTCCTCAGCTTCGTGGAACCCCTGAAGCTGCTGCACAAAACCAACGACGCGGGCACGGTCGACGGCGTCCCGCGCGGCATGACCCCGGAGATCGTGGACTACTTCACCTCCCGCGGCATCCGCGTCCAGCTCTCCATCGGCGGCATCACCTACACCGACGAATGGGACGCGGCCCTCGCGGAGAACGCGCACCAACTCGGCCTGAACGCCGCCGAGACGGCGAGCCGGCTCGGGGTGGGCATCGAGATCGACTACGAGCAGAACACCAACCCGAACCTGACCGGCCTGCAGTCGTTCATCGACGCCTACCGCTCGGTGCACCCCTACGACGCCTCGGGCGCCCGCCACCCGGCGCGCCTCACGATCGACACCGCCCCCGGCGACCGCTGGCTGATCGACATCAACCGCAAGGCCACCCGCGACTGGCTGCGTACCGACACCCCGGTGCTGGACTACGCCAACGCGATGGTCCCGGCCCGCCAGCCCTCCGTGAGCAGCGCGATCGCCAACTGGCAGGAGCACGTGGACGGCAAGGCGCAGTACGCGCCGCCCGTACCGCCGCTGGCGCCCGCGAAGTTCACCGGCGGCCTGTACATCGGCTACGGCAGCCGGACGCTGCCCGAGTGCACCGACTTCGCCGCGTCCCTGCAGAACCTGACGGGCGACTTCGTGCAGAACACCGCCCCCAACGGGGCGGGGACGAGCAGCGGCATGCTCGGCTACATGTTCTGGGCCGCCGAGAAGCCCTCCACCCGCGGTCTGGGCACCCAGCCGCCCCACACCTGCGAAGGAGGGGTAGGGGCGGGGGCCGCGCACTACGGCGTCCCGCTGCCGATGCCGCCGCTGCGGCAGAGCTGACCGCAGCCGGCCGGCGCCCTGAGAGGCTGTTGCCTCTCAGGCAGCGCGCCGGCCGGCCAGTTCCTCCAGTGCGGCCCGCTCCAGACCCGTCGGCCCGGTCACCTCGTCGGCGTCCACCGCCCCGCAGTCGACGCCGCGCAGCAGGTAGCCGGCCAGGGCCCGGGCGGTGGCCGGTTCGTCCAGGTGCGTGCCGCCCCTCCCCGCGACGTACGCGGCGAGCCGCCCGGTCGCCCGCTCCAGTCCCTCGCGGTAGAAGGCGTAGACGGCGGCGTACCGCGTGGGCAGGTGGCCGGGATGCATGTCCCAGCCCTGGTAGTACGCGCGGGCCAGCGAGCGCCGCACCAGCCCGTAGTGCAGCCGCCATGCCTCGTGCACCTGCGGGGTGCGACCGACGGGCAGCACGTTGGTCGAGCCGTCGCAGAGCCGCACGCCCGTACCCGCCGCGGCGACCTGCATGACCGCTTTGGCGTGGTCGGCGGCGGGATGGTCCGGCGACTGGTGGGCGGCGCTGACGCCGCAGGCGGCGGAGTAGTCGAAGGTGCCGTAGTGCAGCCCCGTCGCGCGGCCCCCGGCGGCGTCGATCATGCGGGCGAGTGTGGCCGTACCGTCGGCGCCCAGGACGGCCTGGGTGGTCTCGATCTGGATCTCGAAGCCGACGGCGCCCGCGTCCAGCCCGTGTGCCCCCTCGAACCGCTCCAGCAGCCGCGCCAGCGCGGCGACCTGCTCGGGGTGGCTGACCTTGGGCAGCGTGAGGCGCAGACCGCCGGGCAGCGGGCCCGCGTTCACCAGGGCGGTGAGGAAGAGGTCGAGGGTACGGATGCCGCGCTCGCGCACGGCGGCCTCCAGGCACTTCATCCGGATTCCGGCGTACGGGGCCACGCCGCCGGCGACCAGGGCGGCCGCGCGGACGGCCGCCCCGTCCTCCTCGGCGTCGGGCCGGCGTCCGTAGCCGTCCTCGAAGTCGATCCGCAGGTCCTCCACCGGCTCGCGCCGGAGCTTGGCGCGCAGCCGCTCGTACACCTGGTCGGCGAGCGGGGCGTCCAGACCGAGGACGGCGGCCAGCGCGGCGGCGTCCGGGGCGTGCTCGTCGAGCAGCGAGAGGGCCTGGTCGCCCCAGGAGCGGGGCGTGCCGGCGGCGCAGGTGTCGGCGGGGACGTACACCGTGTGCACGGGCTGGCGGGTCCCCGGATCGCCGGGGTAGCGGCGGGCCAGCTCGGCGTCGATTGGTGCCAGCCGTTCTTCGATCCCGGCCCGTACGGACGCGTCGAACGTCGTCGCGGCGAAACTGTCGTGCACGGCCGCACTCCCTCTCGTCGACGGGTCCTGCGGCGGAACGTTACCGGTGGCCCGGCGGCTGTCAACGGCCCGTGAAACGGACGGCCCCCCGCGCACCGGCGAGGGTGCGCGGGGGGCCGTACCGCAGAGGTGCCGTGTCAGCCCTTGCGGGTGGTGACTTCCTCGGTCAGCTGCGGCACGACGGCGAACAGGTCGCCCACCACGCCGTAGTCGACCAGGTCGAAGATCGGCGCCTCGGCGTCCTTGTTGATCGCGACGATCGTCTTCGAGGTCTGCATGCCGGCCCGGTGCTGGATCGCGCCGGAGATGCCCGCCGCGATGTACAGCTGCGGGGAGACGGACTTGCCGGTCTGGCCCACCTGGTTGGTGTGCGGGTACCAGCCGGCGTCCACCGCGGCCCGCGAGGCGCCCACGGCCGCGCCGAGGGAGTCGGCGAGGGCCTCGATGATCGCGAAGTTCTCCGAGCCGTTCACCCCGCGGCCACCGGAGACGACGATCGCGGCCTCCGTCAGCTCGGGACGCCCGGAGGAGACGCGGGGGGTGCGGGCGACGACCTTCGTGCCGCGCGCCGCGTCGGAGAACTCCACCGCGAGGGCCTCCACCGCGCCGGCGGCGGCAGCGGCCTCCACCGGGGCGGAGTTCGGCTTGACGGTGATGACCGGGGTGCCGTGCGAGACCCGCGAGCGCGTGGTGAAGGACGCCGCGAACGCCGACTGCGTGGCCACCGGGCCCTCGTCGCCGGCCTCGACGTCCACCGCGTCCGTGATCACACCGGAGCCCAGGCGCAGCGCGAGGCGGGCCGCGATCTCCTTGTTCTCCCCCGAGGAGGGGATCAGGACGGCGGCCGGGGAGACCGCGGCGACTGCGGCCTGCAGGGCGTCGACCTTCGGCACCACGAGGTAGTCGGCGAACTCGGGGGCGTCGGCGGTCAGCACCTTGACGGCGCCGTGCTCGCCCAGCACACCGGCGGTCGCCTCGGCGCCCTCGCCGAGCGCGACGGCCACCGGCTCACCGAGGCGGCGTGCCAGCGTCAGCAACTCCAGGGTCGGCTTGCGCACCGCGCCGCCGACGTGATCCACGTACACCAGAACTTCAGCCATGACGATTCACTCCAAGAACGAGGAAGAAGGGGGGACCTGCGAGCGGGACGGGGCTCAGATGAACTTCTGGCCCGCGAGGAACTCGGCAAGCTGACGCCCGCCCTCTCCCTCGTCCTTCACGACCGTGCCCGCGGTGCGCGCCGGACGCGCCGCCGCGGAGTCCACCGCGGTCCAGGCGCCGGCCAGGCCCACCGTCTCGCTGTCCAGGTCCAGGTCGGAGAGGTCCAGGGACTCCACCGGCTTCTTCTTCGCCGCCATGATCCCCTTGAACGACGGGTAGCGGGCCTCGCCCGACTGGTCCGTCACGGAGACCACGGCGGGCAGCGAGGCGGACAGCTCCTCGGTCGCCGCGTCGCCGTCGCGGCGGCCGGTGACCGTGCCGTCGGAGATCGAGACCTCGGACAGCAGCGTCACCTGCGGCACGCCCAGGCGCTCGGCCAGCAGCGCGGGCAGGACGCCCATGGTGCCGTCGGTGGAGGCCATGCCGCAGACGACCACGTCGTAGCCGGCCTGCTCGACGGCCTTGGCGAGCACCAGCGAGGTGCCCATCACGTCGGTGCCGTGCAGCTCGTCGTCCTCGACGTGCACCGCCTTGTCCGCGCCCATCGACAGCGCCTTGCGCACGGCGTCGCGCGCGTCCTCGGGGCCCACCGTCACCACGGTGACCTCGGCGTCGTCGGCCGCCTCCGCGAGCTGGAGCGCCTGCTCCACCGCGTACTCGTCCAGCTCCGAGAGCAGACCGTCGACGGACTCACGGTCCGTGGTCAGGTCCTCCGCGAAACCACGGTCGCCCGTGGCATCCGGCACGTACTTCACACAGACAACGATCCTCAACGTCACGCTGGTCTCTCCTACGCCTCGTCCTCAAAACTGCCCTGCTGGCAGCATAAGTGCCCTCGCGGGCTGCCTCCGGGCGGGCCGTGCAAGGGTCCGACCAGATTATTACTCGCCAGTACATCCACCTGCGGCCGGGGTTTCAAGGCCGGTGGACTGTGACCTTCCCTACGCAGGCCCCCGTCACTCGACTCGGCCTGCGCCAGCCCGTGTTGGGGCCTCCGCGCCCGGGTCGAGAGCCGCGCCGAGGGCCGCGATCACGTCCGCCTTGCGCGGCTGGCCGACCGCCTGCCGCACCACCCGGCCGGCGGCGTCGAGGAGCAGCACGGTGGGCGTGGAGCGCACCGCCATCCGACGTACCAGTTCCAGGTGGGCCTCCGCGTCCACCTCCACGTGCGCCACCCCCGCCACCAGCGCGGCGACCTCGGCCAACACCCGGCGGGTGGCCCGGCAGGGCTGGCAGAAGGCGGTGGAGAACTGCACCAGGGTGGCGCGCTCCCCCAGCTCCCGGATACCAAGTTCCCGTGCGGTCAGCCGTTTCTCCATCTCCCCAGGATGCAGTACGCCGGACGGGTGCGTGACAAAGGTCTCCCCCCGCCCCCGTACGCCCCACTTGGCGCCGGGCACCGGATGGGAAAGGATCGGACGACAGAACCTACGCGCGCGTAACCTCCACCAGGAGCGTCCCCCTCCGGGACGGAGAAGGGATTCACCACACCATGGCAGAGCTTGTGTACCGACCGGTCATCGGGGCCGCCCTCGGCCTCTTCAAGGCCCTGGACCTGAAGATCGACCTGCGGGGGTCGGAGCACATCCCGACGCGGGGCGGCGCGGTGCTCGCCAGCAACCACATCAGCTACCTGGACTTCATCCTCTGCGGCTACGCGGCGCTCCCGGCCAAGCGGCTGGTGCGGTTCATGGCCAAGGAGTCGGTCTTCCGGCACAAGGTCTCCGGTCCGCTGATGCGGGCGATGAAGCACATCCCCGTCGACCGCTCGCAGGGCGCCCAGGCGTACTCCCACGCGCTCGACGCGCTGCGCTCCGGGGAGATCATCGGTGTCTTCCCGGAGGCGACGATCTCGCAGTCCTTCACGCTGAAGGGCTTCAAGAACGGTGCGGCCCGGCTGGCGCAGGAGGCGGGCGTACCGCTGATCCCGATGTCGCTGTGGGGAACGCAGCGGATCTGGACCAAGGGGCAGCCCCGCAACTTCGGACGCGACCACCTGCCCGTCACGCTGCGGGTGGGCGAGGCGCTGGAGACGTCCGCGCAGGAGACCCCGGACGCGCTCACCGTGCGGCTGAAGGAGCGGATGCAGGAGCTGCTGGAGGCCGCGCAGCACGCCTACCCCGACCGCCCGAAGGGGCCGCAGGACAGCTGGTGGCTGCCGCGCCACCTCGGCGGCACGGCGCCCGAGCCCGCCGGGGCCTGAGCCGGCCGCGTCCTGAGCCGGCACGCGGGCGGGCCCCCGACCGGATGATCCGGTCGGGGGCCCGCCTGTTCGTTTCGTACGCCCTCAGGCGCGGCCCATCTCCTCGGCCACCGCCTCGACGAAGGCGTCGACGTCGTCGGGGGTGGTGTCGTAGGAGCACATCCAGCGCACGACGCCGTCGGACTCGTCCCAGAAGTAAAAACGGAACTGCTTCTGCAGTCGCACGGAGACGTCGTGCGGCAGCCGGGCGAAGACGCCGTTGGCCTGGACCGGGTAGAGGATCTCCACGCCGTCCACCGCGCGGACCCCGGCGGCCAGGCGCCTGGCCATGGCGTTGGACTGGCGGGCGTTGCGCAGCCAGAGGTCCTTGGCGAGCAGGGCCTCGAACTGCACCGAGACGAAGCGCATCTTGGAGGCGAGCTGCATCGACAGCTTGCGCAGGTGCTTCATCGCGCGTACCGCGTCGGGGTTGAGGACGACGACCGCCTCGCCGAGCATCATGCCGTTCTTCGTGCCGCCGTAGGAGAGCACGTCGACGCCGGCGACGTTGGTGAACGCCCGCATGGGGACGTCCAGATGGGCGGCGGCGTTGGCGATCCGCGCCCCGTCGAGGTGCACCTTCATGCCGCGCTCGTGGGCGAAGTCGCAGATCTCCCTGACCTCGTCGGGCGTGTAGACCGTGCCCAGCTCGGTGGCCTGGGTGATCGAGACGACCTGGGGCATCGCCCGGTGCTCGTCCTCCCAGCCCCAGGCCTCGCGCTCGATCAGCTCGGGGGTGAGCTTGCCGTCCGGGGTGGGGACGGTGAGGAGCTTCAGGCCGCCGACGCGCTCGGGGGCGCCGCCCTCGTCGACGTTGATGTGTGCGCTCCGGGCGCAGATCACCGCGCCCCAGCGGTCGGTCAGCGCCTGCAGGGCGACGACGTTGGCGCCCGTGCCGTTGAAGACCGGGAAGGCCTGCGCCAGGCCGCCGAAGTGGCTGCGGAAGACCTGCTGGAGGTGGTCGGTGTACTCGTCGTCGCCGTAGGAGACCTGGTGGCCGCCGTTGGCGAGGGCTATCGCCGCGAGGATCTCCGGGTGGATGCCGGCGTAGTTGTCGCTGGCGAAACCGCGGACCTCGGTGCTGTGGCGCTGCTTGGCGTCCGTCTGGCGGGGGGTGCTCCCGGTGGTCTTCATCAGGGTGTCCCTCACTGCTCGGGCGTGAGCCACTGGCGGGTCCCGTTCAGCTCGGCCACGGGCCTGGACCACAGCCCGGTGATCGACACCGCGAGGTCCTCCACGTCGGTGAAGCCGGGGAACTTCCCCTCCGGGTTGGCGGCGCGCATCGCGTCGTTCACCAGCGCCTTGACGACCAGGATGACGGCGGCGGCCTGCGGGCCCGCCTCGCCGCCGGCCTTCTTGAAGGCGCTGCCCAGGGCCAGTGTCCACGCCTCGGCGGCGGCCTTGGCGGCGCCGTAGGCGGCGTTGCCGCCGGTGGGCTTGGCCGAGCCGGCCGCGCTGACCAGCACGAAGCGGCCGTTGCCGCCGCTGCGCTCCAGGGCGCCCTCGAAGGCCAGCGAGGTGTGCTGCACGGTGCGGATCAGCAGCTTGTGCAGCAGCTCCCAGTCGGCCAGGTCCGTCTGGGCGAAGTTCTTGGAGCCGCGCCAGCCGCCGACCAGGTGCACCAGGCCGTCGACGCGGCCGTGCTCGTCCTCGATGCGCGCGGCCCAGTCGCGGGTGGCGTCCAGGTCGAGGAGGTCGACGACCTCGCCGCTGACGGACGCCTGCGGGTGGGCGGCGCGGGCCGCCGCCACCGCGGCGCCCAGCCGCTCGGCGTCGGCGTCGCAGCCCACGACGCTCGCCCCGGCCGCCGCCAGGGCGCGCAGCGCCGCGCTGCCGGCGGGGCCGCCGGCCCCGGCGACCGCGACCACGGCGCCGTGCAGGGGACCGCCAGTGCTCTCCACGTCCGTCATACTCTCTGCCTCTCCGCCGCGGCCGGCCGCGGTGCCGTCCGCTGTCTGTCCACTGTGCCCGTACGCCCCGCTCATGCGGCGGCCTGCTCCGAGGTCGCGGTGATGCCCTTGGTCGCGGCGATCACTCCGCGCAGCTTCTTCGACAGGGCCTCGTAGAACATGCTGAGCGGGAACTCGTCCGCGAGCACCTCGTCGACGAGCTTACGGGGCGGCTGCGACAGGTCGAGGGCGTCGGGGCCCTTGGCCCACACGGAGCCCGGGTGCGGGGCGAGGTAGGCGGCGACCAGCTCGTGCGCCTTGAACCAGTGCACCAGCTTGGGGCGGTCGATGCCCTCGCGGTAGAGGGTCTCGATCTCGCGGCGGAGCATGTCGGTGACCTCGCGGGCGCGGTCCCAGTCGATGCTCAGGCGGTTGTCCGTCCAGCGCAGGGCGTCGTGCTTGTGGAGGTAGGCGAAGAGGAGCTGGCCGCCGACACCGTCGTAGTTGCGGTTGCGGTCGCCGGTGACGGGGAAGCGGAACATCCGGTCGAGCAGCACCGTGTACTGCACGTCGCGGCCGCGCGCCAGGCCCTCGTCGGCGAGCTTGCCGGCCTCGTGGAAGGCGGTCAGGTCGCAGCGCAGCTCCTCCAGCCCGTACATCCAGAACGGCTGGCGCTGCTTGATCATGAAGGGGTCGAAGGGCAGGTCGCCGCGGCTGTGGGTGCGGTCGTGGACCAGGTCCCACAGGACGAAGGTCTTCTCCGCGCGCTCCTGGTCGTCCAGCAGGCCGTCGGCGTCGGCGGGCAGCTGAAGGCCCGTGACCTCGACGGTCTCCTTGATGACCTTGCGGAAGCGGGCCGCCTCGCGGTCGCAGAAGATGGCGCCCCAGCTGAAGCGCTCCGGGACCTCGCGCACGGCGACGGTCTCGGGGAAGAGGACGGCGGAGTTGGTGTCGTACCCGGGGGTGAAGTCCTCGAAGGTGATGCCGAGGAAGAGCGGGTTGTCGTAGCGGTCGGCCTCCAGCTCGGCCAGCCAGTCGGGCCACACCAGGCGGAAGACGACGGCCTCCAGGTTGCGGTCCGGGTTGCCGTTCTGCGTGTACATCGGGAAGACCACCAGGTGCTGGCGGCCGTCGACGCGCTGCCCGGCGGGCTGGAAGGCCATCAGGGAGTCCAGGAAGTCCGGGACGGCGAAGCCGCCTTTCGCCCAGGCGTCCAGGTCCGCCACGAGGGCCTCGAAGTAGGCGGCGTCGTGGGGCAGCAGCGGCGCCAGCTCCCCGACGGCGGCGACGACGCGGCCCACGGCGTCCTCGACCGCGGGGCGCTGCGGGGCGCCCTCGGCGGTGAGGTCGATCGAGCCGTCGGCCGACTGCCAGGCGCGGATCTCCTCGACGGTCGACTTCAGCCGGGGCCAGGCCGGGTGGTCTACCACACGCCCGACGGGCGAAACATCGCCGCCAGTACGCTCAGGGACAAGGATTTCCGTCATTACCGACCCCTCCAAGGAGAACTTCTCGTATGACCACCGTAACGGTGTTCGACGATCTCCCTCAAGTGGAGCCGGTGGAGATTCCGCTGCGATCAGGTCACACGGGCGCCGATCTTCCCGTCGGGGCCGCCCGCGACCGCCGCGCCCGCATCCCGTTCGTCCCCGCTCTGGGATCCGGCGGGCCTGATCCGTACGGTAAGGAGTGGCCGCCCGAGGACGGGGAACGGTAGGGGGGTGCCCGTGAAACGGCCCCTGCGCCGCCGTTTTGCGAGCGGAGCCGCCACCGCAGACGGAAGCGAGACGACCGTGTCAATTCTGAGCATCGGGCACCGCGGGCTGATGGGCATCGAGCCCGAGAACACCCTGCGCTCCTTCATCCGTGCCGACCGCGAGCCCATGGACGCCATCGAGCTGGACCTCCACCTGAGCAAGGACGGCCACCTGGTGGTCATGCACGACGCGGCGGTGGACCGCACCACCGACGGCAGCGGGCTGGTCAGCGACCTCACCCTGGCCGAGCTGCGCCAGCTGGACGCCGGCGGGGGCGAGCGCGTCCCCGTCTTCGAGGAGGTCGTGGCGGCGGTCGGGGCCCCGCTGCAGGCCGAGATCAAGGACGCGGCCGCCGCGCGTGTACTCGCCGCGGTGATCGCCGAGCGCGGGCTGCTGGACCGGGTGGAGGTCATCTCCTTCCACGACGAGGCGCTGGCGGAGATCCGCCGGCTGCTCCCCACCGCGCGCACCGCGCTGGTCGCGGAGTTCTACGGCCTGGACGTGGTCGAGCGGGCGCACGCCGTGGGGGCGTACCTGCTCTCGCTGGACATCCGCCGCCTGACGCTGGAGGTGGTGGCGAAGGCGCACGCGAGCGGTCTGAAGGTCATCGCCTGGACCGTCAACACCCCGGAGGAACTGAAGATCGCCCAGGGGCTGGCGCTGGACGGCATCGTGACGGACCTGCCGGAGATCAGGCGGGCGGCGCGCTACACGGCGTGACGCGGGGGCGGCCCGCCCGGCGGGGGCTCAGGGCGCGAGGGGCTTGACCAGCAGCTCGAAGCGCAGGTCGGCGCGGCGCGGAAGGCCGAAGCGCTCCTCGCCGTACGGGAAGGGGCTCATCTCTCCCGTACGGCGGTAGCCGCGCCGCTCGTACCAGGCGATGAGGTCCTCGCGCACCGAGATCACCGTCATGTGCATGTCCCGTACGCCCCACGCGGCCACCACGTGGCGCTCGGCCTCCGCCAGGACCAGCCGCCCCAGTCCGCCGCCCTGGAGGAGGGGGCTGACCGCGAACATGCCGAAGTAGGCGTGCTCCCCGCGGTGCTCGAGCTGGCAGCAGGCGATGATCCCGCCCGCCGCGCCCCCCGTGCGCTCGGCGACCAGCATCCGGCTGCCGGGGGCTTTGACGACGGCCAGCACGGCCGCCTCGTCGGTGCGCCGCCCGTCGAGGATGTCGGCCTCCGTCGTCCAGCCGGCGCGGCTGCTCTCGCCGCGGTAGGCGGACTCGATCAGGCGCACCAGCGCGGGCACGTCGTCGGGCGTGGCGAGGCGCAGGGAGGTTTCGGCGGGATCCACGCCCCGAGCCTAACAAGCGTCCGCCGGCGCCTCCCTCCCGGTTCCCGCCCGGTCGACTGCCGTGCGCGCTCCCCCTTCTACCCCCGTGCGCCCCCGTAGGCGGCGAGTTGTCCGGGCATCCTCCCGCCGGACCGTTTCGCTCTCCGGCGCGCTCCAGGGCCGGCATCCTCCAGGGGGTCGTCATGCACGGACCGCCGCTCACGGGCTGGCTGCTGGTCGCCCTGAGCGCGAGCGTGGGCACCTACTGCCTGGCGCGGGCGGCGTCCGCCGCTGGCGCGGCGGAGCGGCGGGCGGCCGGCGGGGACGCGCTGATGGGGCTGGGCATGGCGGTGATGGCGCTCCCGGCGCCCGTGTCGGCGCCGCGGCCGTGGGCGGCCGTCGCCCTCGCCGTCGTCTTCGCCGGGGCGGCGCTGCACGCCCTCCTCGGCCCGCACCGGACGGCGGCGCACCTGCACCACGCGGTGGGGGCGCTGGCCATGGTCTACATGGCGCTCTGCGCAGGCACCTCCGGCGGCCACGGCCCACTGGGACCGCCCCTGCTCACGGCCGCCCTGCTCGCGTACTTCCTCGCCTACGTGCTGGCCTCCGGCGTACGGCTGGTGGCGGTCGGCGGCCATGCGGTCGCGGCGGGCGGATGGCGGGAGCGGCCGGAGCTGGCGGCGGGGTGCCGGGTGGCGATGGGGGTGGGGATGCTGGCGATGCTACTCGGGATGTGAGAGCGGCCTCGGGATGCGAGGGGCGCCGGCTCCCGCAAACGCGGTGAGGGCTGCGTCACTTCGCCCTGCCCGCTGTATCCGCGCACGGCCGCCCTCCCTAGGCTGGCCGCATGGTGATCGCGCTGGCGTTGCTGGTCCTGGGCGGTCTCACCGCTGCCCTCGCCCCCCGGCTGCTGCGGCGGGCCGCCTGGCCCGATCGCGAGCCGGTGCTCGCCCTGCTGGTCTGGCAGTGCCTGGTCGCGGCGGTGCTGCTGTGCTGCCTGCTCGCGATGCTGCTGAGCGCGGCCGCGGCCTGGTACGGGGTACGCCGCTCGGTGTTCGCCCCCGCGCCCGGCGGTGTCGTCGCCGCCTACGGCCTGCCCGGCGGCGGACCGTGGGCCGGGGCGCTGGCGGTGGCCCTCGCCGGCGGCGGGGCGTGGACGGGGCTGATGTTCGCCCGCGAGCTGCGGGAGGCGCGCGCCGGGCGCCGCAGGCAGCGGGCGCGGTTGCGGGCGCGGGCGCCCCGGCTGCCCGGCGAGGAGCCCGGCGACGTGCGGCTGCTGGTGCTGGAGGGCGAGCGGGCGGGCGTGTGGTGGCTGCCCGGCGGGCCGGCCGCGCAACTGGTGGTCACCACCGGCGCGCTGCGGCGGCTGAGGAGACGTCAGCTCGACGCCGTACTGGCGCACGAGCAGGGGCACTCCCGGGCCCGCCACCACTGGCTGGTCTACTGCGCGGGGGCACTGGCGACGGGCTTTCCCGGGGTTCCGGTCTTCGCGGGCTTCCGCGACGAGGTGCACCGGTTGTGCGAACTCGCCGCGGACGACGTGGCCTCGCGCCGCTTCGGGCGGCTGACGATCGCCACCGCGCTGGTCGAACTGAACGAGGAGCGGGGCGTCTTCGGCCCCTGCCCGCCGCGACCGGCCCAGGTGCCGCAGCGCGTGGACCGGCTGCTCGCCCAGGTGCCCCGGCTGCCGTGGCAGACCCGGCTGGGGGTGACGGCGACGGCCGCGCTGGTGGCGGCGGTGCCCGTACTGGTGACGTTCGCACCGGGCCTGAGCGCGCTGGGCTAGCGCTCCTGGGCGGCGTGGCAGCATCGGGGAGATGCCCCCGCCCACCCTCCTCCCCCCGGCGCCCGCCCTCCCCTGCGCGAAGCCCGCCAGACTGCTGCTCGCCGCGACGGCGGCCTGCTTCACCGTGCTGCTGGTGCTGGTCGCCGCCGGCTGGGGGCCGCTCATGGCCGCCGACCGCCGGGTGGCCGTCGCGCTCCACCGCTCGGCCGTGTCCTCCCCGACCTGGACGCACACCGCACGGGTGTTCACCGACTGGGTGTGGGATCCGTGGACGATGCGCCTGGCGCTGCTCGTCGCGGTGGTCTGGCTGCTGCGCCGCGGTGAACGCCGCACGGCGGCCTGGGTGTTCGCCACCGGCCTCCTCGCCACGCTCCTGCAGCAGGGGCTGAAGGCCGCCGTCGGCCGCGAGCGCCCGTACTGGCCCGACCCGGTGGACAGCGCCCGCTACGCGGCCTTCCCCTCCGGTCACGCGATGTCCGCCGCCGTCGCCTGCGGGCTGCTGCTGTGGCTGCTGCGGCGGTACGGGACCACGCGGCGCACGTGGCACCTGGCCCGCGGGGCGGCGGCCGGCACGGTGGTGGGGGTCGGCTTCACCCGGGTCTACCTGGGGGTGCACTGGCCGAGCGACGTCCTGGGCGGCTGGCTGCTCGGCGCCCTCCTCGCCGGCGCCTCCGTCTGCCTGTACGGGACGTACGGGCGCTCCCTTCCGGCAGGGCGGGGCCGCTCGTTAGAGTCGCCGCCATGACGATCATCAAAGGTGTGCTCTTCGACGCGTCCGGGACCCTGCTGCGCATCGAGTCCGCGCTCAGCGCGCTGCGGGCGCTCCTCGACCGCCACGGCATAGCGGCGGCGGACGAGGAGGTACGGGCCTGCGCCCAGCGGCTCGACGCCGCCGGCGCCATCCCCGGCGGCACCCCGCCCCAGGTGGTGCCGGCGCCTCTCGCGGAGGTGTGGGAGGCGCGCGACGAGAGCCCCGCCCAGCACCGCGCGGCGTTCACCGGGCTGGCCCGCGAGGTCGAACTGCCCTGGCCGGGCCTCGACGTCGGGGAGATCTACGACCGCAGCATGACGGCGGACGCTTGGCGGCTGTACCCGGACGCGCTGGAGGTGCTCGGCGCGCTGCGCGAACGCGGGCTGCGCACCGCGGTGGTGAGCAACGTCGGCTTCGACTGGCGTCCGGTCTTCACGGCGCTGGGCCTGGACCCGTACCTCGACGCCCACGTCTTCTCCTACGAGGTGGGCCTCGTGAAGCCCGATCCGCGGATCTTCCAGCTGGCCTGCGCCAAGCTCGACCTGGCGCCGCGGGAGGTGCTGATGGTCGGCGACGAGCGGCGCAAGGACGGCGGCGCGGTGGCGGCCGGCTGCCGCTACCTGCCGGTGGACCACCTGCCCGTCGAGGACCGCCCGGACGGCCTGCGCCCGGTGCTCGCGCAGCTGGACTGAGGGCCGGTCAGGGGGACGGCCGGGCCAGAACGCGCGGAATCCCCTCGCGCAGGAAGGCGCGGGCCAGGCGCGCGCGGCGCAGCCGCCAGCGCGGACCGGCGGGCGCGGGCGCCTCGTAGCGGCGGCGGCGGATGTCCTCGACCAGTTCGGGAGGGGCGGCCAGGTCGGCGAGCACGCCGAGGGCCGCCCTTTTCGTGATCAGGCGGCCGTCCGCGAGGGTGACGGAGGCGCGGGCGAGCATGAGCGGCCCGTAGTCCACCCACATGTCGCGCAGCCACAGCCGCCGCTTGCCGGCGGCCGGGAGGAGGACGTCGCGCACGTCGGCGCGGATGTACGCGGCGAGGTCCGCGTCGGCGACCTCCGGGACGATGCCGCGCGGGCCCGGGCCGTACAACGCGTGCTCCCCCAGGAGCAGTTCGCGCCGCCAGACAAGGCTGATCGGCTTGGGGCGCAGGCCGTTGTAGGACCAGTTCAGATGCGGGCGGGCGGGATCGTCCCAGGCGTCGCGGACGACGTAGTTGCAGTGCAGCCTCCCGGCCAGCGGGCCCTCCCGCTCCAGCCCGCGGTGCAGCGCGACGACGGCGCCGCGCTGCGGGCGGGAGAGGGGCGCGGCGAGCACGGCCACCGCGTCGATGTCACTGGCGCCCTCCTGGTAGTCGCCCAGGGCGAGCGATCCGTGCAGCCACAGCGCGTCGAGCGCGACGGCGGCGCGCAGCTCGGTGAGGAAGCGCGCCAGCAGCGTCTCGGTGCGATCCATTCGGCCGTCCGCCCCTCTCCCGCGCCCCCGCGGAGACTGGTGAGGCCCCGCGACGGGGGGACGCGGGGCCTCGTACGGGGAACGGGCGGCGCCGCCGGGTGGTTCCCGGGTGCGGGGAGGGGCCGGTGGGGTCCGGGCGGTCCCCCGCTCCGCCCGGACCCCACCGAGAACAAAGGGCATCAGTCGTACGCCGTCCCCCAAAGCCCCGGAAAGTATACGGGCCGCTGATCGACCGCGGGGGGATTCCCGCCGTACCGGACAGCCGCCCCGCCGCCCGGCCCCGCGGCGGGGATTGCGCGCCACGTTCGATTCTGCTGTGCTGATCCACTCTTCAACCCACCTGATCAGAAAGGCAGTTGTGAGCGATCATCAAGTGTCCCCGATCGATCCGGCAACGCCCCACGCCGCGCGGATCTGGAACTACTGGATGGGCGGCCAGGACAACTACCCGGCCGACCGCGAGGCGGGCGACGCGGTCGCCGAGGTCTACCCGGACATCGTCACCATGGCCGTGCAGTCCCGGCGGTTCCTCGTCCGCGTCGTGCGCCATCTGGCCGGCGAGGCGGGCATCCGCCAGTTCCTGGACATCGGGACGGGCCTGCCCACCATGCAGAACACCCACGAGGTGGCCCAGGGCATCGCCCCCGACTCCAGGGTCGTGTACGTCGACAACGACCCGCTGGTGCTGGCGCACGCCGAGGCGCTGCTGCGCGCCGTCACCCCCGAGGGCGTCACGACGTACGTCCACGCCGACTACCACGACCCGGAGTTCATCGTCGCCGAGGCCGCCAGAACGCTCGACCTCAGCCGGCCGGTGGCCGTGATGTTCATGGGCGTCCTGGGCTACGAGCCGGACCACGCGGTGCAGCGGTCCATCGTCGCCACGGTGATGGCGGCCATGCCCGCCGGGAGCCGTCTGGTGCTGTGGGACGGCACGGACACCGGCGAGGCCGTCGTGGAGGGCGGCGAGAAGCTGGTGGAGTCCGGCGGGGTGCCGTACATCCTGCGCAGTCCGCAGCAGCTGGGCGAGTGCTTCGCCGGGATGGAGCTGGCCGAGCCGGGCATGGTGCCGATCACCCGGTGGCGCCCCTCGGAGCAGGAGGCGCGGGACGCCGTCCACATCGACGCCTACGGCGCGGTGGGGCGCAAGCTCTAGAACGCCCGGAGCGCACAGCCCCGCGGACGCGTACCGCCGCCCACGGCCGGAGCCGTGGGCGGCGGTGGTGTGCGCGAGCAGCTCAGCGGTAGTCGGGCTGGGTCTGCACGTTGAGCTCGCCGAGGCGGACGGACTTGGCGCTGTCGGTCAGCGCGTCGTCGATCCGCAGCACGTCGAAGCCCTTGCGGATGTCGTTGCTGTAGACGTAGCCGTTGTAGTAGTAGGCGCTCCAGGAGCCGCCGACGATCGCCTCGGTGGCCGAGAGCGGGCCGCGCTCGAAGTAGCCGATCTCCTTGGGGTTGGCCGAGTCGGTGAAGTCCCAGAACGAGACGCCGCCCTGGTACCAGGCCTGCACCATGATGTCGCGGTTGCCGCCGACCGGGATCAGCGAGCCGTTGTGGGCGACGCAGTTCTCGTTGGCGGCCTGGTGCCGGTCGATCTTGTAGTAGCTCTTGAAGACCAGCTTGCGGTCCACGAGGTCGTAGATGCCGTTCGCGCCGTGCGTCGGGCCGGTCTTCTCGTCGCAGGTCGCGCCGCCGCCACCGCCGAGCTCGTCGGTGAAGACGACCTTGGTGCCGCTCTCGTTGAACGTCGCCGAGTGCCAGAACGCGAAGTTCTCGTCGTCCTGGACGCGGTCGATGACCTGCGGCGCCGCCGGGTCGGAGACGTCCAGCAGGATGCCGTCACCCATGCAGGCGCCCGCAGCGATCTTCTGCGACGGGAACACGGTGATGTCGTGGCAGCCGCTGGTCTCGGTGACCGGGCCGGGGCCCGGGTTGCCGCCGTCGGGGAAGAGCACCGGGAAGTCGACCACCGCGGCGTCCTGGGGCGCGCCCCGGGGGACCTTGACGACGGAGATGCCGTCGTGCGGCGGCTGGCAGTCCGGGAACGTCGCGTTCGGGAAGTACGAGGAGACGTAGACGTAGATGTCGCGGCCGTCCGGCACCAGCGTGTGGGTGTGCGAACCGCAGGCCGTCTCGACGGAGGAGACGTACTTCGGGTCGCGCTTGTCGCTGATGTCGAAGATCTTCAGCCCCTCCCAGGCCGCCTTCTCCGTCGCGGGCAGGCTCGTGCTGTTGCACGAGTTGTCGCTGCGCGAGGAGTCGGTGGACAGGAAGAGCAGATCGCCGGAGACCGAGATGTCGTTCTGCGAGCCGGGGCAGAGGACCTCGGTGACGATCTTCGGGCTCGACGGCCTGGTGATGTCGTAGATGGTGAAACCGTTGTAGTTGCCGGCGAACGCGTACTTCCCCTGGAAGGCGATGTCCGTGTTGAGGCTCGTCAGCGCGTGCTGCGGGATGTTCGCGACATGCTTGACGTTCGGGCTGTGGACGACCTCGTCCACGCCGGGGATCTCGCCCGCCGCGATGGCCGCCTTGGCCTGGGCCTTCTCGGTCGCGCTCAGCGCGCCGCCGGCCTTGGGCGTACCGGGGTCCGGAACAGCGACCGCGGGGCCGGCGGCGAGCAGCGAGGCGAACAGCCCGATCGCGGCTGCCGCCACGCCGAGTCGCCTGCGCCGCACGCGGGGTGTGTGCAACGACGTCACGTCGTCCTCCCTTGTCTCCACTAGGAGTTGGTGGGGGGTAGCCCCTGCAGTATTTGCTTATTGCGTGTACAACTCAACCGCTCTTCCGCAGTTGGCAACGAATCTGTAATCAAAGATCAGGAACCACCGGTGGGAGCATCGTGCTAGGAACGTGCTGTCCACGCAGTACGCCCCCTGGAGGCCCCTGTGCTTCGCTCGCGCCCGCTGACCGCTCTCGCCGCCCTGGCCGCCCTCGCCTTCGCCGTGACCGGGTGTACGGACGACGCGGGATCCGGGGACACGCAGGGACAGGGCGGACGGTCCGTCGTCCAGCCGGGGAAGCCCGGCGAGAAGAGCCGGACGCTCTCCCCCGGCGAGGCGGCGAAGGAGGGCCACGACGACACCCCCAACAGCGCCGACTACGCCTACGTCCAGATGATGATCACGCACCACGAGCAGGCGCTGGTCATGACCGAACTGGCCGCCGAGCACGCCTCCGCGGCGAAGGTCGGCAAGCTCGCCTCCCGGATCGCCGCCGCGCAGGGGCCGGAGATCCGCGCGATGAAGGGCTGGCTGGAGCAGAACGACGGCCTCCAGCGGCACGACGGCCACGCCCACTCCTCGATGCCCGGAATGGCGACACCGGCGCAGCTGGACGAACTGCGAAAGGCGCGCGGAGCGGCGTTCGACAAGCTCTTCCTCACCCTGATGATCGCCCATCACGAGGGGGCGGTCGCGATGGCCACCGACGTGCTGGGCAAGGGCAACAACGTCGCCGTCGAGCAGATGGCCGGCGACGTGGCGGCGCAGCAGACCTCCGAGATCGCGCGGATGCGCGGGCTGCTGTAGCCGCCGGCTCTCCGCCTGGGGCCGCCGGCTCTCCGCCGACCCGCCGTCAACCGGGCTCACTCCCCCGCGAGTCCGCCCTGACCTGGGCGTTTCTCCCGCATCTGACCCGTTGTCAGTGGGTGGGTGCACGATGGTGGGCACGTGGACAGCGGTGTCGACGCTGTCCTCCCGGTCCTGGAGGTGGATCGCCATGTCGGATGTGCTGCTCGCCGTGGGTACTCGCAAGGGGTTGTTCCTGGCCCGGCGCCGGGAGGGGCGCTGGGAGCTGGACGGCCCGCATTTCAACGCGCAGGCGGTGTACTCCGTCGGCATCGACACGAGCGGCGCCGCCCCGCGCCTGCTGGTCGGGGCGGACAGTGCGCACTGGGGGCCCTCGGTGTTCCACTCCGACGACCTCGGCGCGAGCTGGCAGGAGCCGGCCCGGCCCGCCGTCGCGTACCCGAAGGACACCGGCACGTCGCTGGAGCGCGTCTGGCAGCTGCAGCCGGGCGGCCCCGCCGCGCCGGGCGTGGTGTACGCGGGGACGGAGCCGGGCGGGCTGTTCCGCTCCGAGGACCGCGGCGAGAGCTTCGAGCTGGTGCGCCCGCTGTGGGAGCACCCGACGCGTGAGCGGTGGGAGCCGGGCGGCGGCGGCCTCGCCGTGCACACCGTGGTGCCGGACCCCCGGGACGCCGGCCGGGTCACGGTGGCGGTGTCGTCGGGCGGGGTGTACCGCACGCAGGACGGCGGTGCGAGCTGGACCCCGTCCAACGCGGGCGTCAAGGCGGTGTTCTTCCCCGAGGGCAGCCAGTTCCCCGAGTTCGGCCAGTGTGTGCACAAGGTGGCGCAGGACGCGGCCGATCCGGACCGGCTGTACCTGCAGAACCACTGGGGCGTCTACCGCAGCGACGACGGCGGCGAGAAGTGGACCGACATCGGCGCGGGCCTGCCCTCCACCTTCGGCTTCGCGATGGCCGCGCACCCCCACCGGGCCGACACCGCCTACGTGTTCCCCATCGAGGCCGACTCCGACCGCGTCCCGGCGGGGCACCGCTGCCGGGTGTACCGCACGCAGGACGCGGGGGCGACCTGGGAGGAGCTGGGCGCCGGCCTCCCGGACGAGGAGCACTACGGCACGGTGCTGCGCGACGCTTTGTGCGTGGACGACTGCGATCCGGCGGGGGTCTACTTCGGCAACCGCAACGGGGAGTTGTTCGCGAGCGCCGACGACGGCGAGAGCTGGCAGCAGCTCGCCTCCCACCTGCCGGACGTGCTGTGCGTACGGGCCGCGGCCGTCTGAGTCCCGCCGCCCGCACCGGACTGTCGGAGCAAGCCGTTAGGGTCAACGACCATGGCACGACCACTGCACGAGATCGTCGAAGCGGGCTGGGCGAAGGCCCTGGACCCGGTGGCCCCGCGCATCGCCGCGATGGGCGACTTCCTGCGCGCGGAGATCGCCGCGGGCCGCACATACCTGCCGGCCGGCGCACACGTCCTACGCGCCTTCCAACAGCCCTTCGACGAGGTACGGGTCCTCGTCGTGGGCCAGGACCCGTATCCCACTCCAGGGCACGCGCGAGTTCCAAGATCTTTGTATCCGGAACGGAATGCTAGCAGTCATGATGACGGCGCACGAGTGGGTGGACCACTGGACGCGTAGAGCACCCGATCTCCCCGACGACAAGCTGCACCGACTCCTGGAGGCGCTGGACGAAGCCGCCCAGGAGGAAGGGCGGTAGCCGTCCGGGAAGCCTCCGCACGAGCGGAGGCTTCCCGCTCTTAGCGTGCGGAGGAGCTTGCGCTCAGGGGAGCTGCCAGTCGACCGGCTGCGCCCCCTGCCGGACCAGGAACTCGTTCGCCCGGCTGAACGGACGCGACCCGAAGAAGCCGCGGTCCGCCGACATCGGGGAGGGGTGCGCCGACTCGACCGCCGGCAGATCCCCCAGCAGGGGACGTGCGTTACGGGCGTCGCGCCCCCACAGGATCGACACCAGCGGCTTGTCCCGCGCCGCAAGGGCACGGATAGCCTGCTCGGTCACTTCCTCCCATCCCTTGCCCCGGTGGGCCCCCGGACTGCGGGGGGCGGTGGTCAGAGCCCTGTTGAGCAGGAGGACGCCCTGCTGGGTCCAGGGCGTCAGATCCCCGTTGGACGGACGCGGCACCCCGAGGTCCGACTGCAGCTCGCGGAAGATGTTCTCCAGGCTCCCCGGCAGCGTGCGCACGTCCGGCGCGACGGCGAAGCTGTGGCCTATGGCCATCCCCGGGCTCGGATACGGGTCCTGACCCACGATCAGGACCCGTACCTCCTCGAAGGGCTGCTGGAAGGCCCGCAGGACATGCTGCCCCGCGGGCAGGTACGTACGGCCTGCGGCGATCTCCGCGCGCAGGAAGTCACCCATGGCGGCGACCCGCCCGGCCACAGGTGCGAGAGCGTCGGCCCATCCGGCTTCGACGAGTGCGTTCAATGGTTGTGCTGCCATGATCTTCACCCTACTGGGCTGCTCTGACATGCGAACTGGGCAGCATCAGCGCGGCGGTCAGGATGCGCGGTGGCTTCGCCGACATCTACTGCTGCTGGTCGAGCAGTGCGAGGCGCTTATGAAGACGTATGTCCGGTTCGGCAGCCTTGCGGCGGAGATGCTCGGAGGATTCCTTGGGCTTCTCGCCCTTCCGTTCCCTCTCCGAAGCCGCTGCGGCATCGGAGAGGAGCCGTTCGGTTTCCGAGGTCAGGCGCCTGGTCACCAGTTCCCGCGTCTTGGTCAACTCTGCCAGTCGGCGAGGCTGGATCTCGGCCACAGTTGACCGGTGAGGGACCGCCCGGTCCCGCCGCAGAGGTAGGCTCAGCCCTGGCCATAGAGTGGTTCCCGCGCGTGTGGAAGTGGTCCCTAAATTGCGCCCTTCGGTTGTGCGCACAGTGCGGTCCCCGCGGATGCGGGGGTGACCCCGATTGGAGCGGTAGGCGCCCAGAGCCCCCACCGTGGTCCCTGCACATGCGGGGTTTATTCAGGCCGACGTACGGTCATCCAAGATCGAAAATGCATCAGAGTCGTGAGGTTGACGTCCTCACACCTTTACAACTCTCCGCAAGATCCCATCCGCGGACCAGAGTTCGACAGGATGCTGACTCGCGGGCTCCCTAATCCAAACGATTGGAGTTGAAGTCGAGGAGGGGCTGTCATATGAGTATCTCGATGACGTCACCTGGCAGCTCCATGGAGGGCTACGCTGCTCCTGCATGGCGGACAGCTCACACTAAAAACGGCCGGGCCCGCCATGGATCCTCGTGTGCGCGAGGAGGGCGAACCCGGCCTGTCCTTACCGGCTAACGAACCAGAAGGAACCCACCTATGGTAGCAAATAGCCCCAGCTCAGGGGGCTCCTCCGAGTCGCCCACCACCTTGTATGCGGTGGTCGCAGCGATCGTCGCGTCCTGCCCGACCTCCCCGTCTCCCCAGACACTGCTGGCGTGGGGCGGGGTCCTGATCGTCGTGGTGCTGGTCGCACCGAGACTCAAGCCCGCTGCTGACTGATCCAGCTCGCCGACGCCGTGAGCGAATTGCGGCGTCGGCCGGCTGGGCTTGCCGACGAGCCAGGCGGCGTCGATGCGCGCTCGCCACCGATGACCAACCTGACGGCCGGTCACCGAAAGGGGGCAGATATGTCTGATGCAGACGCGGTTCGAGGAACAGCAACCCAGGCAACCACCTTCGCTCACCTGTCCTCGGCAGCCCGGACCGCATGGGCGAAGCACAATCGGGACGATGACGATTGGCTGCCCCTGTGGCGGCACATGGCAGACAGCGCCGGAGTCGCAGGGAAGCTCTGGGACGAGTGGCTGCCCGCCAACGTCAAATCACTGATCGCCGAGGGAGCACCGGGGGGTGCAGAGGGTGCTCGGCGGCTGGTTGGCTTCCTCGCCGCAGTTCACGACATCGGCAAGGCAACCTGCGCGTTCGCCTGCCAAGTTGATCACCTCGCCGAGGGTATGCGCGACGCCGGGTTGGACATGCGATCTGCCGCCGGATACGGTGCCGACCGCCGCCTGGCGCCACATGGGCTTGCGGGTCAGCTCCTGCTTCAGGAGTGGCTCGGAGCACGGTACGGAATGTCATCACGAGTGTCGGGTCAGTTCGCGGTGGTGGCGGGAGGGCATCACGGTACGCCCCCGGACCATCAGCAGATCCACGATCTGCAAGTCAGGCCTTGGCTACTGCGCCACCCGGGGGCCGCGGACGACGTATGGCGTTCTGTCCAGGAGGAGCTGCTGGACGGGTGCGCCGAACTGGCTGGCGTCACAAACTCGTTGGATCAGTGGGCCTCCGTCCGCCTGACTCAACCGGTGCAGGTGCTCCTGACCGCGATCACCATCGTGTCGGACTGGATAGCCAGTTCCGCTGAGCTCTTCCCCTACGATCCGGATTCCTGGGCCCCTGCCGGACCGACCGGGGAGGCTCGGCGTCTTCGCGCGGCGTGGGAAGGTCTGGATCTCCCCGGACCGTGGGCCCCCGCGATGCCGTCGCAGACTGCGGAGGCGCTGTTCGCCGAACGCTTCGACCTCCCCCCCGACTCACAGATCCGACCGGTGCAGACCGAGGCTGTGCGGCTGGCACGGGAGATGCCGGTTCCGGGGTTGCTGATGATCGAGGCACCGATGGGGGAAGGGAAGACCGAGGCCGCCTTCGCGGTCGCGGAAATACTGGCCGCGCGGAGCGGAGCCGGCGGGTGCCTGGTAGCGCTGCCCACTCGCGCCACGGGCGACGCGATGTTTCCCCGGCTTCTGAAATGGCTGGAGCATCAGCCCGCCGAAGGGTCCAGGTCGGTGGTACTGGCTCACGCTAAGGCGGCTCTGGATGAGGTGTGGTCGGGTCTGTTGCGTCGCGGGCGGCGCACGATCGCCGCCGTCGAGGTCGATCGGTCGGAGAAACTAAGCGGTGTGCGCTCATCCCGCGCCGAGCCCGCTGCGCTGCAGGCCCACCAGTGGCTGCGTGGCCGCAAGAAGTCCTTGCTTGCCTCGTTCGCGGTGGGGACGGTCGACCAAGTGCTGTTCGCCGGTCTCAAGAGCCGGCACTTGGCACTGCGGCACCTGGCAGTGGCCGGGAAGGTCGTCATCATCGACGAGGTTCACGCTTACGACGCGTACATGGGCCGTTATCTCGACCGTGTTCTGGAGTGGTTGGCGGCCTACCGTGTCCCGGTAGTCATATTGTCAGCGACGCTTCCCGCCGAGCGCCGGCGCTCGCTTGCGGCCAGCTATGCGGGTGTAGCCCCGGCGGTCGACGCGGTACAAACGCCTCCCGGCGCCTATCCGCTGATCACTGCTGTCGCGCCGGGGCATCCGGTCATGTACGCGCAGCCTCCCGCCGCCTCGGGACGCCGCACGGAAGTGTGGATACAGCGGCTGGACGATGGTCTGGATCATCTTGCCGACCGGTTGGAGCAGGAGCTTCGGGAAGGCGGTTGTGCACTGGTGGTGCGCAACACCGTGCAGCGTGTTCTCGATGCCGCGGAGGTGCTACGGAACCGCTTCGGAGCGGAGCACGTCACCGTCACGCATTCGCGTTTCCTGGCCGCCGACCGGGCAGCCAGAGACGCGGAACTCAGAGATGTCTTCGGCCCAACGGGAAAACGGCCCGAAGGTCCGCACATCGTAGTGGCCAGCCAGGTCGTGGAGGTCTCGCTCGACGTCGATTTCGACCTGCTGGTCACCGATCTGGCACCGGTCGACCTGATACTCCAGCGACTCGGACGACTGCACCGTCATCCACGTACGCGACCGCCCCGCCTGGCCTCCGCCCAGTGTCTGGTGACCGGAGTCGACTGGGAGGGCGATCTGCCGCAGCCCGTACGCGGCTCCGTGGCGGTGTACCGCCGCCACGCCCTCCTCCGGTCCCTGGCCGTACTCGGCCCCCATCTGGACGGCACGCCACTGCTGCTTCCCGACCACATCAGCCCGCTCGTCCAGACCGCCTACGGTGAAACACAGGTCGGCGAACTCACCTGGGCCAAGGCCCTCGAATCAGCTCGCATCGAGCACCTGACGTTCCTGGCCGACAAGCGCCAGAAGGCGGAGGCGTTCCTGCTCGGACCCGTGAAACGGGCGGGGCGCCCGGTCTATGGCTGGCTCGGGCCCAACGCGGGCGACGCCGAGGACGACCGGACGGGCAAAGCACAGGTGCGAGACAGCATGGAGAGTCTGGAAGTGCTGGTCGTACAGCGGCTGCGAGACGGCTCGCTCACTACGGTGCCGTGGCTGACGCGTGGGCGGGGCGGCCTGGCGCTACATCTCGACTTTCCTCCGGACCGGCACACCGCGGAAGCGGTGGCCGCAAGTGCGCTCACCCTTCCTCGACTGCTCACCCATCCGGGGGTGATCGACCGCACCATCGAAGAGCTGGAACGCTTCCTGGTGCCGGCCTGGCAGGTGAAGGAATGCCCGTGGTTGGCAGGCGAGTTGCTGCTGATTCTCGATGAGGATTGTCAGACCCGTCTGGCAGGCTTCGATCTCGTGTACAGCAAGGCCGATGGTCTGCGCGTGCAGAGCGGCCGGAGAGCCTCCCGTACCACCACGTCGCCATCGGGTCCGAAGGAGACGATGGGAGCACCAGATGAGGGAACAGCGGCTCACGCGGGTCTCGCAATGCCTTCGGAGCGGGGTGAGCAGGCGGTGAGCGCTGAGCCCGCCGTTCCGCCGGGGCCGCCGTCCTTCAATCTCGTCACGTCCCCGTGGCTTCCGGTCCAGCGGCTGGACGGAAGCCTGGTCGAGATGTCGCTTGCGGAGCTGTTCGACCAGGCTCGCGAGGTCCAACGTCTCGTCGGCGATCTGCCGACCCAGGACTTCGCCCTGCTGAGAGTGCTTCTCGCGATCCTCCACGATGCTCTGGATGGACCAGAAGAACTGGACGACTGGGCACAGTTGTGGGAGTCGGACGATCCGTTCGCCCCGGTCCGCACATATCTCAAGCAGCAAGCAGGCCGCTTCGATCTGTTCGACGCCGAAGCGCCCTTCTTCCAGGTTGCGGGACTCCGAACGGCGAAGGACGACATCGCTTCTCTCAACAGGCTCGTGGCAGATGTCCCCAATGGTGATCCGTTCTTCACCATGCGCAGTTCCGGCGTCGATCGCCTCTCCTGCGCCGAGGCGGCGCGCTGGCTCATTCACGCGCATGCTTACGATCCGTCTGGGATCAAGTCCGGGATGGTGGGTGACTCCCGGGCGAAGGCCGGGAAGGTGTACCCGCTCGGTGTCGGCTCGGCAGGCGGACTCGGCGGCCTCTTCGCTGAGGGAGGAACCCTGCATGAGACGCTGCTGCTCAATCTGATTGCCCGGGACGAGGGCATCGTCGACAGCGGTCAGCCCGGAGACCACGACGTGCCGGCTTGGCGGCGACCTCCGGCGAGTGCGTCCGCGGCTGATGAAGCGCGCCTTGCGCGCGGGCCCGCCGGCCTGCGCGACCTGTACACCTGGCAGTCACGGCGGGTCCGTCTGCAGACGGACGGCGAGGCCGTGACCGGAGTGGTGCTGGGATACGGCGATCCGCTGACCGCGCAAGCGCACTGGAAGCTGGAGCCCATGTCGGGCTGGAGGCGCAGCGCGGCACAGGAAAAGAAGAAGGGCAGACCGGTGATCTACATGCCGCGTCAGCATGATCCGAGCCAGTCGGCCTGGCGGGGTCTGGGGGCTCTGCTTCCGGCGCGACGCACCGGTACCGAGGACACGGGACGCGGCATTCCCGAGTCCCTGACGGCGGGCATCGTGTCCTGGTATTCGATGCTCATCACGGAAGGTGCCATCGATCAGAGGTCAATGATTCGGCTGCGGCTGGTAGGCGTCGTCTACGGCACTCAGCAGTCAGTCGTGGACGAGGTCGTGGATGACTCGGTAGTCCTACCCGCGGTCTTGCTGCACGAGGAGAATCCGGCTTTCGCCGCCACCGCTGTCGCCGCCGTGCACGACGCACAGAGCGCGGTGACGGCGTTGAGTCAATTGGCAGGAAATTTGGCCCGCGCTGTCGGTTCCCAGCCCGATCCGGCCGGCGAAACAGCTCGCGACCTGGGTTTCGGGGCGCTCGACGGCCTCTACCGGAAATGGCTTGTGACCCTTGTTCCGGGTGTCGACCCCTACCAGGCCCGCGAGAGCTGGCAGAGCATTGTCCGGAACGAGGTCGCCGGGCTCAGCCGGGCTCTGCTGGACTCCGCGGGAAGCACCGTCGCCGAGGGTCGAATCGCCGATATTCCTGGCATGGGACGCCGGTGGGTGAATGACGCCCGCGCGGAGGTCTGGTTCCGGCGTCACCTCCATCGCGTGCTGCCCCCACCGCCTCACAACTCGAAGGAGGGTAACTGAGTGTCACCCACCAGCGCACCACCACCCGAAACCGCCCCGCGCGACGATTCGAACAGCGGTCTGCGCCGACCGCCTCTGCGTACCTCTGGACTGGCGACGGCAAGCTGTATCAGGCGTCTGCAATCTCGCTATCGGCGTGATGAGTCCAGCGCCGTAGCAGCGCTTGCCCGTCTTCGCCGGGGTGTCGGGAAAACGGCACACGAGGCTCCGGACAGTTGGGGCACCGATGGCCTCGAAGAACTGGCCACGATCCGCGAGCAGGAGGCTTCCCTCCGCGAAACTGAGCCCGGGAACCTCGCCGAGGTTCCCTCCCCGTCCTCCAGGACGACGCGAATGAGCGAGCAGCGCCAACTTCAGGAGGAGAAGGCGGTATTCCTCGCCGTCACCCTGTGGGCTGTCCACCAGCAGTCCGTCAAGGATGACAATATGCACGCGGATGCCTGGGGGCTGGGCCGGTCGGTCCGGCAACTGATCCAGGAACGACGGCCGCAGGCCGAGGGGACGGAGGCACGTCCGCTGACCGTCTCCGCTCTGGAGATGAACGAGACGCTGCGCAAGCGGTTCGTGCGCATCGGAACCTCCACCTCCTTCGAGATGCTCAGCCTCAGACTGCGTGAGGTCGTGCTGCTGCTACGGGACGCCCGTATCCCTCTGGACTACGCCCGCCTGGCCGATCAGGTGTGTGCATGGCAGGACGTCTCCCGGCAGGCGGAGGTTCGCCGTGCCTGGGGCCGGGACTTTCACGTGTCCGCTCGCTACAGCACCGGGGGTAAGTCCGCTTCCGAGGAGTAGAGCCGCCCGGGCCGAGTCCTCATCCTGCGCCAGCAGGCCGTCTCGGGCCTTTCATCTGTGCTCTCCCGTATCAGCTCCAAGAACCGATCCCGAGGGGAATTCCGTTGACCCGCACCATTCTCGACGTGCACATTCTACAGTCCGTGCCGCCCAGCAACCTAAACCGCGACGACACCGGAACACCCAAGTCCGCCCTGTTCGGTGGGGTCCGCCGCGCTCGGGTCTCCAGTCAGGCGTGGAAGCGCGCGACGCGCACGGCGTTCAGTGATCTACTCCCCCCGTCGGAACTCGGCGTCCGCACGAAGAAGGTCGCCGAGGCGCTGGCGGAGCACATTACCGCGCTGCAACCATCTTTGCGCGATCAGAGCACCGCAGTTCTGGAGCTGGCCGCCGAGGTGATGCGAGCCGCCACCGGCTCCAAAGTTGAGGAACCGAAACGACGTGGAAAGTCCGTTTCGGGCGATGAGCAGGGCCCGAGTCCCGAATCTCCGTACCTGATGTTCCTCAGCGAAAGGCAGTTGGACAGCCTCGCTTCCCTCGCTCTTGAGAAAGCCCCTGAAGGTGACGCGGAGTCCTTCAAAGAAGCCGCCAAGAAGACCGATTTCAAGACACGCGTCCGTCAGGCCGTCGACAGTCGTCATTCCGTGGATATCGCACTCTTCGGCCGCATGGTCGCCGACTCGCCGGGGCTCAACATCGAGGGTGCTACCCAGGTGGCTCACGCCCTCAGCGTGCACCAATCGGAATTCGAATCGGACTATTACACCGCCGTGGACGACCGGAACAGGGAAGACGAGTCCGGCGCGGGAATGATCGGTTCCATCGACTTCAACTCGGCGACGTTCTACCGCTACGCCGCTGTCGACATCGACGAGCTGCACAGGAACCTCGGCTCCGGGCTCCAGGAGGACATGGAGTTGACCACCCCGGTGCAGAAGGCGGCGAGCGCCTTCCTCGAAGCGTTCATCACCTCGCTGCCGACTGGGAAGATCAACAGCTTCGGCCACCACACGCTGCCGGCGGCAGTGATCGTCAAGATCCGCTCCAAGCGCCCCATCAGCTTCGTCGGGGCCTTCGAGAAGCCTGTGCTCCGAGGAGAGCACGGAGGCTACGTCGAAGAGAGCTGCCGTCGTCTCGCCGCCTACGTACCCGACCTGGAGCACCAGTACGGAGTTCCCGACGCCGAACCGAGCTGGGTCTTCCGCGTCGGCGCGGAGACGCAGGCACTCGAAGGCCTCGGCGAGGCGGTGACCCTGAAAGTGCTGATGCAAGCCGTGGAGGACACCGTCGCCGCCCGCTTGAATGCGAAGGGGTCCACGTCGTGACCGTGCTGCTCCTGCGTCTGGCCGGCCCCCTTCAGGCATGGGGGTCCGCTGCCCGATTCGCACGTCGCAGCACCGAGAACGCGCCCACCAAGAGCGGCGTCATCGGCATGCTCGCCGCCACACTGGGCCGGGCCCGGAGCGAGGACGTCTCCGACCTGGTGTCACTCAGGTTCGGAGTGCGGATCGATCAACCCGGCACACGGATACGCGATTTCCACACAGCCCACCACTCCGACTCGGGCAAGGCCATGCCCCTGTCGGAGCGGTTCTACCTCGCGGACGCGGTCTTCCTCGCAGCGGTGGAAGGCGAAGCACATCTACTCCAGCAACTCTACGAGGCGCTTCTCTCACCGTATTTCCTGCCGTACCTCGGCCGCCGCTCCTGCCCGCCGTCACGGCCCATCACCGTGGGCCCGCCCCAGGAGACCACCCTAGAACAGGCCCTGCGGGAGACCGAATGGCAGGCGGCCGACTGGTACGCCAGCCAGAAGGGCACACATTCCACTCCCGGAATACCCGCGGCGGGCCAGGACCTGGACATCCTGATCGACTGCGCGCCCAGTGAGGCACCCGACGTCTCCCTGCGCGACACACCACTGAGCTTCGACCCACGCCACCGCCGGTTCGCGCCGCGCGGCGTGCGGGGCAGCCGAACCGCCCCGCCACATGACCCGACAGGCATGCTCCCGCCGGCCACAGATCCACCTCCCGGGCCCCCGTCTCCGGGGATCACCAACGCCACCTCACCGGAATCTGGACTCCCGAGGATCTACTGATGTATCTCACCCGATTCCGCTTCAACACCGCTCGCTCCGGCGCGCGGCGGCTACTGGGGTCGCCTCATCTCCTGCACGGCGCCGTGAACATGTCGTTCCCCCAATTGCCTGCACGCGATGCCCAAGGCCCCCGCGTGCTGTGGCGCGTCGACCGCGACAATCAGACCCAGACCCAGCTCTACATCGTCAGCCCCTCCCGCCCTGACCTGACACATCTCGTCGAGCAGGCGGGCTGGCCCACCCTTGACGAGCCAGGTTGGGCCACCTTCACCTACGGAGAGTTCCTCGAAGCGCTCGGCACAGGCGACACGTGGGCCTTCCGGCTCACGGCCAACCCGGTGCACAACATCCGTCTTCCGCAGGACGCGCCAGGAGACCGCACCCGCCGCACCGCGCATGTCACACCCCACTACCAAATGCGATGGCTGCTGGAGCGTGAGGGGAAATCAGGCTTCGAGGTGCTCCGCAAGCCGGCCGACAAACAACTGACGCAATCAGGGGACGAGCACGAACTGATCGTCCGCGATCAACGTCCTCTCCAGTTCGGCGGGAGCATCAAGAATCAGCGACGCAATGACGTCCGTCTGATACGGGTCACGTACGACGGACGCTTGCGCATCACGGATGCGGACGTCTTCCGGCGCACGCTCACGCAGGGACTCGGAAAAGCCAAGGCCTACGGATGTGGACTGATGACGCTCACCCCGGTGAGCACACGGTGAGCACCGCCGGCCGCCGGCCGGCCTCCACTCCCCGTGAACTCACCAGAGTCGAGGACCGTCTGTCCTTCGTCTATCTGGAGCGGTGCACGATTCACCGCGACGACAACGCCATCACGGCAACCGACGCGGACGGTGTGACCCATGTCCCCTCCGCTGCCATCGGCACTCTGCTCCTGGGACCCGGCACACGGGTCACCCACCAGGCCATGGCACTGCTGGGCGAATGCGGCGCCGGCGTGGCCTGGATCGGCAAACACGGCGTGCGGTTCTACGCAGGCGGACCCGCACTGACCCGATCGTCCAGGCTGGCCGAGGCCCAGGCATCGGCATGGGCGAATGCGCACACGTCTGGAAGTCGCTCGCGGAATGTACCGCCTCAGGTTTCCCGACAAGGACCCTGCCAGCCGATCCCGGCAACAGCTCCTCAGCATGAAGGGCCACCGCCTCAAGGACTGCTACCGCCGCGAGTCCGTCCGCACCGGCGTCCGCTGACACCGTCGGGAGTACCACCAGGACGACTTCACGGCAGGCGATCCGCCCAACCAGCCACCACCGCCGCCGCCCAGTGCATGTACGGCGTCGCCCATTCCGTCGTGCCCGCCCTGGGCTGCTTCCCCACTCTCGGCTTCGTCCACTCCGGCCACGAACGGTCCTTCGTCCTGGACATGGCCGACCTGTACAAGACGGAAATCGCCATTCCCGCGGCCTTCGATGCCGCCACCCAGGCACGGAAGACATCGCCTCCCGCACTCGCAGGGCGCTATGCGACCGCATCAACCGAACAGGACTGCACGACCGTTGCGTCGAGGACATCACGAACCTGCTGGGCTACACCCGAGCTCGCGCCTCGGAAGAGGCGGACCGCGATCGCATGACCCTCCAGTCGGACAGTGGGTCACACCTTGAAGGCGGGTGGAACTACGGCACAGACGAGCCGATCTGGTGACCGTCATCGTCCTTGCCAACTGCCGCGGAGGTCCGAAAGCGGCGCCTCCTGCTCCTGGCCGCGCTGGCCCGTACGGTCCTCAAGCGCGACCTGCTGCCGATGGAGCACACGGCGCTCGACCTCGCCATGGACCTGGTCGTCGCCGAATCCGATGCCAGTGGGACGGTTCCGCTACTCGGCGAGATCGCGTACGCCCTCGCCTCACCCGAGCGCCTCGACCGAGCCCTGGGCGAGAAGACCGGGCGCATGGGGAGCGCCGCGCAGGATCTCGCGCACGCCCTTCGCCGCCTGGTGCACGGTGACCTGAGTGGCATGTTCGACGCCCCCTCCACCGTCACCTTCGACCCGACCACGCCGATGCTGTCCATCGACCTCTCCCGCCTCGGCAACACCGGCGACGACACCGCCCTCGTCCTGGCCATGACCTGTGCTCGGCCTGGATGGAAAGCGCCCTCGCAGACCCCGACGGCGGCCGGCGCTGGGTGATCTACGACGAGGCGTGGCGCGTAATGCGCCACATCGGCCTGCTGGAGCGCATGCAGTCCCAGTGGAAACTCTCCCGAGGACTCGGCATCGCGAACCTGATGATCATCCACCGCCTGAGCGACCTCCTCAGCGCAGGCGACGCCGGCTCACGCGGCCGAGTCCTCGCCGAAGGCCTCCTGGCCGACTGCTCCACCCGCATCATCTACCGCCAGGAACCCGACCAACTCACCACCGCAGCCACCCTGCTGGGCCTCACCGGCGTCGAGACCCAGGCCGTGGCCGCCTTGACCAAGGGCCGCGGGCTGTGGAAGGTCGCAGG
Source organism: Streptomyces polyrhachis (assembly GCF_042663125.1). NCBI lineage: Bacteria > Bacillati > Actinomycetota > Actinomycetes > Kitasatosporales > Streptomycetaceae > Streptomyces > Streptomyces polyrhachis. The sequence continues at coordinate 46,035 of NZ_JBHSZO010000006.1, read as the reverse complement.
CAGGAGCTTCGTCACCCAGCACGTCCTCCATCCGGTCGAGCGGGAGCTGTTCGATACGGACGACCGTCTTCAGACACCGCCGTGTTCACAAAAACTGAAGCACCTCGGATGTCAGTAGCAGTGGTTGGGCCAGTGTGGGTCCTCCCAGCGGGCGGAGCCGGTGAGTCCGATGAGCCGTATCCGGTGAAGCAGTTCCTCTGGAACGCCCTGGGCTTGAAGCCGCGCAGGGGTGTGGCGGACCAGCCAGGCCGCAAGCTCGGTGCGCAGGGAAGCTGCGTCATCCCAGGCATCCCACGGAAGTTGATCACCCAGCAGGTCGTACTCCCAGTGCGCAGCCGCTTCGGCCAGGTGCCGGTCGGCAACGCGGTGTTCGAGCGCCTCCCAGGTGTTGAGCCAGGGGCTGAGCGTGGCAGATGCCTCGGCACACAGCGCGAGGAGTTCATGCACCGGGACCGCGGGATCCGATTCAGCGAGGGCGTGAGCCCACCAGGCGCGCAGGAACTCCCACACCGCCGCGCTCTGGTGCGCGGGCCACTGCTGCCAGTGGCCGCGAGCGAACGAACGCCCGACCTCATGCATGCCGAACAGGGGTTCCACGAGGCCGTTGACCAGCGCCCTGGCGAACTGCGGCAGGATACGGCGTAACACCGCGCCGTGGTCGTTCCAGTCGGGGGCGGCCCAGGTGCGCCGCAGAAGGTCAGGGTCGAGCACCACATCCGGGACCTTCAATTGCGCGAGCTCTTCTTCGCTGCCCCAGTGGCAGTCGCACTGGATCTCGTCGCTGCGGGCGGTCATTCCGCGAAAGGTGACGTCCAAGCTGTCCAGAGCACGATCGAGTCGCAGCCGCGTGGGAGTGTCGTCGAGGTTCATCGTTGTCGGCACAGCCTCGGTGGGACTCCAGGCGGCTTCCGCCAACCGAAGATCACAACGCTACCGGGTCTCACCTCTCTCTGTCTTGACCTCTCTCCTGGCCGCTTGCGATGGCCCGACAACCAGTCACAAGATCAGCAACGGATTCCCCGTGCTCCAGGTAGAGGGTCACGCCGTTCGCGCGGGCGTGGGTTGCGGCGGTGATGCGGCGGGCGAGGCGGGGGATCGTGAGGGTCGGGAGCTGGTCGGTGGGGTGGAAGTCGTAGCTGCGGAGTTCGTCGGCCTGCAGTGTGATCCGCTGGCGGTGGTCGGTGCTCAGGCGGCCGCCGTCGAAGAGGTAGAGGATCTTGTCTCCCTCGCGCGGATGGGGGGCCCAGTCCACGACGAGGAGGGGGCCGATGGGGGGTTTGATGCCCAGCTCCTCGTGGACTTCGCGTACGCAGGCTTGGAGGGGCGATTCGCCCTGCTCGACGTATCCGCCGGGGATCTCGCGGTAGTCCTTGTACGACGGCTCGACGAGGAGGACCCGATCCGCCTCGTCGAAGAACAGAGCGCCGGCCGCCATGCGGGGGTGGGCCATCTTCGCTTCGTGCTCGTTGTCGCTCACGGGTGGGACTTTAGCCGCCGGCCACGATGCGGAGTCTGCGGGCCAGGTCTGCCACGGGGCGCGACGGGCGTCCTCTGGTACCGCGTATCCAGCCGATGACCAGTTCTCGGCTCATGTAGTGGTGGCGAACCTGCTCGGGGGCGTCCTGTTCGGCTTCCAGCAGGATAGTCAGGGCTTCGTCGGTTCGGTTCCAGGCGCTCAGCGCTCTGGCGACTTCGAGGCTGTGCCGCGCACGTCGCTCCACCGGCATGCCGCTGGTGTCGATCCGTGGTCCGAGGTCCGCGGCGATCTGGATGTCGCCGAGTTCGCCGGCGGCGGCTACGCGGTGGATGGCCACGTTGGTCGGACCGAAGGCTGTCCACAGGTGGTTGGCGTCGGTGCTGAGTCGCTGTGCGGTCTCGTCGGCCTCGCGGAGGAAGGTCCGCGTGTGTGCCCGGTCTTCCGATCGTGCGGCGGCCATCGCGCCGGTGAGGAACAGCGCGCCGTACACCGAGAGGTACTCGTCGCTCGCACTGCCCAGTTCGGGCTGCATGACAGCGGCCGCGTCGTTGACCATCTGGATCGCTGCGGTGGAGCGTCCAGTGGCCAGGAGGCAGTGCGTGACCGCGCGGAAGAGGGAGGCGGTGACCTCGCTTCGGCCGCTGTGCTGCGCGGCTGCCAGACCGCGGTCGGCGGCGATCCACGCCAGTTCGCTCTCACCGACCTTGCCCAGCACCATGGCCGCGCCGTGGTAGGTGAGGGCGAGTAGTGCATGGGCTTCCTCCCCCTCGCGGCCCGTGTAGGCGCGGGATGCGGCGAGTGCGTCGGCCAGGACGAGGGGGAGGCGTCGGGTGGCGAGGCCGTAGCGGGAAGCCTGGTAGGCGTCGAGGACCTCGCCCACGTGCGCGCGAAGGTCCTGCAGAGCGGGTGGTTCCTCATCCCCTGCACCTCCCAGCAGGGGCGTGAGCTGCTTGTAGTCCATGAGTGCTGCGCGCAGCGCGGGGACTGTGCGGTGGCCGCTGTCGGTCGACCATTCCATGAGGGTGGGCTCGGCGAGCAGGTCTCCGAGGGAGACGTCGAGGGCTTCGGCGAGCGCGGTGATGACGGAGAGGCGGTCCAACGCGATCCGATTGTTCTCCGCCTTGCTCAGCCAGTCCGTGGTGCGTCCGACGAGGCCGGCCAGGACCTCTTGGGAAAGGCCGCGGCGGCGCCGGTACCAGGCGACGCGCTCGCCGGTGGTCAGGTTCTCTGTCATCCCTCGCATGGTCTGAGCATCACCTCGTGGCCGAAGTGGACCCCGGAAGGTTTTTCCGGGGTGTCCCCGGGCGCTCTGGCTACTGTCGCAGCAGACCGAGAACACCGCCGGAGGATGCGCACAACTCGCTTCGAATCCACCGGCTTTGGCTATGGCTCCCGTCCGGCCCACCCTCCCCCTTACAGGCAGAGAGATCGGAGTTCGCCATGCACAAAACCATGCTGCACGAAGGGATGGTCGCAGCGTGATCGGGACGAAGGAACACATCGGTCCGGATGACTGGTCCGCACGGCAGATCGCCTACTACCGGGCGCGGGCCGCCGAGTACGACGACGCGTACGGCAGCCGTATGGGCATGCTGCGCCTCGCGAAGGTCGTTGACACGTTGCCGGTCGGTGGCGATGTCCTGGAGCTTGCCTGCGGTACGGGGCAGTGGACCCGGCTGCTTTCGCCCCGGGCTCGCAGCCTGACCGCAGTGGACGCGGCGCCGGAGATGCTCCGCCGGGCCCGAGATCGCATGCGGGGTACCGCGACGCGCTTCGTCGAGGCGGACGTCTTCGGCTGGGAGGCGGACCGGCGGTACGACACCGTGTTCTTCGCCTTCTGGCTCAGCCATGTGCCGCCCGTGGAGATGAAGCGCTTCTGGGACGTACTCGGATCCGCACTGGCCCCCGGCGGTCGCGTGGTATTCCTCGACGACTCGCCGGTGAAGGCGGAGATCGAGGAGACGGTGTACGAGACTCCCGTACCGACCGTGCAGCGCACTCTCTCGGACGGCTCCCGTCACCTCGCCGTGAAGGTGTTCCGCAGCGCCGCCGCACTCACCTCCCAACTGAACCACCTGGGTTGGGACGCCCGCGTCGAGGCGGTCGACGCGTTCCACCTGTCCGGGGTGGCCCGTCCCCGGGAGGGCGCGTGACCACCGTTAACGGCTACGCGTCCCGGCCGAGTGTCCGCGCCGGCGAGGTGGCGCACCTGCACATCGCCACCAGCGCCCCGCACTTCCACATCGACTTCTACCGCTGGGGAGCCGTGCCGCAGCATATGGGGCACGTCGAGTGGCCCGGTCGCGCTGCCGCTCCCGGACGCTTCGATGCGGACTGGCAATGGCCCGTATACGAGTTCCTCGTTCCTCGGCAGTGGCGTTCCGGGGTGTACATCGCGGTGTTGGGCACAGAGCGCGCGTCCGGGGTGCCGCCGCTGGATGCCCGGGAGGGGCGCATCCTCCTGGTCGTCACCCCCTCCGCACCCTCCGGCCGCAGGGTCCTGTACAAGGTCCCGACGTTCACCTACCAGGCGTACAACACGGCGGGCGGCGGGTGCCTGTACAGCGCCGCCCAGGTCACGACGCGCCGCCCCGGAGGCGGTGTCGGCGGGCCGGTGAAGGGGCTTTCGGACGCGTACGACCCCTCGTCGCCCCGGCAGACGTTCGCGCACTGGGACGCCCTGTTCATCGCCTGGCTGGAGCGCAACCGGATCGAGGCCGACTACTGCACCGACCTGGACCTCCACAAGGGTCTACTCCTGCGCGACAGATACCGCCTCCTGGTCGCCGCCGGTCACGACGAGTACTGGAGCGCCGACCTGCGACGCCACGTGACCACCTTCCGGGACGCCGGCGGCCACCTCGCCAACTTCGGGGCCAACACCTGCTGGTGGCGCGTCGATGTCGCTCCGGACGGGACCGGGCTGTCCTGCGACAAGTTCCCGCCCGGCGCCCCTGCCGGCACCGACCCCGACCGCTCGTACGGATGCCCGAACCACTGGTGGGAGTCGGATCCGGAGAACGCGCTGCTCGGCGTGAGCTACCGCAACGGGGGCGGCCACTGGGACGGCGCCCGTAGGCCTGCGGGGTTCACCGTCACGGACGCGGGCCACTGGGTGTTCTCCGGTACGGGCCTGAGCACCGGCGACGTCCTCGGGCGCGACGGGGCGCTGATCGGCTACGAATGCGACGGCGCGGCCTACGAGTACGACGACGCAGGCCACCCCCGTCCCACCGGCCGGGACGGCACCCCGGAGGACTTCGAGATCCTCGGCATCGCCGAACTCCCCCCGGACTGGAACTTCGCCGCCCGGGAGCCGACGCCCAGCCTCCGCGCGGCCACGCTCGGCCTCTTCACCGCCGGCGGGACGGTCTTCACCGCCGCCACCACCGACTGGGCCCGCCTCCTTGCCACCGACCCCCGGGTCGCCACCGTCACCCGCAACGTCCTCACCCGGCTCTCCTGACCGAAGGGATCGTCGTGTTCGGAAACGCAAACGTACGGCCGCTCAGCGTGATCATCGGTGTCAACGGCATCGGCATGGGGCACACCGTCCGGCAGAGCGTGATCGCCCAGTTCCTCCGCGACCGCGGGCACCACGTCCGGATCGTCACCAACGGGGTCGGCCGAGCCGAGTACTTCCGCGACCTCGGCTTTACCGCCTGGGACGCCTGGATGCCGACCCTGCTCGCGCGCGGCGATCGGATCCACGCGCGCGACGCCGTGCGCGCGAACCTCCGGCAGGCACCCGCAGGCCTCCTCCGCCATCTCCAACTTCGCCGGGCCGTCCGCAACAGCGGCGTCCCGGACGTGTTCGTCACCGACTACGAGCCCAACACCCCGCGTCTCGCCTATCACTTCGACAGGCCGCTCATCTCCATCGACCAGCAGAGCAAGTACCGGCACCTGGACCTTCCCGTCGTCGGCCGCTACGCCCGCACGGCTGACGAGCAGCGGCTGCGGTACTTCGCTCCGCGCGTGGACCGGTCCTTCATCTGCTCCTACGTCCCGCTGGACGCCGAGGGGCGGCAGGTGGAGTTCATCGCCCCGGTCGTTCCCGATGCCGTCAGGTCGGCGCCGACCACCATCGAGCCCCTCGCGACGGCCTACTTCTCCCGCTACTTCGACCACGGTCCGCAGGAGTCAGTCCGCCAACTGGCCTCGATCTTCCGCCAGTCCGTCCCCGACCGGAAGCTACGGATCTACACGCAGCCGTCGGAACTGAGGTCGCTGCGCGGGTACGCCGACGCCCGGGTGGAGGTCCGCGCCTTCGATCGCGAGGCGTTCATCGCGGACATGGCCCGCTCCGAGGCCGTGTTCTCCAACGCCGGCTTCAACCTGATCAGCGAGGCCCTCGTCCTCGGCAAGCCGGTCCACCTCGTCCCGTTACCCACGTACGACCAGCACTGGTGCGCCCAGGTCGTGGACGAGGCCGGTTTGGGTACGTCGGCCCCGCGCATCGAAGCGCAGAGCGTCCTGGACTTCCTCGCGCGCGCCCGGTCGCTGCGCGACAACGTCGTGCGCCACCGTGACCTGCACCTCCTGGCCGATCCCCGGGAGCGCATCGCCGCGTACCTGGAGAGCAGGTCGACGATCGATGGGCCGATGCCCGCTCCGGTCGCGGGGTAGGCCGGCCATGGCCACCCCCCCGCTTCCCTCGTACGTGGCGACCGCTGCGGTCGTGGCCGCTGTCGTGGCGTGCTACCGCTTCGGCGTCTCCCCGGCGGTACGGGCCCTCGCCCGCCGCCCCACGCCTGTGGTGCTGGGCGCGTCCGTCGCGGTCATCGCCCCGCTGGCCCTCCGTCCGCCGCCCGTCCCCGGGCCGCTGCACTGGTTCATCGCCTCCGTGATCGCCCTGCTGACCTGGCGCGGCGCGACGAGCGACTACAACGTCACGGCCCCTCTCGCGTCCCAGCGTCGAAGCAAGCTGCTCCTGCTGCTCCTCGCGGTCGCCTCCTGTCTGTGGACTCCGGCCCTGTTGGCGTGGATCGCCGTGTGCTGCGGCAGGCTGCGCAGCTGGCAGCATCACGCGATGATGCCGGTGCGCCTGCTGAAGGCGTACCTCGCCTGGTTCCTCGTGTCAGCTCTCTTCGCCCCGTCGCCTCACGACTCCGCTGCCGCTCTGGTGCTGGTCCTCGGCTGCGTCTCGCTGTCGCACTACGTCAAACCGGCGTGGAGCAAGGCCCGGTTGGGGCCTCGGCCCTGGTCGTGGGCCTGGCACAACCGCACGCACTACCTCATGGCCTCGGCGTACTCCTGGGGTTGGGCGCGCTTCCTGCCCTCCCGGAGGGTGTCGCGCCTCCTGCGCCGAGCCCGCGTCCTCGACCGTCCCGTCAACATCCTCACGATGCTCGTGGAGGCTGCCGGGCTCGTCGTGTTCCTCGACCGCCGACTGCTGATCGCGACCCTGGTGGCGACCGCGCTCTTCCACGTCGTCATCGCCCTCGCCTCCGGCATCCTCTTCTGGGAGAACGCCACCGCCAACCTCGGCCTCGCGGTCGGTGTCGGCCTGTTGAGCGATACGGGAGGTGTCAGCGCCTTCGGCTGGCCCGCCGCGCTGATCGCGCTCTGCGTGATCGTCCTCAGCGCCGCCGATCTGCTGTGGCAGCCCTGGCACCTGGGCTGGTGGGACTCGCCCTTCACCGCGCGGATGCACTGGCAGGTGGAGACCGTCTCCGGCGCGACGCGGGGCCTCTACAACGACTACATGTGCCCGTACGAGCGCGAGTTCGGCCGCGTCGAGGGCTACTTCCTGACGGACGAGGCAATCCTCCACGGCCATCTCGGAATCGTCTGGGACCTGCGACGTCGCGACCTCCTCGTCCAGGCCGGCAGTGACCGGGACCAACTGCGCGCGCTCAAGCAGACCTACGGCCGCACACACCGGGACGAGGAACGGTCGGGTGAGCATGTCGCCTTCCTGGCCGCCATGTTCACCCGCCTCAACACCGGCACTCCCAAGAGCCCCCTCCCCCGGTGGCTGCGTCATCTCAAGGCACCCGGGGGCCAGCTCTACCGGTGGGGCGATCTGCCCGCCTACCGCGGCGAGGAGCCCGTTCGCCGTATCACCGTCCGCTACGTGGAGCGCTGCTACCTCCCCCGGACCGGCGACTTCGTCACACTCGCCGATCACGTCGTACGGGAGATCGACCTCAACCCTCCGGCCCTCGACAGGAGTACACCCTATGCGCAAGATCTTCGTTGACTGCGGTGCCAACCTCGGGACCGTACTGCGGCGCTTCATGCACGACCTCCCGGACCACGACTTCTACGCCTTCGAGCCCAACGCGAGCCTGCTCCCCTCCATCCGTGCGAACGTGAAGCGCGCCCGGCACGCCGGCCTGGTCGAGGTCTCTGCCAGCGCGGTGTGGACCGAGGACGGGACGGTCGACCTCTTCCTCGGCCACCACGAGAGCTCCACCGTGATGCCCGGCAAGCGGGTCCCACCCGTGTACGACCAGCAGATCGACTACGAATCGCCCGTGCCCGTGCCCGCGGTGGACTTCAGTGCCTGGCTTCGCCGGACCGCCACGCCGCAGGACCGCGTCGTCGTGAAGATGGACATCGAGGGCGCCGAGTACCCCGTACTCACCAAGCTGCTCGCCGACGGGACGATCGACCTCGTCTCCGTCCTCTACGTCGAGTGGCACCACGACCGCTTCCCCGCCATGAGCCGGGCCGAGCACGAGCAGGTCGCCGCCGCCGTCTGCGCCCACGTCGACGTCCGCCCCTGGGACTGACCGAAATGAGGGGAGACGACGCCCTGGGCACCCAGCACATCTACCTGGTCAAGCACGGTGAGACGGAGGAGAATCTCCAGGGCATCCACCAGGGCCGCGCGGTGGGCGGCCGGCTCAGCGAGCGCGGGCGCGCCGACACGCGGCTCGTCGGATCCGTCCTTGCGCGGGCCGGGGTCGCCGTGGAGCAGATGCTCGTCAGCCCGGTGTCCCGCTGCCGTGAGTCGGCCGGGATTCTCACCGCCGCGCTCGCTCCGGCCGATGTCCGCGTCGATGCGCGTCTGGCCGCCAAGGACAGCGGTTACCTCGGGGGGCGACCCAAACAGCTCGCCGCCGCCGAGGCCGCTCGCCACGGTGTGCCAATCCACCGGCTCCGCACACCGGGCGGCGAGTCGTCCGAGGACGTCCAGGCCCGTTACGTGGGCCTGTGGGACGAGGTCTGCGCGGGGGCGGCGCGAACGACCGTCCTCGTCGGGCACGGTGGGGGCATCGCCTGCCTGCTGCTGTGGCTGACGGGGAGCGGCTTCGACCGCTACCTCTCGTACGTACCCGGCTCGGCCGCGGTCACGCGGGTGGAGGTCGGCGGCCCGACACCGCGCGTGCGGCTGATGAACGCCGCACCTGCGGAGCTGCCCGGTCTCCTCGACGCCCGTACCGCCCGATGAGGGGCGGGACGGTACGGGCGCGGGAGGGCCTCTCAGGCGTCCGGGGCGCTGCCGAAGCGTTCGCGGTAGGACTCCAGGTCCTCTTCGGTGATCTTCGCGAAGAGCACCGGGGGCACGGTGAACGCGGTGCCGGCCGGGACCGCGTCCAGGGCCCTGGCCTGCTCGGCGCTCACCCAGGTCGCGGTGTCGTCCGCCAGGGCGAAGGCCCCGCGCATGGCGGCGGCGGTGGCCGGGATGAACGGCTCGGAGACGACCGCGTACAGGTGGATCAGGTTCATCGCGGTGCGCAGGGTCAGCGCGGCGTCCTGGGGGTCGGTCTTGACCTGGAGCCAGGGGGCCTTCTCCTCCAGGTAGGAGTTGCCCGCCGACCACAGGGCGCGCAGGGCGGCGGCGGCCTTGCGGAACTGCAGCGCCTCCATCTGCTCCTCGTACTCGGCCAGCAGGCCCGCGATCTCCTCGCCCAGCTTCGCCTCCGCCTCGCCGGCGGTGCCGCCTGCCGGAACGTCGTCGCCGAAGCGCTTGCGGGAGAAGGACAGGACGCGGTTGACGAAGTTGCCCAGGGTGTCGGCCAGGTCCTTGTTGACCGTGGCGGTGAAGTGCTCCCAGGTGAAGGAGGAGTCGTCGGACTCGGGGGCGTTGGCGATCAGGAAGTAGCGCCAGTAGTCACTGGGCAGGATCTCCAGGGCCGCATCGGTGAAGACGCCGCGCTTTTGCGAGGTGGAGAACTTCCCCCCGTAGAACGTCAGCCAGTTGAAGCCCTTGACGACGTCGACCTTCTTCCAGGGCTCGCGCACGCCGAGCTCGGTGGCCGGGAACATCACCGTGTGGAAGGGGACGTTGTCCTTCGCCATGAACTGCGTGTACCGGACGGTGTCGTCGGCCTCGTACCACCACGACTTCCAGTCGCGGGTCTCGCCGTCGGAGGCGGCGTCCGCCCACTCCTTCGTCGCGCCGATGTACTCGATCGGGGCGTCGAACCAGACGTAGAAGACCTTGCCCTCGGCCGCGAGCTCGGGCCAGGTGTCGGCCGGGACAGGGACGCCCCAGTCGAGGTCGCGAGTGATGGCGCGGTCGTTCAGGCCCTCGGTCAGCCACTTGCGGGCGATGGACGTGGACAGGTGCGGCCACTGGTCGCTGACGGTGGCGATCCACTCCTCGACCTCGTGCTGGAGCTTCGACTGCAGCAGGAAGAGGTGCTTGGTCTCGCGGACCTCCAGGTCCGTGGAACCGCTGATCGCCGAACGCGGGTTGATCAGGTCGGTCGGGTCCAGGACGCGGGTGCAGTTCTCGCACTGGTCACCGCGGGCCTTGTCGTACCCGCAGTGCGGGCAGGTGCCCTCGACGTAGCGGTCGGGCAGGAAACGGCCGTCGACGGGCGAGTAGACCTGGCGGATAGCGCGTTCCTCGATGAAGCCGTTCTCATGGAGCTTGCGCGCGAAGTGCTGGGTGATCTCCACGTTCTGCGGCGAGGAGCTGCGCCCGAAGTAGTCGAAGGCCAGATCGAATCCCTCGTAGACGGCCCGCTGTGCGTCATGCGCCTGGGCGCAGAACTCCTCGACCGAGAGCCCGGCCGCCTTGGCGGCCAGCTCGGCCGGCGTGCCGTGCTCGTCGGTGGCGCAGATGTAGAGGACGTCGTGGCCGCGCTGGCGCAGATAGCGGGAGTAGACGTCTGCGGGGAGCATCGACCCGACCATGTTGCCCAGGTGCTTGATCCCGTTGATGTAGGGAAGCGCGCTGGTTACCAGGTGTCGAGCCATCCTTGGATGCTCCATTTCGTACGTACGGCGCCGATGGCGCTGCCACGGCGGGCCCAGGTCGGGAGGCCGCAGTCACCGCGATCGCTCCGATCGCACGTCGACGTCACACACGGTGACGGAACGGGACTGCAGGCCACCGGCATCGTATCGAACCGGAAGGCCGACCGGCCCACGGGTTTTCCCGCCCCGCCACTCCCCCGCGACTGCCGCTCCCGTAAAACGCTCGGCCGTCCAGGACAGGCGGCCAAGCGAGTCCCGAACGGCCGAGGCACCCACCATCTTACGGCTCCCACCCACCACGGACATCACCCCTCTTATCCCTCCTCGACCTCGACAAGGTGGACTGCATGATCAGCAATCGCCAGGTCCGTCGGCTGCGCGTCGTCGTCGTGGGGCAGGGATACGTCGGGCTGCCGCTGGCGGTGCGGGCCGCCGAGGTCGGACACCGTGTCGTCGGCCTCGACACGGACGTCCGGCGGATCAAGCGGCTCATGCTCGGCGAGTCGTACGTCGAGGACATCCCGGGCGCCCGGTTGGCGCCGCTGCTCACCGCCGGGGCCTACCGACCGACCGTCGAGCAGTCCGACTGCGCCGGCTTCGATATCGCGATCATCACCGTCCCGACCCCGTTGTGCGACGGCGCGCCGGACCTGTCGCACATCCAGGACGCAGCGCGGACGCTCGCCCGCTACCTCACCCCCGGCGCGATCGTCGTCCTGGAGTCGACCACGTACCCCGGGACGACCGAGGAGGTGCTCCGCCCGCTCCTCGAACGCGGCTCCGGGCTGAGCGCCGGCCGCGACTTCCACCTCGGCTACAGCCCGGAGCGCATCGACCCGGGCAACCCCACCTGGCGGCTGGAGAACACGCCGAAGGTCGTCTCGGGCCTCACCCCGGCCTGCATGGAAGCGGTCCGCGACTTCTACGCGTCCATCGTCGACACGGTCGTGCCCGTGGCCGGCTGCAAGGAAGCCGAGCTGACCAAGCTCCTGGAGAACACCTTCCGGCATGTGAACATCGCCCTCGCCAACGAGCTGGCGATCTTCGCCCACGACCTGGGCATCGATATCTGGGCTGCCATCGACGCTGCGTCCACCAAGCCGTTCGGGTTCATGCGCTTCACCCCCGGCCCCGGGGTCGGAGGCCACTGCCTGCCCGTCGACCCCTCGTACCTGTCGTGGCGCGTCGAGCGGACCCTGGGGCGGAACTTCCGCTTCGTCGAGCTGGCCAACGACGTCAACAACCACATGCCCGACTACGTGGTACGGCGTCTCGCAGCGGGCCTGAACGAACGCGGGAAGCCGCTCAAAGGCTCGCGCATCCTGCTGCTCGGCGTGGCGTACAAGGCCAACACCGGGGACGCCCGCGAGACACCGGCGGCCCGGATCGCCGAACTCCTCACCGCCATGGGCGCCCTCGTCCAGGCTGCCGACCCCCACGTCCTGGACGATGCCCACCCCCGCGCCGCCAGCCTGGCGGAACTCCAGCGCATCGACGTGACTCCCCGCCTCCTCGCGGCGGCCGACGCCGTCGTCCTCCTCGCGGACCACGACGCCTTCGACTACCCCCTGATCAGCGCGCACGCCCCGTACATCCTCGACTGCCGCCGCCGGCTCACCGGCGCCCATGTCGACTCTCTCTGAAGGGAAACCACGTGCAGATCGTGATCACCGGCGGTGCCGGATTCATCGGCAGCAACCTCGTCCGCGCCCTGACCGAGCAGCCCCAGGTCACCCGACTCCGGGTCGTCGACAACCTCTCCACCGGGGACAGGGCGAACCTCGCCGGCCTCAGCGTGGACTTCCACGAGGGCGATGTCCAGGACGCCGCCCTCCTCGACCGGGCGTTGCGGGGTGCCGACGCCGTCGTCCACCTGGCCGCGCTTCCCTCCGTACCGCGCTCCCTGCGAGATCCCCTGGCCAGCCACCACGCCAATACGACCGGCACCCTCCAGGTCCTCGAAGCGGCCCGCCGCGCCGGCGGCCCGCACGTGATCGCCGCCTCCTCGTCCTCGGTCTATGGCGCCAACCCCCGTCTACCGAAGCACGAGGACCTCCCCTCCGCCCCGATGAGCCCGTACGCGGTCACCAAGCTCACGACGGAGGCGTACCTGAGCGCCTACCACCACAGCTTCGACCTGCCGGTGCTGCCCTTCCGCCTCTTCAACGTCTACGGCCCCGGCCAGCGCGCCGACCACGCCTACGCCGCCGTCATCCCGAAGTGGATCAGCGCCACCCTCGCCGACCGCCCGGTGGCCGTGCACGGCGACGGCAGCCAGACACGGGACTTCACCTACGTGGGAACGGTCTGCCGCGTCCTCACCGACGCCCTCCTGCGCCGGGTGGCAACCCCCCTCCCGGTGAACCTGGCCTTCGGAACCCGCACCTCCCTGCTGGACCTGATCCAGGAGATCGCATCCGCGACCGGGCAACCCGTCCACCGCGAGCACCGGGCTCCGCGCACGGGTGACGTCCCCCATTCCCAGGCGGACAACGCCCGCCTGCGAGCGCTGTTCCCGACGCTGACAGCACTGCCGATCCAGAAGGGAATCGCGACGACAGTGGACTGGTTCCGTTCCGCAGTGGCAGCGCCAGCTACGAGCAGAGCCGGATGAGCGCTGCCCGGCCCTAACGCGTCGATGTCGACAGGGGTAGCGATCGCAACGAGAGCGCCACGCGTTCGCGTACGAGATCGACGTCGAGGATCCGGACCGTGAGCTCCTCCCCTACGGACACGATCTCGGAGGGGTGGCTGAACTGCCGCGAGGACAACTCCGGCATGTTGATCTGTCCTTGGACGCCGTCGAGGTCGACGAACACCACGCCGAAACTCGCGATCTCGGACACCGTGCCGGTCAGGACCTCGCCGACCTGGAACGCCTTGAGTTGTTCCCAGCGCTGGTCACCTGGGCAGGGGTTGGTCCTCCAGCGGGCGCGCAGTACGCCGTCCGCATCGGGCAGGACAGCGCTGAACAGCGGGTGGCACTCGTCCATGATGATGGAATGCACTGCTGCGGCTCGCGCTGTGGAGAGCGCGTCGTCGACTGCGGCAAGTTCTTCGTCGTCGACAACCGCGCTGGAGATCCGCCCGTCCGCGTCTTCCCACACCAGCTCCCACGACCCCTCTTCGCGCAGGCGGGAGCGTACGGAGTCAATATCCGCAGTCAGGTCTGGCCACACCAAGAGTCGGGCTCGGGGCGCGAGGCCGGTTCGGACAGTGTCGATGTTCGCCTGCGTGATCCGGTGCCAGCGAGAGGAGTTGAGAACGTGGCCCTCTTCGAGGAGGAGGGGACCGTAGCCTGCGAGGTACCTCAGTCTGTCCCAGAAGTCGTCGTCTGCGGGGCGCTGTTCGCCCGGTTCCTCGTCGGACGCCGCGTCGTAGGGGGAGGCGTCCAGCCGTTCGGGGAAGAGGCTGAGGGTCCGGGTGTGCGCCAGCGCGCGTTCACACGGGGCAGCGCTACTGACGTAGACGTACTGGTCCCATCCGACGTGAACGCGAAACGCTCCCGCTACCTCAAGTCGACACCATGCTCCGGCGCCCCGCAGCATGGCCCTCACCAGGTCCACCCCGACCGCGAGTGACACTTCTGCGCCGTCGTGGTAGCCGGCCAGGCTGTCGGGGAAGAGTCCGGCCAGGCCATGGCCCTCGGCCGGCGGTTCAAGCTCGAAGTGGACGAACCCGGCCAGCGCCGGCTCTCGGATCTCCAGGCGGTCGACCCCGCTGTCTTCCGCGAAAGCACGTACCGCCTGAAGGTACGCCGCCTCGACGGGCCCGTGGTCACTGTCGCTGTCTTCGGCACCGGTATAGCGGCCCCACCCATCGCGGTCGGCCGGATCGTACTTGGTGACGCGGTACACGTAGGGCAGGCAGTCATGATCGTCAACGGGTTCACGCATCGCGGAGGCTCCTGGCACGGGTAACTGGGATAAGTCGGGATCTGGGTTGGCCCGTACGGTGCGTCGCCGCGTTCCAGAGAGAGTCGAGGAGTCCACAGCCCGGGTAACTCTGGAAGGTCTCGTAGCGGTGTCGGTAGTAGCAACTCCAGTAGCTCACCGCCCGGCGCTGCGTGGTGTCGAAGAGTGTGCGGTTGGCCGCGACGAACGCGCCGTAGACGGCGTGCTGACGGCTGTCCGGGGCATCGAGGTCGACAAGCCCCTTCCGGGCGGCCACCACGATTTCTACGACGTACTCCCCGACGAGTTGGACGACGTAGGGCGCAATCCAGGGCTCCGCGACACCGACGACCCGTTCCAGATGCCGTTGCCGGACCACACCGTCGTGGTGCCGGGTGTAGAGGCAGTGCAGGATCGCCGACTGGACTGGCGTCAGCGCCGCGTCCGCACTCCCTGTCGGCTCATCGTTGTACAGACGGTAGGGAATGGCGATGTCCTCCCCCTGGACTGTCGCCGAGAATGATGGGGAAGACGAGAACCGGGCAGGCGGCAGGAGCCGCAGCACCACCTGGACGTCGTCACGCAGCGCCCTGGGGAAGGCCGCCTCCAGCGGGGCGTGTGAACTCTCAGGCCGCATCCGATCGAGTGTAGGTCGAACATCGATCAGTCGAACAACCATCCCATGGGCTGACTCGGCTATCGGCCTCTCCCACTCGAAGCACGCGGGTTCGCGGAATCTGCCAGGAGTCTGACGGGGGAACCCGTCTGCCAGCCTGTATTTCCGGCATAGAGCTAGTGGGCTCTGGCAGCTGGTCGATGAAGCCTGTCAGTAGTTGCCCGTACGCTCAGGCCCGTGAACATTGACGATCTTGAATGGCAGTCACGGACACTCGGCGGAATACCTCCCCGCCTGGTCACCATGCTCGTGGAGCGGGGTGAGGTGGAGCTGCTGGTTCAGGCCGCGTCGGAGCGGGGGGAGTGGTTCTGTGCCCAGGCGGCGGCTCGCGAGCCGTCCCGGGCAGGCGAGGTCGAGCGGGCCCTGGGCGTGCTGGAGCCGTTCATCGAGGCTGGGTGGAACCGGGCGCGCTGGGAGAAGGCCGAGGTCCTGCTCGAGGCGGGGAGGGTGCAGCAGGCACTGGACGCCGTACGCCCGGACGAGGAGGGCCTGGCCTCGGAGTGGGTGTGCCACGACTTCGCAGAACTGCTGGCCAAGGCGGGCAGGCTAAACGAGGCGATCACCGTACTCACGCCGCATCTGGACAGGGAGTGGATTCTGTCCACCCTCGTCGAGCTGACAGTGGACCAGGGCCGTGATGAACAGGTCCTGGAGCTGATCGCACCCCACGCTGAGCGGGCCCGTAGCGCCCGCGGCGAGGAGCGATGGAGCTTCCACCCCAGCAACGCACAAGATCTCCAAGCCCAGGTCCTGGAGCGCGCGGGCCGGACCGACGAGGCCGTACGGATGCTTGGGGCAGACATCGCAGCAGGGCACTTCCTGGTCCAGAACACACTGATCGCCTACGCCGAGCTCCTGCGGCGCCACGGGCGCCTGGAGGAACTGCGCGTACTGGGCACCGGCAAGCATGCGGGTGAGGCGCTCGCGTACTACGCGCGGGCACTCGAAGACGACGGACAGGCAGATGTGGCCGAGGCCGCGCTGCGGCGTTTCATCGCGACCGCCGAGTATCCGGACCGGTTCCGCTGGCCCCTGATCGAACTGCTGGGCCGCCAAGGCCGGATCGAGGAAGCCGTCGAGGTGGGTCGCCCGACGTTCGACTACCACGATGCCTGCCTCTTTGAAGGCATCATCCACCTGCTACACGAAGCCGGACGGCCGGACGACGCCCTGGCGCTCCTCGACGAACGCAGTGCTGAGTTCGTCGAGGAGCATTCATCCTGGTTCAGCTCGAACCGGATATGGCTGCTGGGTGAGGCCGGCCGGCACGAGGAGGCCCTCGCCTACGCTGAGACGCTGCCACCGGACACGTACGACCTGACGGTCAGCAAGGCATGGATCATGGAAGAGATGGGGCGCCTTGAGGAAGCTCTCATGCTGCTGCGGGCGGATACCGAACTGCGGCCGTCGGAAGTGGCCGAGCTGCTCATCCGGCATGGCCGCGCCACCGAAGCCATCGCCGGAATGCCCTCCCTCGCCGAACAGCATGCGGCCAGCCGGCGGCGCGACGCGGCCATTCAGTCCGACCGTGGCTCTGTACAGTAGGTGAGTCCGTTGAGTGGCATAGCGAATCTGTGCAGAGGGGGGCAGCGGGGAATGAGTGTGGTGGAGAGCTGGTCCCGCGTAATGAATCTCCTCCAAGAGCACGCTCCGGCCGATCACGCGGACCTGCCCGGCCCGGCCCCGGAGCGGATACTCGCGGCCGCCGAGGAGCGTATGGGTGTCTCATTGCCTCAGGACCTGCGGGCGTGGCTGCTGCAGAACAACCTGGATCTTCCCGAGGACGATGTGGACGACGACGTCGCCTGCTGCGGCTACGCTGGATTCCCGGACGAGGGGAGCTTCTTCCTGGGCATCCGGGCGATGGAGAGGCTCTACGCGAATCACCCCTTGTCCGGTGGGGGCGACTGGCGCGAGGAGTGGATCCCGTTCCAGTCGGACCGGGACAGCTGGATGGGACAGTTCATCGACGCGAGAGACGGACGTATCGGCAGATGGTTCGTGGGTGCGCCCACGATCACCGGCGAGTACGCGTCACTGGCTCACTACTTCGACTCCGTGGCGGAGACGCTGGCGAGGATCGGCGCGGGGGACTATCCGATCTGTTCCGTTGTCGATGGGCGACTTGTCTGGTCGTGAGGCGGTGAGATCGCGAAACGCAAGTGCCCCCCGGAACCGAAGAACGGTCGGGGGGCACTTCTCATGGTCCGGTTACGGAGTGGGTACGGTGAATCCGTCGAGGCCGACCCAGTAGTCGTCGTCCTCCATCAGGCGCTTAGGCGTTGGCGAAGGCGAACTCGTCGCAGCCTTCCACGTCGGTACGCGGCGCGCCCGCGTCCACATGCCACTGAACAGGCCGACGCCCAGGCACTTTGTCCATTTTCTACCGCGTATTACCTGACGGTTGCGGTACTGCTGCGTCTAGCTGGCGCCGTCAGCGGACAGCTTTTCGTCCAGGAAAGTGAGCGGCTTTCCACCGTTGCGGTTGCCCCAGTCGACGTTGGTCTTGCGCCATATCATGTCGATGTGTGCTGCGATCCCGGGGAACTTCTTGAACCCGAACGGCAGGGCCGGTCCCTGATCATCACCAGCAACCGGGCGCCCAGCGACTGGTATCCCCTTTTCCCCAACCTCGTCGTCGCCGAGTCCCTCCTGGACCAGCCGATCAACACCAGCCGCCAGGTCATCATGAACGGCCCCAGCTACCGGCCGAACAAGCGGCCCAAGAATCCGACCGACAAGCCTCCAACCAGCTAGAACCATCGCGACCGCATGCGAATGTGAGAAGGTCATGCGCATGCTTGAGTCCTGGACATTCATTGACGGAACGGCGCCGGCGTCGCCCACAGCGGCACTGGCCCTGCTCCGTGAACGCATCGCGGACGGACAGCTGGAGACGTGGCTGACCAGTTCCCGAGGCCGCGCACTCGCTGTGATCACCAACACCGAACGCGCGATGGTGATGCTCCTGGAAGACGAAGACGATCCCGGCGAGCACGCCATCACCCCCGAAGCCGAGGGCCACAGCGCAGGCTTCATCCTCGCCAACGGCCAGCACGATGAGTATCCCGACGAGGACACAGCGCCCCTGGCAGAAGCACTGCAGATCGTCCACCACATCATCACCGCGGGCACCCCACCCGCCAGCGCAGCGTGGTCGATCGACCGATGAAGCGGGCAGCCCCTGGGGAATAACGTGAACTCGGCCCTGGGGAATTACGTGATCGTCCACAGGAGTCGTTCGGCGTCCCGCCGGCCACTGCACATCGCCGGTTCACGGTGTGGACCGAGGCCGGGTTGTGGCGCAAGTTGCACCGGGCGATGCTGGACGAACTCGGTGCCCGAGGTGAGCTGGACTGGTCGTCCGCGATCATCGATGCCGCGTCGGTGCGGGCGAGAAGGGGCGGCTCGCCGACCGGGCCGAATCCGGTCGATCATGGGAAGAAAGGCAGCAAACTTCACGTGCTGTCCGAGGCCCAGGGCCTGCCGCTAGCGGTGCGGTGTCAGGGGCGAATCTGCATGACAGCAAGGCGTTCAAACCACTGGTCTTGGGTATACCCGCCGTCCGTTCGCAGCACGGTCTAAGAGCTCGACTCAGTGGCATCGATGCCTTCAAAGATGGCACCGAATACGGCATCGATGACCTCTGACGTCAGTTTGTCGTTGATAATAAAGATCAGGCCTTCCACCTGCTCGGCCACCTCGTCCGCGGGGAAGCCAGCCGCCACTGAAGCCTTGCCCCACTCCTGCGCGCTGAGGACCGCTGCCCGCTTGCCGGCAGCGGTGTTCTCCCATCCCTTGATCAATCGCTTGCCGCGGAGGTGTCGGTCGAGCGAGAGCACGTAGGCATCCACGTAATAGCCAATCCAGCAAGGGCCGAACAGGCTCGCTAGATCCTGCTCGTCGGGCGCAGCGTAAAGAAACTGCAGGACGAGTGTGGTGCGATCTCCGACGCGCTCCAGGCGCACCTCGATCCACATGTCATCGTCGTGTGCTTCCGCATAGGCCACTTGCGCGGCGAATTCCTCGGGATAGCAGGGTTTCGAGTAGCGGGAAACAGTGGGAATGGCGGTGTATTGGACTTTGAAGGCGTAGGGCGGCTCGCAGAGAAGTATCTTGCCGCGTTCATTGCTGTTGCCTTCGTCGTTGAAGAGCCGATAGGTACCGCCCTGCTGCAGATCGCCTTGGATCGGCCCGTACCAGCGGCTCAGCCGCTCGGCATTGGTGAGGGCATCCCACACTTCGGTGAGTTCAGCTTCGTAGGTGTAGCTGAGCTGGATCATGCAAACCTCGCCGGCCGGGAGGATCTTGGTACCGACCGTCCGGACGATAGCGTTCAGCTTGCGTACGAGAGCACTCATTCCTGCGGTCCTTCCCCACCCAGGAGCACATACCCTCATTGACGCCCAGTAACGGCGGTTCGGTTGCAGCCCATAGAGACCCGAGATAAGCAGCGTCTAGCAGAGATCTTCGGCGGACCCAAGTCGACAATTGCGTGGATCCTCTCCTGGCGGCCCGGCCCTCCGGGCTCCCGCTCCAACCCCGCACTCCAGGAGATCCGTACGTGTCTGCCCCGCACATCACCATTGCCGCCGATCCTCTGGGCGGTGTCTGTGCCGAAGGGGCCCGCGACGTGTTGTCGGCGGGGCTCCTGCGGCATGCCGGCTTCGAGCAGATCGAGGACCGATACGGGCTGCGTTGGCGCCTGCACTCCACTACCCCCGAGCGGCATCGCGCCGCCATGTCCACCCACGCGGCCCAGATGCTGCGCGCCGCGCGCTACGAGGTGGCCCTCGACTCCGCCCTGTACGTCGACGACTCGGCGGACGCCTCGCACCTGTTGGGGCCGCACGCCACCGCCACTGCCGCACGGACGTCGCTCGCAGCCAACGCCACGGCCGCCGCGGTGAGCACTCCCCCGGCGCGCGCCTCCCGTACGCGATAACCCCTTCCACCAATTCCGTCCAGAACCGGAGCTCCCTCGATGACCAGGTGCAGAGCGCCTCGCGCGCCGCCCCCGCCACACTCGTCCCGGCTTACTCCCCGGAGTCCGCATGCCCCTTTCGCGTATGAGCGCGCCCTCCGCCGCCACCGGAACCGACGCCGAACGGGAACGAGCAGCTTGCCCCGGATCTCGCGCTCGGAACGCAGCCACCAACCGTCCAATCGACACGACACCGCAGCCGGTGGATCCGATGCCAACCGGCTTCTCTATCCCCGCCCGGCGAAGAACGTCGAATACGCATGGCTGCCCGATGCACTGCGCCCCGCACCAGTGACGTCACACCCTGGGCCCCGAATGATCAACCAGGATGTCCCGCAGCAAGTCGTACGCCGCATCCTTGATCACGACTCGCCAGATGACAGTCCGTTAGGTCTACCTTCAGGACACCACCGTCCGCGAGCACTGGGAGAAGTCCCGCAAGATCAACATCGGCGGGCAGGGGGTCCGCCTCAACCCCGGTGGTCCGCTCTCGGAAGCCGCCCGGGCCAAACCTCACCTCTCCCACGCCACTCGCTACGCGACCACACCACGGCGCAGATCATCGCATTTCAAAGAGCGTCTCAACATCGGCGACTCCGACCCATGGGCCTCACAGGTCGAGCGTGGCGCGTACCGCCTCGATCTCCTCGCCCAGGGCTTCGAAGCTCTCGAAGCCCTGGGCGGGACCAACGCGGTCCATATCGACCCCGCATTCGGTCTGCCGCTGTCGCAGCACAGGCTGCTCGGGCATCGAGACCGGGAAGGCCAGCGGGTCGAGGCCCGGGGTGTGTTCGAGGAGCGTATCGATGGCCCGGCGGCCGGGCTCGCCCACGGCGAGGCAGCCGTCGAGGTCGTTGAGGTAGACCACGCCTACCTCGAGCCCTTTGGTCCACTCGGTGAACAGCGCCGCCAGGCTGGGGGCGGCGCGTACCGCGTCCCAGGCGTCCGGGGAGATTTCGTACCGCCAGATCTGCCCCTCGTGCTCCCCACCTAGTACGAAGGTGTAGATGAGGAACTCGAAGTGGAACAGCGGCAGTTGCTGCCGCCAGGGGAACGGGACGCCGACCGACAGCGACAGTTGGCCGAGCGCCTCGTCGGGGTCGGTCGGCCAGGGAAGCAGCCAGCCGCCGTTCGGCAGCAGCCGGCGTTCCTGCCAGCCCTGGCTGTGCAGCCAGGTGAGCTGCTCGGGGATGCGCTCCACGGCGAAGATGCGGTGGACCTGCTCCGGCGGGTCCACCACCGGGGGTGGAGTGGCCAGGTCGGGCCAGGGCAGGCCTGCGGCGGTCGCCGCCGCCCGGTATCCAGCCGTGGCGACACGCAGTACGGAGATGTCGTCCAGCATGGCCAGCCCCCTGCGTAGGAGTTTCCCTGAGCACCGTAGACGGGCCCGGGCCCAGCAAGGGCCCGAACCCCGGCAAGGGCCCGGAATCTCGAAGGATTCCGGGCCCTCCCACCGCTACAGCGACGGTTCCATGCAGACGCTGGCCCCGCTGCCGTTGATCCGGAAGCCGAAGCTCGGCGCCTGTGCCGCGACCCATGGCTTGATGGGCAGCACGATGTACCGCTCTCCGTCGTCCACCTTGCACTTGCTGCTGAACGCGGAGATGTCACTGCCCTGTGGCAGCGACTCCGAGGTGGGCACATGCCGCACATCCGCATTGATGCCCGAAAGGTTGACCGCCTGGTCGGTGGCCCAGAACGGGAACTCGTCACACGTCTTCCCTGAACCGGGCAGCGGACGCGGCTGACAGGCGTTCGGCGTGAAACGGGGATCGTTGTAGTACCAGTTGCGGTCGTAGCCGGCGTTGATCGCCGCCTGGCCGTTGATGCTGCGTGCCGGGCCGAACCACTTGACCCGCCCGCCGGAGGGCCAGCGACCGTCGCCCATGGCCTCCACTATGTGCTTGCCGGTCTCCTGCATCGGCTTGAACTTGTAGTTCCGGCCGCCCGGGACGTAGAAGGCGACGTCGTCATCGCAGGGGGCGCTGGTGCTGCTCGCCTGCTTCTGCGCAGCACACGCCTGATCGATGTTTGCTCGTAGGTCCGAGTCATCCAGGCTGGTCCAGGCGAACGGCAGGTTGTACTTCGCAGTCAGATCCTTGGTCGTCCTGATGGTCTGAGCGTACGCCGTCAGGCTGTGGTACCACCGCCCGTCTTCCAGACCCCAGTCGTCGTAGGTGTTGAAGTCGTCGGTGTACTTGATCGGATATTCCAGGATGCCGCCGATGGCTATCGGGCTGGCGTCGATGATCGCCCATATCAGGCCCAGCGCGACCCCGATGACGATCGCCCCGGCGATCACCGCCAGCCAGTACACGACCACGGAGATAGTGCTCGCCGATACGGCCGCCGCCGCCGCGGTGGCGGGCGGCGCCAGCAGCATGGTGCAGGCCCGGCTCTCCAGGCACACGACGAGGGGCTGGATGGGATTGCCGGGATCGAACAGCGGCTGCATGCCGCCGGTGGAGCTGCTCAGCGGTGAGAGCGCAGGCCCGCCACCGGGCGAGGCCAGATCGCGGAGCATCGCGGTGACGTCGTCCGAGCAGTCGAACTTCTCATCCTCGTCGGGAGGCATGTGCTCCTCGACGCAGCTGGCGTCGGCGGCCTTGTAGCAACCGGTGAAGACCTCGGTGCTGCCCGCCGGCACCGTCACGGAAGAGCGGACACTCTCCGCAACGTAGAAGTCACCTCCCTGGGCAGCGCACTGCGAACTGTCGCTGGAGGCCTTCTGCGTGACCTCCTCAGGCACCGAGGGCGTGACCGCGTCGGTTATGAAACCGCCACCGAAGTCCCGCCACGCCGCGCCGTCCTCCTGAACCGCATCAACGCGCAGCGTGTAGGGCGTAGACGCTTCGAGAGGCTCGATCGGGTACTCGATGACGCTCTCGGCTGTGCACGGGTCCGCCGGGTTGCCCGAAGCATCCACGCAGTACTGCGCCATCGGGAACTCTTCGTAG
This sequence comes from Streptomyces polyrhachis, assembly GCF_042663125.1. NCBI lineage: Bacteria > Bacillati > Actinomycetota > Actinomycetes > Kitasatosporales > Streptomycetaceae > Streptomyces > Streptomyces polyrhachis. The sequence continues at coordinate 22,889 of NZ_JBHSZO010000006.1, read as the reverse complement.
AGTCGGCCGTCGAGGAAGAGGCGGTAGGTGTAGTCGCCGTTGGGATCGGGCTGCCACTTGGCCAGGGCACCGCCTTCCTCCACCTTGAGCGTCAGCTCGGGATCGGGATCGGGAGGTGTCGCCACGGTGCGGAAGGTCTCCGTGGCGGGCGTCGCGGACTCGTTGCCGGCCAGGTCGACTGCGACGACGGAGATGGTGTGCTCGGTCTCGGGCGGCAGGCCGCTCATGGTGTAGGAGCGGGTGGCAGCGTCAGTGCGGATCGGCGGGCCGCCGTCGACCCGGATTTCATAGCCGGCCAAGCCGTAGTTGTCGGTAGCGGCATTCCAGCTGGCCCGGGCCGAGTTGTGGGTGATAGCGCCGACGGTCAGCCCGGTCACGTTGCTCGGCGCGATCTTGTCGACGAACGTGAACTCGCGCAGGACCCGGGCGAACCGCTTGGGGTCTCGCTCGGCGCGGACGCAGACCAGCGTCTCGCCCAGCTGCGGCGGGCGGAACCGCGTGGTCCAGGATGCCGCCCAGTTCGACTCGCCGGTCGGGGGCGGGCCAAAGCCGAAATCGGTCGTCACCATGTCATTACCGACCGATATGTCGACCATGCTCGCCTGCTTGTGCAGGAAGCCGCTGAGGTCGACCTTGCCCTCCGCGTCGACCGGGACCTCCGCGCCAGGAGCCGGCAGCTCAAGTCGGATGGCGGCGTGGTTTTCGTCGTCGATCGAGTTGCCGTCCTCACTCGGCGGCGCCATGTCCGCACACGCGGCGGGTGGCACCTGGACCTGCTCGACGGCGGCCGCCGACGTGGGCGGCAGGCTCAGCAGCCCCAGCGGGAGAGCGAGTGACAGCAGGATCGCCGTCTCCCGTAAGCGCCTTAGGACATGAGTCCTCTTCATTTCCCCTCCTGCGCACATCTGTTCCAATAAGTGGCGCGATCCTAGGAGCAGTTCATACCTTTGTCAGTAGCGCGACTCTGTATCAGCGGGCCCGGCAACGCTTGGATGGCACCTCGTGGATGGCCATGAAGCAGCCCCTGCTGTCGACGGGCAGCGGCACCCTCGCATCCGTGGATCTGCGCAGCGCCGCGTTGGACCTGCGCTGTCGACGGCGGCCCGCAGGAAATATTCCAACGCCCTGGTCCGAGCCGAGCGATGCTCAGGACTTGTGGATCGGTGCGGGGAAGGACGCGGAGGGCGGTAGCCCTACTGCAGGCAGGCCCCTGCGAGCACGCCGTCGAAACCGGGCGTTGCGAGCGTTCGGGCGACTGCGGGGTAGGTCGTTCCGGCCCCCTGGGCGGCGACCAGGGCGTCGAAGTCGGCTCGGGTGAGTTCGGGTTCGAGCCACTGGTGGCTGCAGCGGCAGATGATCCAGACGTTGCGGGCGTGGTTGAGGAGGAGCCGGTCGCGGCGGGCACTGCCGGGCGAGCACGTCACGGGGATGCCGCGAAGGGCCAGTTCGCGCGGGTGGTTGAGGCAGCGCGTCGGTCTTCGTGGGTGAGCTGTACGGTCGGTGCCGCTCCTCCAACAGGGATGCTTGGATCGTCGCCTCGTACGCGCGGCGTTCCGCCTCCGGCAGCGCGCGGCCCCGCTCGCGCAGCGACTGCATGGGCGTGGCGGCGGCCTGGCGGACGGCTCCGTACGCATGGTGGGTCTTGCCCGCGCCGACCACGCCGGCCATCAGGAGGCTGGGGCCGGTCGTGACCTGCCGGCGCGCTCCCTGGCTGGGGCGATGGCCGCCTCGGCGACCTCGCGGGCCCAGGCGAGAACCTGCGGGTGGTCGGCGGCGGCGTCTCGGTAGCGCGGGGGTATCGCGGCCGTCAGGGTCTCCAGCGGGGAGGCGGCCCCGGGCTGCTCGGTCACGCTATCGGCCTGAGCTTCGCCGTCGCGCCCGAAGTGCGGCCGCTGCCCGGCAGTTTGGAGAACATATTCCGGGAGCTGCACACCGACCTCGACCTGCCCCGGCCGTCCAACGGCGACCTCACCCCGTGGACGCGGCAGGGGGTGCTGCTGCTCAACCGGGCGCTGACGACGGCGCCGCGCTCTCCCGGCGCGCACCGCGGCAAGGGCTGGGAGGAGGTCACCGAGCAGGCGATCCGGGCGCTGGCGGCGCGGGGCACGCCGCTGGTGTCGATCCTGTGGGGCCGCGACGCCCGTAACCTCCGCCCGCTGCTGGGCGACGTCCCGGCGATCGAGTCGGCGCACCCCTCCCCCATGTCGGCGGACCGCGGCTTCTTCGGCTCGCGCCCGTTCAGCCGGGCGAACGAGCTGCTGGAGCGGCAGGGCGCGCAGCCGGTCGACTGGCGACTCCCGTAAGGCGGCGGGGTGCGGGGCCGGTCGACTGACGCCGTGCGGAAGGGCGTCGGGGGCGGTCCTCGGATCGCGGCCGGATCTTCACCGGCGGCCCCGTCCCCTGACCGGCAGGGCGTCGGTAGCCTCGGGCCCATGACCGATGAGCGTGGGCGCTGGGTGCTGGGGGTGGACTCCGGCGGGTCCGGGGTGCGGGTGGCGGTCGCCGGGGTCGCCTGCGGCGGGGAGGCCGGGAGGGCGGTGGCGACCGCCTCCCTGGCGGACCCGGCCGTCACCGGAGCGGGCGGTATCGACGCCGCGAGCCTGCTCGACCGCGTGCTGCCCCTCGCCGGGAAGCTGCTCGGCGAGCTGGGCGTCCCCCGGCTGGAGGCGGCCTGCGTCGGCGCCGCCGGGATGGCCACCCTCGGCGGTGAGCTGCGCGAGCGGCTGCCGGCCGCGCTGGCCGAGTCCTTCGGGGTACGGCGTCTCGCCCTCGCCGCGGACGGCGTGACCGCGTACGCCGGGGCGCTCGGCCAGCGCCCGGGTGCCGTCGTCGCCGCCGGTACGGGTCTGATCGCCCTGGGCACCGGACTCGACGGGAGCGGCTGGCGCCGCGCCGACGGCTGGGGGCATCTGCTGGGCGACTGCGGCGGCGGGGCCTGGATCGGGCGCGCCGGCCTGGAAGCGGCCCTGCGCGCCCACGACGGGCGCACCGGCGGCTCGGCCGCCCTGCTGGGCCGACTGGAGGCCGTCTTCGGACCGGCGCCGCGGCTGCCCGGCCTGCTCTATCCGCGCGCGGACCGGCCGGCCGTGCTCGCCTCCTTCGCACCCGAGGTCGCCGCCTGCGCGGCCCCCGGCCCGTCCGGCGGCCCCGCCGACCCCGTCGCCGCCGCGATCCTCGCGGAGGCCGCCGGTGAGATCGCCGCCTCGGCCGCGGCGGTCTGCCCCGACGGCGGCACCGTCGCCCTCACCGGCGGGCTGCTGAAGCTGGGCGCGCCGCTGCTCGGGCCGCTGGACAGCGCCCTGCGCACCCGGCTGCCGCACGCCGTGCTCCACACCGCCGACGGCGATCCGCTCCTGGGCGCGGTGCGCATCGCCCAGGCACTGGCGGTGGACGATCTGCGCCTGCCCGTACAGCAGCACGGCCTCCTGCACCTCTCGTAGCAGTCCGGAAACGAACCGTATGCGAACGGATCCGAGCGGCTTCGGACAGGCCCGAACCACCCCTGGACGAATCGGCGCAGATCCTGTCCAGACACCCCCGGCCGTGCGGTCTGTCCGACGGACCCGTTAGCATGCGGCGCCATGAGCACTGCCGACGGCCTCGCACACGGCCTGCCCCAACGAATGCCCCGTTCCCCCCAGCCGGGACGCCACCGCAAGCCGGAGCAGCTGGTCGCCCCCGAGGGCGCGCCCGCGCTCGTGCTGGCGGTGCCCGGCACGCCCGACGCCTCCGTCCGCAGCCTCGCGGAGGAGGTTGTGAGCATCGCCCGCTCCGAGATGCCGGGGCTGAACGCCTGGATCGGCTACATCGACGCCGAGGCCGACCAGGGCGAGGACTTCCCCTCGCTCGCCGCCGTGCTCGCGTGGGTCACCGCCGACCGCGCGGAGCGTGCCGAGCGTACGGGCGCCGAGCTGCCCGACGGACCGTCCGCGATCGTGGTGCCGCTGCTTCCCGGCCCGGACGCCGCCGTGACGCGCCGGATCACGCAGGCCATCGCCGACAGCAAGGCGCCGGTCGAGCTGACCGACGTGCTCGGCCCGCACCCGCTGCTCGCCGAGGGCGTGCACGTGCGCCTCTCCGAGGCCGGTCTCTCCCGGGCCGACCGCGCCCGCCTGTTCACCGTGTCGACGGCCGCGGACGGCATCATCCTGGCCACCTCCGGCGGCGAGGAGGCCGTGCAGTCGGCCGGTATCACCGGCATGCTGCTCTCCGCCCGGCTCGCCGTGCCCGTGATGGCCGCCGCGCTGGACTCGGTCGGCGCCGTGGCCCGTATCGCCGAGCAGCTGCGCGCCGCCGGTGCGACGCAGCTGGCGCTGGCTCCGTACGTGATCGGCCCCGAGCTGCCGGAGGGCCTGCTCGGCGCCGCCGAGCGCGAGGCGGCCTGCACGGCGGCCGAGCCGCTGGGTGCGTACCCGGCCGTGGGCAAGCTGGTGCTCACGCAGTACGCGGGCGCGCTGGGCATCCGCAGCGCGCAGCTCGCCGTGCACGCGCAGGCATGATGGGTGGGGCGTTAGCTCCATGTGAACGGTGCCCGAAGGGCCCGCGGCCCGACTGACGGGCCGCGGGCCCTTCCGGCTGGCGTGGGGCCTGGCGGAGGTGTCGGCGGTATCGGCGGTATCGGCGGTATCGGCGGTATCGGCAGCGCCGTCAGCCGAAGACCACGCAGGACGAGGCGGGGGCGGGCAGGGAGCCGGCCGGTGCGGGCAGGCCCGTGGCCGCGTCGAGGGTGAACCAGGTGACGCCGCCGGCGCGCTGGTTGGCCACGTAGAGGTGGCGGCCCTCGGGGTCCAGGGAGATCGCCCGCGGCCAGTCGCCGCCGCACGGCACGCTCGCCCGCAGCCGCAGTTCGCCGCCCGTCTCGTCGATGGACAGCACGCTGATGCTGTCGTGGCCGCGGATGGCGATGTAGAGGTGGCGGCCGTCGGGTGCGACGGCGATGCCCGAGGGCAGCGAGTCCGCGGCGTCCTCGGCGCCGACGGGCAGCAGGTCCGTCTCGCCCAGCGCGGTCAGCTTCCCGGCCTCGTCGTCCCAGGCCAGCACGGTCACCGTGGGCGCGAGTTCGTTGACCAGGTACGCGTGGCCGCCGCGGGGGTGGAAGGCCAGATGGCGCGGGCCGGAGCCGGGGCGCAGCTCCACCTCGCTGTGCACGCTCAGCGCGCCGTCCACCAGCCTGCACACCCGCACCCGGTCCGAGCCCAGGTCGACGCTGAGCAGCCACCGCCCGGAGGGGTCGGGCTGCACCCAGTGCGCGTGCGGGCCCTCCTGCCGCTCCCGGTTGGGCCCGCTGCCCGTGAACTGCAGCACGGCGGGCGGTCCCACCGGCGCCCCCGCCTCGTCCAGGGCGAGCATGCTGACGCTGCCCGACCCGTAGTTGGCGGTGAAGACCCGTCCGTCGGCGAGGGCGAGGTAGGTGGGGTCGTCGCCGTCCACGGGGACGGGCGGCGCGAGCGGCTCCACCGTGTCCTGCGCCAGGCGCAGCGCCGCCACCCGGCCGTCCGCGTGCTCGCCGACCGTGTAGAGCAGCCCGCTCGCCTCGTCGACGACCAGGAACGAGGGGTCGGCCACCGCCTCGCTGACGCTCAGCTCGCGGAGCGCGCCGGTCCCCGGCTCGACGGAGGCGGTGATGATGCCGCGCCCGCCCTCCGAGGTGAAGGAGCCGATACGGGCTCGCCGTGCGGTCATGTGTCTGTTCCGTCCCTTCGCTGCGTGGTGCCGCGACCCTAGCGGAGGCGATCGGCGCGCCCAGGGATCTCCGGCACGCGGCCGGTCGCGGTACGCGGGGACGTACGAGAGCCGGTCAGGCAGCCGGGACGAACGGTGCCCGCGGCCGGCTGTCCAGTGGGGGCTCCAGCGCCGCCAGCGCCGCGTGCAGCGCCTGGTACTCCGCGAGCCGGTCGGCGGCCTCCTCCCGCTCCCCGCGGTCGGCGGCCCCGGCGCAGGCCCGTACGCAGTCCATGGCCCGGCGGCTCCAGGCGTCGGTGAGCTGGTGGGTGGTCACGGGCAGGATGACGACGACCGCCAGCGCCGCACTCACCGCGCCGATCGCCGTCTCCTCCACCCGCAGGGCCAGCAGCGCCGGGGTGAGGACGCCGATCAGCCCGTACAGCAGGCCCACCATCACGGTGACGAAGAACATCATGAATGCTGTGAAGCAGCGGTTTTCGCAGGTCAGGCGGCTATCGGATGGGAAAGGGTCAGCAAAAAGTCAGCATTGGTCCTGCGCGGGTCGAGGGTTCGACCCCGGTTTGACAGGCGCACCGCCGCGTCGACCCACGGGCGCGCACTCGTAGCAGGAGTTCCCCGGTTATGAGAATCGGGGATCCCGCGGACCGTGGTCCCTGACGGCTTCCGCCGCCGATGAGGCACCTGCGAGCCGCTCGAATCGCGCCCCTCTGGGCTGCTCGGTTCTGCGCGACCGCCCTCCCTCCCACCCGCACTGCTCCCACACCCATGGAGAGATTCCAAGCGATGGCCGGCCAGATCTTCCCCCACGGCATGGGCACCTTCTTCAAGGAGTGCGAGCGCTCCCAGAGTCGATGGTCCAAGTGTCCCCACCCCTACAAGATCAGGTATCGGGACACCACGGGCCGGCAGCGCGAAGAGGCCGGCTACGCCACTCAGGACAAGGCGGCGACCAGACTCGTCGAGATCCACCAGGCGAAGAAGGGCCCGGCGAAGGACGGGAACACGGAGGCCCAGGAGATAGCCGAGATGCGGTTCAAGGACTTCGCGACCCGCTACATCTCCAACCGGAAGCGCGGCCTGACGTCCAACACCGTCGACCAGTACGAAGGCAGCTTCAGGACCCAGATCTACCCCCGTCTCGGGAGCCGCCGCGTCGGCACCTTCACACCTGGGGTGATCGAGGACTGGCTCAACGGCATGGAACTGGACAAGGTCGGCTCGGCCAGCCAGAGGAGCGCGTACCTTGTCCTGAAACTCGTCATCGATGCGGCACGTCATCGCGGTGCCATAGCGATGGACCCCTTCCTGGACGTCGCGCCTCCCGACTACATGCCACCCGAGGTGACCATTCCGACCCTCGCGGAGCTGAACGCCCTTCGCGATGCGGCCGAGGGTGACGATCTACGACTTGTCATTGAGCTCATGTCCGGCTGCGGTCACCGGAATGGTGAGGCCCACGCCGCGAACATCAAGTCGATCGTGGCCGGCGACGTCTACCGGATCAATGAGCAGATCCACGGCAACAGGGTCGAGCCCGCGCAGCTGAAGCACCGCAAGCGCGGAGAGTTCCGCGAAGTCCCCCTGCCCAGAAAGACTCACGAGTTCATCTCCTATTTCGCCGATACCTACGGAGCGGACAGGAACGGCTACCTTCTCGTCAGGGGAAACGGGGCCGGCAGCCCGCACATCCAGAGCTACTTCTACGGGGACCAGACCCTGCGGTGGCGCTGGAGGAGGTGTCTCGAACGGGCAGATGCGGGGACCACGTACAAGCTGTACTCCCTTCGCCACTACTTCGCATCGAACTGCCTTACCCACGGCATTCCGATCACCGATGTCGCCGAGTGGATGGGGCACAAATCAATCGAGGTCACCTACCGGATCTATCGGCATCTCCTGCCCGGCTCCCTCACGAGGGCAGCCAAGATCCTCAACGAGCGGCTTTAAGCGCCCGCCCATCAGAGGCGTCGCACCCGTCAGCCTCTACCTCGCGTGGTGCGCTTGCCCCGCGGTTCAGGAACCGACCAGTGGAGAGCGCGGCGACGTCCCCAGTGGCATCGCCAGTTCCGACAGGGCCTTCTCCAGGCCGTGCAGATGGACGAGGGCCGACTCGGTCTCCGACCGAGGAGGCGCCTCGCGGGTGTCGTTTGCCACCCGGCTGCTGCGCATCTCGCCGACGGTGAGTGCCTCTACGGCGGCCTCGACCCGCCAGCAGGCGGCGGCCAGGCGGGCGTCATGCGACGCGGTCGGGTCGGCGGCGACGGAGACCAGACCGCGTACCTCGCAGGCGCAGTCGTCGAGCAGTGCGATGACGTGACGGGCGCGTGCCTTTCGGGCACGGAAGGGGCTCAACGGGTGCACCAGCGGGGCGACTGACATCCGTACCCGGCCCAGCAGCAGTTCCAGCTCGGCGGCGTGCGGGGTCGGGTCGGCCTTGAGGTCGCCGGCAAGGCGGGCCGCCGCCTCGGCTGTGGCGGCGTGCACGCAGTGCAGTGCCCGTTGGATCCAGGCGTCGTTCGTGGCGTGCGTGGTGACCGGCAGCACGAACAGCACGGCCAGCGCGGCACATGTCGCCCCCACGCCCGTCTCCGCGAGACGCAGCGCGAGCAGTCCTGCGTCCAGCACGCCCAGCAGGCCGTAGAGGAGGCCGGCCATGACCGTCACCGCCAGCATCATCCAGGAATACGAGACGGCGGCGGTGTAGAAGATCGCGAAGACGCAGACGGCGACCAGTGCGGCTGTCGGCGCGGGCGCGCCGTTCAGTGGGATGGCGACGAGCAGACCGACGGCAATACCGATCAGAGTGCCCAGGACCCGGCGGAAGCCGCGGACCAGGGTCTCGCCGCGGGAGGTCGTGTTGACGAAGATCCACCAGGCGGTGCCGACGGCCCAGTACCAGCGGTCTTCGGAGAGCACCTGCCCGACGGAGAGCGCGAGCGCGCAGGCAGCAGTGGCCTGGAAGGCTTGCCGGGTGGTGAGCCGCGCCAAGCCGGCGCCGGGCAGTACGGGCGGGGCTGCGGCGGGCGGCGTACGTCGCTCGATGGGCCAGAGCACGAAACGTACGGCGCCGGCCGTCAGAAGGGCCAGGCTCACCGCGGCGTACAGCTCGGGCAACTGGGCGGGGACTGCGTGCAGGAACTGCGTGATGAAGAAGTTCATGAACGCGAAGATTCCGAGCGCGTGGCCGCGCGGGCCCCAGCGGCGGGCGTAGACCCCGCAGAAGACGACGGCCATGAACGCGGCGTCGCGGGCCAGGGTGACGCCGTGCAAAGTGGTGGCGAGCGTCAGTACCGGGAACCCGGCGAGGGGGAGCAGTGCGGTGGTGATTCGCTGGTCGCGGACGGTCGCGTCGGTGACGGTGAAGAGGGCGAGCAGCGCCGCGAGCCCTCCGGTGATCGACGCGGTGAGCGAGAGCCCGCACAGCTCGGATACGGCGACGGCTGCGGCAACGCCGATGACGGCGCGGGTCGAATTCCGCAGCCGCAGGCGCCCCGGGTCCGGAGCCACGAACATCCTCTTCACGGCGGTCGGTCGCTCCCTTGCAGTGATACGCGCCACGCCTGCGGCAGTCCGGGGTGGTGGACGGCGAGCAGACACGACGAAGGCACCGCGGTCCGGATCCGGCCTTGTCGCCGTCCGGCGCATGCGGCGCCGCAAAGTACATGGATAGGGCAAGGATAACCGCCCCTGGGGCCATCAATCCCACCGCAATGCCATTGGTCACACCAACGGCATGCCGCCGAGTCTCGATGGAGATCGAGCGAGGCGGGCCATGAAATTGCAGGTCACGGCTCTGGCGCGGGGCACATGGGCAAGCACGCCAGCCGAATCGATCGCACGTAGCGGCGAAACCCCGACTACGGAAATCGGAGATGCTCTGGAGCATGGGTGTCCCGTGCGCGATACGTGGCAGTAGTAACGCACCGCCGAAGATGCACTGCCCGATGCGCACCCAAGGGACTGTGATGCTCGACGCCGTAAGCGCCTCCCCCAATGACAGCCAGCCCGCGCCCAACCCTCCTCGAGGGGGCCCGGTAGACGTACGGGTGCTCCGCGTCGTAGGCCAGGAACCGGTCGGCGAGCGTGGGGCGGGAACCGGCACGGAGCGAGGGACGAAACACTGGCAGTACGGCCTGGGTCACCGGGGCATGGGTCGTGTGCATCGGTTGGATCTCCAAGATGAACGGGCGGGCGGCAGCCGGCGGATCAGGCGAAGGAGGCACGCAGGCCGGGCAGGGTGCGCAGACGCGCGAAGGCAATGAACAGGCCAAGGGCCTGGAGGACGGCGCAGCCGGTGATCACGTGGCCGAGCAGCGTCGCGGGTACAGCGGCAATGAGGAGGCCGGCCACCGGGAAAGGCAGCAGGAGCAGGAGGATCGTCAGCGAGAGGGTGCTGCCGGACACCGCGGCCGGGATGAGGTTCGAGCGCAGGGTGCGCAGCACGACGGTCATGCCGCCCTCGCTGGCCATGAGCACCGCGATCAGCACGAGGTAGGCGGTGTAGGTGCGGGTCAGCGAGACGGCCAGGCATGCGCTGGCGGCGATGCCGGCGGAGAGGGCGCCGACCGGCCATAGACCCCATCGGTCGATGGCACGTCGGCAGACGGCGACCGACCAGACCACGCCCACATCCGCGCTGGAGTGTCCGAGCTGTTTGACCACGACCATCGGGGCCGCGGCCTGAAGCAGGCCCACAGCCAGGTTCGACAAGGTCAGCCCAGTGATCAGCCAGGCCAGCGCGGGGAGCGACTTGAGCGTGGTCCAGCCGGTGTGGAGCCCCTTGAGGACGGACTCCGAGGCGGCAGGCCGCTGCCGGGCGTACTGCCGGGGGGCGAACGCGCAGGCGAGCAGGGAGAAGGCGGCGATCGTGGTCAGCATCCCGGATGCTCCGGCCCGCTCTAGGAGGAGTCCGGCGAGGGCGGGGCCGGCCAGGGTGCCGACCTGGTCGATGCCGAGCAGTACGGACTGCACGCGGTGGGCCCGTTCGCCGGCTGCCCGGCTGGCCACGCCGCCCGCGGTTTCGGCGGCGATGTAGGAGAACTCGGTGAGCACGCCGGTGGAGGCGGCGAGCGCCATGACGGTGATCGTGGTGCTGAGTCCGCCCCGCAGTTCGGGCAGGGCGAGCGCGGCGGCCAGGACGACGACGGCACGCATCGCGGAGGCGAGACGAAAGACGCGGGTGGTGCCGTAGCGGTCGGTCATCGTCCCGGCGAGGGCGAAGGCGCCGAGCCGCGGGATCCACTCCAGCGCGAACGCGAGGCCGGTCAGCGTGGCGGAGTTGGTGGTGGCGAACACCAGCAAGGGGATGCCGTACGTGGTCATGGCGAACGCGCCGGCATCCATGCTGCGCGGCAGGTAGATGCCGCGCAGCATGGTGGGGACCGGGCGGCTGGCATGCTGCGGTCCAACACGGGATCTCTCACGCAGCGCACCCCGCTTCCGCCCGCTCCTGGACGGAGCGGGCGTCGGCGTGCTGCTGGACGCGGGGGTACGCCTGCAGGAACTCGGCTAGGACCTGGTGCGGTGCCGACGGCTCCAGGCTCGAACCGGTCGCCTGCGGGCTGCGGCGCGACAGCTGGAGGGTGTGCTGGACGCGGGTGACGAAGTCGCTGCTGGTGTCGGGGAATTGACGGGCGCGCCCCCAGCGGGCCGCGGTGTCGTACACCTCGGCCAGAGCCTCGCCGCTGGCGGTGAGGCGGTAGCGGTCGGGGCCTGCTCGTCGGCGTGGACGAAGCCGAGGTCGCGGGCGACGTCGATGGCATAGCGCAGTTGGCCGGGGGTGAGGTCGCCGAAGGCGCTCTGCAGGCTGCCCTTTTGGTGGCTGATGGGGCCGTTGTCGTCGATCTCGGTGACTAGGCGGATCAAGGCCGGCAGGGTCAGGGGGGGCAGAGGCAGTGGCCCAAGCGGAGATCGCCTCGAAGACAGGGGTGAGCGCCCGGCCGCTCGCGGTCAGCTGGTAGCCGGTTCCGCTGGCGGTGACGGGGCCGTCGGCGAGCAGGCGTTCCAGCGGCTTGTAGACGGCGGTCAGCCCGTAGCCGGGCATGGCCTCGGCCGCCAGGCTCCTGGCGGTCGCCGTGCCGCGGGCCTGCAGGGAGAACAGGATCGGTGTGGCATGTCGGGGCGCGAGCAGTGCCACGGCGTCGTCGATGTTCTGGGCCGGTGCGATCCGCTCGGGTTCCATGGCTCCGGTGTGCTTGTTGGCGACCAGCTCTTTCTCCAGATACGTGTCGCCCCAGGACGCGATCACGGTGAGGACGGGCAGCAGCGCGGCGCCGCGGCTGGTGAGGCCGTAGGTGACGTGGCGCGGGGCGTAGGCCGTGCGCTCGATGACGCCGGCGTTGGTGAGGTGACGCAGCCGGGGGTGGAGCTGGCCGTCCGCCAGCCACGGCAGCCGCGGCTTGAACTCGGCGTAGCGCAGCGGCTGGGAGGAGACGGTCATCGGCACCCACACGCTCCAGCGCGGAGCGAGCAGGTCCAGGGTCTTGGTGACGCCCAAGAGATCGTTCGGTGTGGTGGGCGACGGCGCGGTGGTGGCCAAGAAGGGGCTCCTCAAGCGGTACAGGTGGATCAGCGGGTGCGGGAGGTGGTCGCCGTCGGCGTGGCCGGGAGCGGTGCAGCCGGCGGGTGGGTGTCCGGGGCGGACACCCGGCGCAGACCGCCCAGGACCGCGCTGGTGCTCTTGGCGTAGGCGTCGCGGGTGGCGACGGACTCGGCGATGCGGCGGGCGCAGTCGAGGATGTGACCGGCGGCGAACCGGCCGATCTCCCGGTCAGGGGCGGTGAGTTCACGCAGTCGCTGAAGCTGGAAGGCGATGTTGCGTTCGGCGAGGGCCAAGTCGTTGTGGGAGCCGGTCAGGGCGGCGAGCAGCGTGGTCTCGGGGGTCGCGTCGGCGAGGGCTTCGAGTTCAGCGAGCGGCTGTCCGTACAGGGCCTCGATGCGCTGGGCGACGAGCTGGGAAACGGCGGGGGACGGGGTGTCAGGCTGGGGCAATCGGCGGTCTTTCAGAGATGTCGGGTCCGCATCACCGCGGCGCGGGATGGGGCCGGGGCGGGCGGTGCGGTGGCGGCGATCTTGGGACTCAACCCGGCGCGTGGTACGGCTGCTCGGTTCGGCGCCGGCATGGTGCGCAGCAGCTGGTCGAGTGCGGTGGTGTAGCCGTCCCGGCTGGCCAGAGCCGCCTCCAGCCAGTCCGCGTCCCACCGCAGGTCCTCGGCGGACAGGTCGCCCATGCCCCCGTCAGGTCCCGTCGCGGCGTGGGCACGGTCTCGGACCCGGGCCACCTGCTCCTCGGCGATGGCGAGGAAGCTGCGCAGTTCCAGCGCGCGCTGGAGGGCGGTGTTGGCCTCGGCGCGGGCCGCCTGCGCGTACAGCTCGGACACGTCGGAGCCGAACGCTTCCTGCAGCGCCGCATCGCGGCTGCTGGACTTGTCGATGACGCTCACCGCGTCACCCCGCGCACCGCGGTGTTGTGCACGCTGGGCGGCGTGGGCGGGGAGGTGGGCAGGGCCGGAGCGCGACGGGCGGCTGGGGCCGCACCGCTCCATACCCCGGGTCCCCGCTTGCCGGGAGCGTTGGGGTCCAGGAGGTACTTCACGACCATGGCGCGGCCGTCGCGGGAGGCGACAGCGGCGTTGACCTGGTGGGCCAACTCCATGGCGGGGTCGTCGAGTACGTCGCCCGGCTGCGTGCCGAGTGCCTTGACGAGCGCGTCCTCGGCGGTGTCGAGCGCCTGCTGCGTCTCGGCGAGCAGGCCGTACCAGTGCACGACGGTGGTGGCGTCGGGATTTGCCTGGGGTGCCGCTGCGACTGCCCGTCGCAGGTCGGCGAGCGGCATCTGGAATCGGTCCTCGATCCGCTCGGTGATGACGCCCATGACGTCTTCGCTGTAATCGAGCACGAAGTAGCTCCCTTCTATTCGGGCATGCCAGCAGGAAATAGGGGATTGGCGTTACGGCGTGGAGAGAGAATGCGGAAGCAGCCCCAGGCGGATGCCGTGCGGGCTGAGAACAAGAGTCCGGAGAATCCCCGGTTTCGGTAACCGGGGATTGCGTGCTATGTTCCGCACCGCATCCGGCCCGGCAGAAGGCATTACGTGCTGGACGGCATTTCAAATGCCCTTGGATAAATGGGAGTTCAGCGGCTCGGGCCGCGCGGAGGCGCGGGCCGCGCCGGCAGTCCGGGGACGGCGGTGGCGCGGGTCGCCGGCGAGGCCGTCGGCAGCTGGGGCTTGTCGCGGTCCCAGTGCGCTTCCCACCACTGGGTGGCGGCCTCGAAGGTCGGGAAGCCGCCCTCGCGCAGGGTGTGCGTCCATGCGGTCGTGTCGACCTCTTCGAGGAGCACGCGGAAGGGCAGTGCTGCCTTCTCATCCAGGGCGCGCAGCATTACGGTCGTTTGGATCGGGCCGCTGTCTTCGGTGTAGCTGATGCCGTAGGCGAAGTGGTCGCTGTCGCTGCGCAGCCGCTTCTCCAGGGCGCGGGTGGCCTCGTTCGCGGGGGAAGTGCCCATGCCTTCGGGCACGAGGATCTTCGCTTCCGGGCAGCCTCGGGCGATCAGCCAGGACTGGGCCATGGACAGCAGCGGTAGCTGCGCGTGGCCGAACTGGAAAGTACGCGCGGCCAGGTCGCGCTTCAGATGTAGGGCGACCAGCTGCGGTTCACCGGGGATGCCCCAGGTGACCGCGGTTCAGCGGCGGCTTCGTGAGACGGCGGGGAAGGCTGGCGGGACAGGCGCGGGTGTGGCGTCGGGCGGGCCGGAGGGGCGGGGCGTGGTCAGCGCGGCGCGGCCGATATCGGTGAGGGCCACGGGCTGCCCGGCCTGCACGGGATGCGCCCTGTCGCGCGCCACCAGGCCCATCGCCTCCAGGCGCTGGAGCTGGGCGTAGGAGATACGGGTGCGCGTGGGGGTTACTACGGCGAGGCGGTGGGTGACGAGGTGCTCGTGCAGCTTGGCGCCCTGAGCGATGGCGAGCAGGGCCGCGACGTCCCTCGTCGCAAGCTGGGGTGACACCTGTCGGGGAGCGGCGGCCTCGATCGGCTCCAGCACGGCGGCTGCGACGGTCTGCTTCGCATCGCGTTCGGCGGCAGCCTGCGCCAGCTGATAAGGCGACGCGGACCTCGACATACGGGCCGTCGCGGGTGTGCGACGTCGGCCCGAGCCGGTCGAGGAGCCGGAGCATGGGCACGTTGGACGCCTGGGTGAACGCGGAGAGGGTGGGGGCTCGGCGCACGCGGGCGACGCGGGCGGCCTGGCAGGCCGAAGCCGTACCGATGCCCTGGCGCTGACGGTGGTCGACGACCTGCCGCCCGAGGTCGACGATCCCCGGCTCCCGGGTGACGGGCCCGGCGCAGACCAGGGCCACAGGCCGCTCGTCTGCGCCGAGCCCGATCCAACACTGCGCATGGGTGAGGAGCCGGGACAGGTCGCGGGGTGTGATGCGGGTGCAGCCCCAGCGGCGCAGCAGATAGCCGTCCTGGTACGCGTCCTCGGCCCGCTCCGTACGCGGGGTGGGGTGCTTGCTGTCCCCGTTGCTCAGCGCGGTCGCCGAGTCGTCGAGCAGATACCAGCCGTCCTTCGACAGGACGCCGTCGTTCAACTGGTACGGCGCAGCCGGGGTGTTGTCGAGCCCGCGCGTCCAGCCGCCCAGGTTGGCGGTGTTGCCCTTGGTCGCGGGGGTCGGGTAGGCGGTGTCCGCGTCCGGGGCGAGGGCGAAGGAGTCGATGTTGGCGCGGCCGGTGTCGCCGGCGCGCTGGGCGACGGTGATGTCGTTGACGCCGCGCTTCAGGTCGACCTTGACCGGGCTTCGATATCCCGTACGCGTTCCAGTCACCGGTCGGTTCCATGGTGACCTGCTGTGCCGTGCCGGCCGCCTCGACGGAGAGGCTGCGGTCCTTCGTCCCGCCGTCCGAGGCCTGGGCGTTGGCGTACCGGAGCCGCAGCGTGTACGTGCCGTCGGCGGGCACGCCCCGTACGCGGACCGTGGACCGGGCGCCTTCCTGTTCGTAACCCTGTGTGACGCCGCGGCCGTACGCCTTGGTCGTGCCGCCGGGGAAGTTGTACTCGGCGCCGCCGCTCAGGACACCGAACTCGGTGTCGCGGACCGCACCGAACACGCAGGTGGACGTGGCTCGCCGAACTGCGGATGCCCGGTGACCTGCCGGTCGCCGGCCTCAAGGCGTACCTCGGTGTTGTCCTGGGTGAACGGCCCGGAATCCAGCTTGTGGCGCAGTGTGAACTCGCCGGTGCGGATGACGCGGTAGCCGTCCTCCACCTCCGACGGGTACGCGGGCGCGTCGAAGGCGCGGTTGACGGCGTTGACGGTGGGCCGGTCCTCGAACTTCCCGTCCTGTGCGTACTCCAGGCGGATCAATGCGGGGGTGAGCACGTGGAAGCGGGCATCACCGTCGACGACGGTGCCGTCCGCTTGCGGGTCCGGGGTTTCGGCCCGGGCGGGGCCCGCCGTCGCGGACAGGGCGAACAGGGCTCCTGCGGCGAGCATGGCCCCTGCCCGTCCGGCTCTGATGGGCATGACCGTTCCCTCCTCGTGGGGTTGGGGGTGCGGCGGAGGATCCGCGGAAAGCGGCGCGGATCGGCACGCCGAAAGTGCCCTGCACGTGGACGCACGTCGGCCCGAGTCTGTTGAGGACATGGCTGTTTCGAGCCGGTCGGAGGCTCTCTACGGGCACCCGAAGGCTGGCACGGGTTTGTCGCCCAGGGCAAGATCTCTTGCGCGGTCTTGTGTGAAACAGCTGCTCAGTGAGCAGAAATGCGCAACCGCCCGTGCCTACGACGAGGCTGTGAGCGTTCCGCCCGGATCCTGGTACACCACATCGAGCGCGAGCGAAGCCGCGCCCCGCGCCGCCGCGCTGAAGCCGAGCGTGGACGCGAGGACGGTGCAGCCGCCCGCGTCGGGGGCCATCACGCGTTCGGTCAGCTCGCTCTGGACGCGGGTGATCAAGTGGTCGCCGAAATAGGCGAAGTAGCCGCCGAGGACGATGGCCCGCGGGTTCAGGATGTCCGTCAGGGCGGCGAGCCCGAGGGCGAGCCCATCCGTGATGGCTTCCAGTGCGGCCGTGGTGGCCGGCTCGCCCGCGTCGGCGCGGCGCCGCAGTTCCGCGAGCCGCAGCTCCAGGTCCACCGTCGCGTCCCGTACGGGATCGCCGGGGGCGGCGGCGTGGTCGAGCAGGGCGTGCAGGCCGACCATGGTCTCCCAGCAGCCGCGGCGCCCACAGGCGCAGAGCTTCCCGTCGGGGCTCAGCCGCATATGGCCGATCTCGCCGGCGTATCCGGCCGCTCCGCGCAGCAGCCGTCCCTCCGTGATGATGCCGCCGCCGACACCCGTCTCTCCGGTCACGTAGATCAGGTCGTGGATGCCGGCCGCGGCCGCGATCAAGTACTCGGCGAGAGCGCCGAGTTTGGCATCGTTCTCCAGGTCGATCCGCGGGCTCCGGGGGCCCAGGCGCCGGGTCAGGATGCCGACGACGTCCACGTCCCGCCACTCGATGTTCGGCGCGTAGGAGACCACTCCGCTGCGGTGCTCGATCACGCCGGGGGCCGCGACCGTCACGGCCACGGTGTGCATGCCCCGGCTGCGCAGCCTGCGGCGGGTGTCACGGATCGCCTCCGCCGCGCGGTCGAGCACCTCGTCCGCGCCGAGGCCCCGGACGTCGAGCGGGATGTGCTGTTCGGCGGCCACCTCGCCGCGCAGGTCGAGTGCGATGAGGAAGAGGTAGTCGGCGCTGATCTCGACGCCGATGCCGCAGATCGCGCGCCCGTCGATCTCCACGGTACGGCTGGGCCGCCCGATCGATCCGTCACGGGTGGGCTCTCCCTCCCGCACCAGGCCGCGCTCCATCAACTCGGCCACCAGATTGGTGATCGTGGCCTTGGGCAGCCCGGTCTCCGCCGCGATCCGCGTACGGGGCCGGGGCCCGGCGTCGCGCAGCAGCCGCAGCACCAGGCCGAGGTTGGTCCGGCGCAGGGAGGCGCGGCCGCCTGCCTTGTGCGGTCCGTCGCCGCCCGGGGTGCGGACACCCGGTCCCCGCTGATCTGCCGTCACTCGGTCTCTCCTCGCGTCCTCGCTCGCGCTGCAGGTCAACGTACGCGAGAGGTCACCGGCGCGGCGAGGGGCCCTGCCCGATCGCAAGAACAATCTCTTACGTACCTATTGACTAGGCATTACTAATTTCGGATCCTAGCCGAATTAAAGACGGGTCCCACTTGGAGGCGCTGAGCACGTGGTAAGGGAACGAGCTGGACGGCCGGACGGCGTGCCCGCGGGGATCCGCGGGCCCCGGGCGCGCTACCACCTGCGCTACCAGCTGCGGCCCGGCGCCGACCTGGCGCAGCGGGCCGCCGCGCTGGCTAAGGTGTGCGACGAGAACGGGGTCGGTGAGGTCGTTCTGCTGCTCGGCGCGGAGGAGGAGTACACCGGACATCTCCTCGGTGCCGAGGAGGACCGCTGGTTCGCGGCGGCTTCCGAGGCCCGTTCCGTACTCACCGAGGCGGGCCTGGACGTCAGCCTCAACCCGTGGGTGACGGTCGGGCACGCGGACCGCGGCAGGACCGGCCGGCCCGGCTTCGCCCCCATGGTCTCGCCGACGGGCAAGGCGGCCACGGCCCAGGCCTCGTTCGCCTGTCCCGCCTGGCGTGACTGGCTGTGCGCGCACTACGGGCGCTTCGCCCGCCTTGGCTTTCGCGTGCTGTGGGTGGAGGACGACTTCCGCTTCCACAACCACGCCCCGCTGGACTGGGGCGGCGGCTTCGAGCCGCTGATGATGGAGCGGCTCTCCGCGCTCGTGGGAGAGCAGGTGACGCGGCCGGAGGTGGTGGCCGCCGTCACGCGGCCCGGGCCTCCGCATCCGTGGCGTGCGCTGCTCCAGCAGGTCTGGCGTACGGCGCAGCTCGAAGTCGCCGAGGGTCTCGCCGCGGCCGTACGGGAGAACTCGGCCGGAGCCGCCCGGCTCGGCCTGATGAGTTCCACGCCGGCCCTGCACTCGGTCGAAGGGCGCGACTGGGAGGCCCTTTTCGGGGCCCTGTCCATCGGCGGACGCGTCACGCAGCGCCCGCACTTCGCGCCCTATTCGGACGTTCCGGCCCGACAACTGGCCTCTTCCCTATGGTCACTTGAAGCGCAGCGGGTGCTGCGTCCCGCGCATGTGGCCGTCGAGCCGGAGATCGAGAACTGGCCGCACACGGCCTGGTCGAAGTCGGACACGCAGACCTGGTCGGAGATGGTGACCGCGCAACTCGCGGGCGCGGACGCCCTGTTGCTCAACGTGCACCCGAGCGCGGCCGGGCACGCGGACCGCTTCCCGCGGATCGACGCACTGCTGCGGCGCTCGCGGCCCGCGCTCGACTGGCTCGCCGGGCACCGCACGGAACAGGCGGAACCGATCGGCGTCGGCCTGCCCTGGCGGCCGGACACCGCCGCGCACGTGCAGACCGGCGAGGGTGCGCTGCGCGAACTCGCCGTGGACCCCGCGCCCGCCGCGGACTATCTGCTCGGCTACGGCGTTCCGGTCATCTCGGGACCGGCCCCGGTGCAGGCACTGTTCGGCCGGTGCGCCGACGCCTTCGACGACGAAGCGCTGCGCGCGATGCTGGCCGGCGGGCTGCTCCTCGACGGGGTGGCCGCGCGGCGGCTCACCGAGCGTGGATTCGGTGCCCTGCTCGGCGTACGGGCCGCGGGGGTGTACAGGCGTGACGCCGAGCACTCCGAAGGACCGTATGCCGTCGAGCAGTTGACCGAGGAAGGCTCGCAGGCCATGGAGCGGGTGAGCGGCGAAGGTGCGCAGGCCGCACGCCACTCGGCCGCCGAGCAGGGCGAGCAGCTCAGCGTCGACGTCCAGCCCGCACTCGCGCGCCTCGAAGAGGAGCCGGGCGCCCAGGTCCTCACCCGGATCCGTACGCCGGACGGCCGGCCCTGGGGCGCCGGGCGCAGCCACTTCGTCAACGCGCTCGGCGGCCGGGTCGCGGTGCTCGCCGCCACGGCACCCGCCGACCTCGCCCGCAGCGATCTGGGGCAGCGGCTCCTGCACGCCACGGTGCGCTTCCTGGAGGGCGGCCAGCCCCGGCTGCCCCTGGTGTCCGGCTCCCCGCATCTCATCCCGCACGCCGCCCGCAGCGGCGACCTGATCCGGCTCGCCGTGGCCAACGGCAGCGCCGACCCCGGCCGGCTGCGTCCCAGCCTGCCCGGAACCCCCCACGCGGTGCGGGCCACGCTGCTCGCGCCGCTCGCGGAACCGGCCCCGACCTCCATGACGCAGGTCGACGGCCACCCAGAACTCGAGGCCGAACTGCCGCACCGCGGCTGGGCGGTCCTCGAATGGCGACCCGCCCGCAGGCGTGTGTCGCTCGCGTCCCCCACCTCCGTCTCCTGAAGCGAGGAGTACCTGTGCCATCCCGTTCCAGAGCACGAGCCGCGAGCGCCTTCGCCGCGGTAGCCGCCCTGATGGCGGGCGCGGCCCTGTCGTCGCCCGCCGCGGCCGACGACAGCGCGGAGCCCGCCTATACCGTGAACGTGGGGCAGTTGGGCAAGTGGACCAACCCCGACGACACCCCCGCTGCCACGTACATAGACAAGGACGGCACGTTCCACTACCAGTCGGCGCACGCCCTGTACGCCGCGAACGACCCTCGCAAGTGGTCGTTCTACACGGGCAGCGACTTCGACACGGCGAAGCTGGACACCAAGGTCAGCAGCGCGGTGAACCCGGCCAACGCGCTCGACCGCAACGACGACACGACCTGGCGCTGCAACAACAGCCCGACCGGCCGTGAGTCCACGTACGCGCCGGACACCTCGCACTACTCGCAGCGGAACTACTGCGACCTGATGGGCGTGTGGATCGACCCGGACACCGGCGACTACTACGGCCTGGTACACAACGAGTTCACGCCGAGCCCCTTCGACGACGGGCTCCACTACGACGCCATCGACTACGCGGTCTCCAAGGACCAGGGAAGGACCTGGGACATCAAGGACCACGTCCTGACCTCGCCGTACAGCACGAAGCGCGGTGACACCGCGGCCTTCCCGCACGACCTCTACCACTACGGCAACGGCGACGCGCGCCTGTTCGTGGACACCGCCTCCGGCTACTTCTACGTCTATTACAACTCCCGCGCCATCCCCAAGGGCGGGGTCTCCGGCGGCTGGACCGACGGCAGCCGCGGCCATGTGGCGCGCGCCCCGATGTCCGCGAAGATGGCGCCCGGTTCCTGGCAGAAGTGGTACGACGGCGCCTGGTCGCAGCCCGGGGTCGGCGGCAAGGAAAGCAACATGGAGCCGGTGACCGCCGAGAACCCGAAGGGATACACGCCGGTCGCGAACGACTACGACCCGGCGAACGACGGCAATGTCGCCGAGCAGGTGGCGGCAGGTGAACTGCCCGCCAAGTCCGACCTGTTGACGATGAACATCGCCTACAACGCGTACCTCGGCCTGTACATCGGCACGCCCGAGGCGGTCGTCCAGGACAGCAGCGAGCCGCAGCGCTTCTACGTCACCGACGACCTGGCCACGCAGAAGTGGAAGCTGATCGGGGACACCGGCGCCTACAAGTCCGGCTCCTGGTACCGGTGGATGCTGGACTCGGTGAACAAGACGGGCTCCACCATCGTCGGCAAGAACTTCCGCAACTACTGCTCCTGGCAGTGCTCGGGCGGCGGCAGCGGTGAGTACTACAACACCGCGATCGAGACCGACTCGCCCGCCGCACCCGTCGCGTCGGGCGCGCAGTACACCCTCGCGAACGCCGCGGGCCGGGTCCTCGCCCAGTCCTCGGCGAGCGCCACCACCTCGCTGCCCGCCGCCGACGGCTCGGACCGCAGCAAGTGGACCTTCACGTCCAACGGCGACGGCTCGTACCGCATCGCCAACGCCGCGAGCGGCCGGCTGCTCGGCGTGGACTCGGCCAGGAACGCGGGCCGGGCCTGGGCGGCGAAGCCGACCGTGTCTGCGGCGCCCAAGGGCGGCCCGACCGTCGGCCAGCAGTGGTTCGTGATCCCCGGCAAGGATGTCTCCGGGGCGCCGACGGGCACGTTCAAGCTGGTCAACCGGTACAGCGGCCTAGTCATCGGGCTCTCGGGCGCCGGAGGCCGCGCCGCCGAGACCACTCCGGTCCGCGCCTGGACCGACAGCAGCGGTTCGGCGGTCGGCGGCGGCCGGACGGCCGGCGAGCAGACGCTGACGCTCACGCGGGTCGGCTGACAGACCCCTGGCGCGCGCATGCCGTACGGCGGTACGGCGTGCGCGCGCCAGGCCCATCAGCCGTGTACCGGGCCGACGGCCGCGAATTCCGCCGTACGAGGCTTCGAGGCGCCCCCCAACGCACGCGAGAACTGATCGGTGACCCGCGCCACCGCCTCGCGCGTCGCCGGATCCACGACGAGGACACCGCCGTCGGACCGCACCTCGATATGGCGGTCCAGGACGAACCCGCCGGGTGTGATGTGCGCCGAGCAGGTCGGGCGGGCCGCCAGCAGGTCGGCGCGCCGGTAGACACCTCAGGCGCGTAACTCGTCAAGTCGGCTTCTGTGGGCGTTTGGGGAGTCGAACAGAAAGGGCGCGGCTTGACGCTTGTGTGTGGATCCCTGGTCGCGCAAGAGTGCGAGTGACGGGGAGTTCTGGGCTTCTCGCTGCAGAGCGGGGGATCGGCGGGTGTGCAGTACTGATCTGGCAGCCAAGGAGGCGGCGATAGTTCGATTCCTGCGGGATTACCCGCAGGCGGTTGTTGCTGGCCATGGCCATCCCGCCCTCGTGGGGTGTGAGGATGTCCGATGGTCCGAGTTCCCGGAGTGCCCTGCGGCGATCCCAGCGCTGCTGCAGGGCTTGCTTGATCCGGTTGCCGCTCCAGAGGCCAAGCGGGTGCTCACGAACTGCATTTTCAACAGCATCAGGGAGATGAACGCGGCCATGCCGATGGTGCTGCGGTTCTTGTTGCGCCTTGGGAGTGACCCGCAGGTTCCTGTGCGGTCGGACCTACTGAGCCTTTCCCAGTAACGGATCATGGCATTGCGTGATCGTTCAGATGGTGCGGTCGTACTCGAGCTGGAGCGGGACGAGGGCTGCGGCGGCGATCTTCGTGATGCGGCTGGGGTCCAGACTGACCCGGCGCAGGGCCTTGAAGGTGGTCTTGAGCAGGGAGTTGGCGCGCTCGCAGACGCCGTGGATGCCGCGGATGACCTTGTTGTGGGTCTGCTGG